>NZ_JBJURM010000046.1:0-36192 GCF_046097995.1 Rhodococcus sp. 5A-K4
TCATGCCCTTGATCAGGGCGGGAAGGATTCTCATAACCAGCGGGTCACTTAATGGGGGTCATGCCAGATGGGACGTCGACATCATGGACCCGGTACTGCGCGGACCAATTCGAGGCTGTGAACAATCCACCGCGGCCGCCCGGAGCCAACGGTGGAGGTGGTGCTGTCGCAGGACCATGTGAGGCAGCCCAGCAAGATGTCATCACCTACACCCCCGACGGACGGAAACAGCAATGCTCGAACGGCCACTGGGTATACATCGCCTAGGTGAATGAGGCACGGACGTTAGTTACGCGGTGCCGGCGGTAAGCGGCAGGCGGTCGTCCTCCGCGTGTTGAATGCGGTCGGTGATAATTATAGTGAACATTCCAGATTTCGACGGCGGTGCGACGCTGGGCTTCGCTGGTGTACTCGCGGGAGTACAGCAGTTCTTCGGCGAGGATGCGGTTGTAGCGCTCGACCTTCCCGTTGTGTTTCGGGGTGTACGGCTTGATCCGGTAGTGCCGTGCCTCTCGCAGTGAAGATGTGAAATCTGCTGCGCGATAGCATGATCCGTTGTCGGTGATCACGCGCTCGATGCGAGCGATTCCGTGTGCGGCGAAGAAGACGCGGGCGTTGTTCATGAAATCGATGGCTGTTGCAGCGGTTTCGTTGTCGCGGGCTTCGGTGTACGCCAGGCGGGTGTTGCCGTCGATCGCGGAATGCAGGTAGGTGTAGCCGAGGCGGGCCTGTTTGTTCTTCTTTTTCCGGCGCTGGGATCGTTTGGCCTGCTCGGAGCCGCGGCCGTGGGCACGCCAGCCGCCGCCGTCGGGGATCTTCCCGACTTTCTTCACATCGACGTGGACCATCTGACCAGGTCGTTTCGCAATGATGACCTGGGGTTTTCGGTTGGTTTCGCCGTTCGGGTCGATGAACCGGCGACGGTGCAATCCCAGGTTCCGCAGAATTTTCGTGACTGTTCGACGAGCAATGACGATGCCGTCGGTTCCCAGTTCGAAGGTGATGCGTGAGGCCGACCATTTTCGGGTTCGTCGCATGGATTCGATCTCGGTCACGATCCCTGCCGCGGTGGCGGCCGGTTGGTGTATTGGTGTGCTGGATCGGTCCTGCAGTCCCAGGTCACCGTACTTGCGGTGCCGGTTGACCCACTTGGATGCGCATTGGCGTGAGATACCCATTTCTGCGGCGACGTGGGCGATCGGACGGCTCTGGCACCGCTCGACGAGTCGTCGACTTCCTTCGACAGTGAGTGGGGCATTACGGTGTGTCACAGGGCTGGTCCTTTTTGGTCGAGAACGGTTGTGTCGCAACTCCCATTCTTACGCCGAGGACCAGCCCGTCTACTTCAGTCCCGCGTCAACAACGTCCATACCCACAACACCTAGGCCACACGTGACGTAATCGGATCGAACAGGTCAGATAATGAACATTGGCTGCGGCTTGCTCAAGTGCGATCACCGTAGCGGGTGCCGTACTGGACGCGATGACATCGGTGCGCGCGACAAACGGGAGGGCAATCGGTGATCCGGTACGCGCAATCATCACGACGGAAGCGGCGGGGGACGAATCAGAGCAACGCCGGGATTTGCGGCCAATACCGCCGGAAAATTCTCGGAGTCATCGGTTGGCGCCCGCACCGCCGGGGGTTGCACGCGGCACCGCCGATGAGAATCGGATGGCCAGCCGGAGAAGTAGATATTTCGTCATACGGGCGGAGCGCAGCGGACTTCCATGTGGGGACACCGAAGGTGGTCGAAAACCCGCCGATACCCTGGCATGAATTTCGCACCCAGGTGTTTTCAGGAAAAATCTGGTAACAGACCAGGTTGTACGTCACGGCCCGGGCCCTTCCAGGCTTCACATATTTACGGGAGCAACACATCTCATCGAAAGGGCTCTTTCATGTCAAAGTTCTTGCGGCAGTTCGGCATAACATCTTCCAACACTGCCGCAGCGCTGTTCGCTCCCGCGGGACTCGCCCACGCTGCACCAAACGGCGCACCGACGGCATCGACTGAAGTTTCCGAACACGTGGTGATCACTACCTTCACCAACAATTCGGATCTCACGGTGACCTGCGCAGGCCTGGGCGCCAAGCCCATCCCCGCAGGAGAATACGTACAGGACTACGGCCAAACCGTCTTCACCGTAGGCCGAACCGGAAGCGACTCACCGAATCCTCCGATCACGCTGGTCCCAGGACAAAGCGAAAGTATGACTGTCGTCGATGTTCCCGCTGGGACTTACACATTGGAATGGGCGTGTTCCACAGAATGGCAGGCAGGTGTCGAGCAGCAAACGTGGGCTACACCGCCCATTGCCGCGGCGCCGGAGACCCATCGCGCCCCACGTTGCCTTTCGCTGTATTGGACGAGTCACCGGAAACTTGTAGCGGTTCGATCTGCCTTTCGAATTCCTGAACGAGGAGCTCGATCCCGCACGGATTCCATGATCGCTCGCGCAGCCTGATCATCCTTTTCGGCTGCGCTCACAACCTCTCCTACGGCTCACCGCCGAATTGGGAGTCAGCGTCAAAACGTGCTGCCGCGTCATGAGCGACGCCCGCTACCGCACCGTCCCACCGTCGAGCATCGCGGCGAACGAAGGAACGCGCAACCGCGGTGCTCCGAATTCCGGACGCCGCAGACCACCTCAGACTCATCGCGGACATGCGCACAAATAAGCCACCTGTAGCACCCCCCAAACTGCGCTCCCGCTGAATGTTCCTTCCAGCACGATGTTTTCACCGGCTGCGAGGCAACGCTCGGTGACGGCATCGACGATGACCGTGGACTCCGTGTGCACCAGCGTCGCCAGTTCGCGCGGCATCACCCGGTGTCCATCTGACCGATACATAGACGACGTCCGACCTGGCGGCCGAATCACGTCATCCGAAGGAGTCAGATGTACACAACCCGACACAACACTCAGATTCCGATTCCCGCCTCCGCTTTCGGTTGGCTCTGGGCCGGGACCGCAGTGGGATGGCTGGCAACTGCCTCAATGAGCGCGCTGTCCGCTACTGCCGTAGTGGTTTCGCTGGTGGGCCACCTCCATGACTACCGCCGTGATCTCGTGGTCGTTCTTGCTCGCGACAACCTCGATCACGACATCGTCCTTCCCTCTCTGTCACGATCAGATGAGACACTTGCAGTGAACGAAGCGATGTCACCGAGGGCATGACTGGAGCACCACCCATGAACAGCCCGAACCCCATATCGACACCCGAAAACTCGGTGAACCCGGCCCCGAAACCAACCCGCCGCACCTTCACCGCCGAATACCGCAACAAAATCCTCGACGAATACAACCAAGCACCGTACGGCGAGAAATCTGCAGTTCTCCGCCGCGAGGGGCTCTACCAGTCGCAACTGCGCGAATGGAGCGGGACACGGGGCAGCAAACGACCTGCCAAAGTTAAGAGTGAAAACATCAAGGGACGCAACAACACTGACGCCGCGGATCGGAAAGAGATCGACCGCCTCACCCGAGCGAATGCCCGACTGGCCAAGCAATTGACGCAAGCGGAGGCCGCGCTAGAGATCATGGGAAAACTTCACACGCTCTTGGAATCCATCTCCGAGAGCACGGACACGCCACCGCCGCCGAAGACGCACTGACCAGTACTTTCGACGAACTGAAGGCGGCGTCGATCCCCACTCGCACCGCCTGCGCGTTGATCCGACGCTCCCGCGCCACGCACTACCGGCACCAGCAGTCCCCGATGCTAGGCCCCAGAAAGCCCCGCACGATCCCGGACAACGGGCAGGCGCTCACTACCGCCGAACGGGCTCATGTACTCACTGTCATCAACTCCGATAAGTATTCTGACCTGGCGATATGCCAGATATACGCCCGTGAACTCGATGACGGGAACTACTGGTGCCCGACCTCGTCGATGTATCGCATCGCTTCCGATGCCGGACAAAATCGTGAGCGACGCCGGCTCGCAACGCACCCGGCGAAGGTCAAACCCGAACTTCTCGCCGACGGACCGTCGCAAGTGTGGACTTGGGATATCACCAAGCTCCGCGGACCGACGAAAGGCGTCTGGTTTCACCTGTACGTGTTGATCGACATCTACTCCCGATACAACCCGTCCTGGATCGTCTCGACAAACGAAAGCGCCGAATTGGCAAAACAATTCATCGCTGAGGCAATCGAACGCAACGGCACCGCTCCGCACACCGTGCATGCTGATCGAGGCGTGTCGATGACGTCAGGCTTAGTGTCGGAACTGCTCACCAACCTCGGAATCGTACGGTCGCATTCGCGACCTCGGGTCTCGAACGACAATCCATTCTCCGAGGCCCAGTTCAAGACCCTGAAGTATCTACACGATTTCCCGAAATCGTTTGCATCCCTTGCCGATGCGCGAGAGTTTCTGGAAGGGTTCTTCAACGAATACAATCACATTCATCATCATTCGGGTATTGGATGGCATACGCCGGCGTCGGTGCATTTCGGCACGTCCGGTGCCATCGACGAAGCCCGCCAGATCACGTTGACTGCCGCGTTCCATGCGAACCCCGCACGGTTCTCGAATCGCCCGACACCACCGAAGATCCCGAAGGTCACCTACATCAACGAACCCGCACTCGAATCCCAAAACAACTGATCGTCAGTGTCTCAGTTGACTTGACTTATACCGTCGAGCCCCACCGCCACATGTCCCACGGCAATCGCCTGATCGGTTGTTGGTAATTGGCCAGCTATACCGGGCTGACGTACTGTCCGCCGTCCACCATGAACACCTGGCCGGTCATGTAGTGCGATTCGTCTCCCAGTAAGAACGCGACCGCGGGGGCGATGTCTTTGGCGGCGTCCCCGATGTAGCCCAGCGCGGATTGCTTCTTGAGCTCTTCGAATGCTTCTGGCTGCGTATTCGCCCACATCTCAAGTGCTGCGGTCATCGCATAGGGCCCGTAGGCGTTCACTCTGATGTTGTCCGGGCCCCACTCGCGGGCTGCGATTCGTGTTAACGACATGACCGCACCTTTACTGGCTACGTATCCTGCTCGAGGGAAGATGCCCTGCAGCGCAGTGGCGGAAGTGACATTGACGATGCTGCCGCCGCCCTGCCTCTTCATGTGTGGGTAGACCGCCTGCATGAAACGCACCGTGCCGAACGCGCCGGACTCCATCGAGTGGCGGAGGCTGTCTTCGTCCTGCTCGATGAAGGGTACTCCAGGGCTGGTCCACTGAGCATAGTTGACCACTCCGTCGATGCGTCCATACCGCTCGATTGCTTTGGCGACGACCTTATCGACGTCGGGCCGTTTGGTGACGTCGCATTCCAACCCGAGGACATCTAGACCTTCTCCGGTTAGTTTGCTCTGAGCAGCTGCGGCGGTGTCCGCGTTGAACTCCGCGATGACTGTGGTGGCACCTTTTTCGGCGAGATATGTAGCGACGCCCAGACCGATGCCTTGGCCGGCGCCTGTCACGATGATCACTTTGCCGGACAGCTCAGTCATGTTTTGCTCCTTCAGAATGAGGCCGGCGCCGTTTGGTTCCGGCTCGCTGTAATTGACGTGTCCCATCGGGAACAGTTCAGTGCTGTGATCTGCCAACTCGTAACTCAGGCTGTGCCCGCAACCATGCGGTGAGCGCGACTTCCGATTCTGATAGCAGCGGCGGCCACTGTTGTCGCATCGATCCGATCGCGGCGTCAGGAAACTCTTTGAGGCTGCTTGCAACATCCAGTTATGCAAGCCTGTATTGCGTTTCAGCTGTAAAGCCACCGTTGCTGCTTTCGCTCTTTCGGTGACAATCCACCCCATACTCCGTGCGGTTCGCGCGTCCGGACTGCATGTTCTCGGCAGATGAGTATCACCGGACAATGGATGCAGATTTTTTTCGCTGCGGCCTCGAACTCGTCAGCGGGCGCTTCGTCGGTGCCGAAGAAAGTGTTGCTGGGCTCTCCGCGGCACGACGCGTCGAGTTGCCATTCCCACGCGCTATTTTGAGGTGGGGGCAACAGCGTGGTGCCCACTACGGTGGAATTGTCGATTCTGGGCATGGGTTCACGCCTTCTGTGTACGCGACTTTCTGAGGACTGCGGCGAAAGTCCGATTGTGAGTATCCCGCGCGGGGAGATGATTACCTTGGGGAAAGCCGAAGGTGTGATGTAGCCGTCGAGAACTGTCCGCAACAGTAAACCTTACCGTATGATTGGTACACTTGGTACATCAACTGTCGTAGTTTTCATAGGGGAGGACGCAGGATGCCGAAGCAGGCAACGCCGGACAAAGCCGGTCGACAACGTCGAGAACGAGGGTCTATAAGCGCCGATGAGATCATCAACGGTGCGTTCGAGGTCGCTCGTCGCGACACGCTGGACAAGCTGTCGATGCCGGAGTTGGCGAAGCACCTCGACGTGGGTGTCACCAGTATCTACTGGTACTTCCGCAAGAAGGAAGATCTTCTCAACGCCATGACGGACGAAGCGATTCGGGTAGTTTTCGAGCAACTGCTGCCTGTCGAGAAGTCTGATTGGAAATCGTACCTGCGAATGCACTTTGCCAAAACTCGCGAAATCTACAGCTCAGATCACGTGTTGTGCGATCTCGGTATGGTCAGGTTCGGGACGTACAGCAAAGAAGCTGTTCATCAAGTGTTCAAGGTGATGGAAGACATCCTGGAGATGTTGATCGCGGCCGGGTTTGCACCTGATTCCGCGTTGGACGTGTACGAATCGATGTCGATCTACACCAGAGGCTCGATCCTGGTCGAGCGGATTCAGCTGTCGGCCAAGACCCCGACAATCGACGCTCAGCGGCAAGGCAGACTGATTGACCCGGGCGACATGCCTCGTCTTGCCGAGTTGATCAAGACTCGTTCTCTCAGCATGGTTGCCGATGAAGACTACGAAGCCGGTGTCGCCCACTTGATGACTGGCTTCGAGGCGGTACTGCGGGCGGATAAGAAGGCGCGGAAGGCAGTCCAGGCCTGAATCAGGGGTTGTCCGAGGCCGGTCCGGGGTGCACCGCGGCCTCGGACCGAGGTTCCGCGTGGTGTTCAGTCGCCGACGCATACAGGAACAGCAGAATCAGCCCCAACAGTGCTGCGGCCGCGCAGACAGCGAACGCTACCCGATACCCGGCGATCATCGCCGCGACTCCGATGAGTACCGCCCCCAGGCCGGATGCGATGTCGAAGAACATCGTGAACGTCGAGATCGCCGCCGATCGATGCTCATCGGGAGCGCGGGATATCACCAGTGCCAGTAGACCCGGATACTGCAGGGCGATCCCGATCCCGAACGGGATCAGCGCCAAGTACACGACCGCAACCGAGGGTGCGATCGCGATCCCGGTCAACCCGGCGCTGATCAGAAGGGTTGAACTCACCCCGGTTGTCATGGCGCCCAACCGGTCCGGGATTCTGCCGCCCAGAATGCGCGCCGCGAGAATCACGGTGGAGTAGCCGAGGAAGATCCATTGTGGGCTGTTCGAACCGAGATCGCCGATATAGAGGGGCATGAAGGTGCTCAAGGCGACCGGGCCCAGAATGCCGAGCATCAGCACGACGCCTGGAACCAACGCGGGTAGGTAAATTTCGGGCTTCGTCCGGGGCGCGTCCACGTCGCGTTCGGGACGTCGAATCGCACTGGGCGAGATTGCCGCCGTCGCGACCAGTGACACGACGCCTGCGGCTGCGAAAGCCCATGTTGCCCCATAATTTTCGAGTATTGGCTGACTTACTACAGGGCCGAGTCCGATTCCCGTGTACGGGGCGACGGAGAGGTAGCTGATCACCTGTCCCTGCTGCGTATCGGATACGGACGAACTCACGATGATCAGCGCAGCGACCATGATCACAGCCTGCGAGATGCCGGCGATGAGGCGAAGTCCGGACAACCCGGCCGTACTTCCGATCAGGCCCGAGAAGATGAATGAGATCGCACCGAGAATGCCACATGCCGCGATCAATCGCGCTGCGCCCCAACGCTGTATGCCTGCAGGAATCCATGGACGGATCACGACAGCGGATACCGCGGTGATCCCGACGACGATACCGACCGCGAGGTCGGACCCTCCGAGGGTGTCGGTGATGTAGATCGGTAGTACGGGGAGCACCATCCCGAAAGCGAAGAAGAAGAAGAACAAGGCCGTTGCCGGCGCGAGAAAGGTGCCGTCGACGATTCTCGTGGGCGGAGTCTCGGCGGTGGTCGACAATTCACATCCCCCGAAAATTGGGTGCTCGGCGTTCGGCGTAGGAGGTGAATGCTTCAGCGCTCTCGCCGCCGCTGCCGAGACCGAGCAAAGTGACCTCCATTTTCCATGCCTGTTCGAATGTTGCCTCGTAGGCGTCGTTGATCTGGCCCTTTATGTGACCGATGCCGATACTTGGGCCGTCGGCGAATCGAGTGGCCACCGCGGTTGCTGTAGCGGTCAGATCGGGCGTGGGAACACATTGGTTCGCCAGTCCCCAGCGCTCGGCTTCGGTGCCGTCGATGGCCTCGCCGAGCAGTGCCATCGCCTTGGCTCGTGCAGGTGGTAGTGCCCGCGTCAGGAGGTATGCGCCAAGGGCTTCGAGTGGCAGTCCTCGTGTGACGAAGACTTCGCAGAATTGGGCATCCTCGGCAGCGATGACGTAGTCACAGGCGAGTGCGAAGTTGCAGCCGAAGCCGTAGGCGGGACCGTTCACCGCGGCGACGAAGGGCTTCTCGTTCTCCCAGACGGCTTTGATGACCCGCCACCAGCCGAACTTCCGGCCGTCTTCACGGGCCATCGTCGAGTTGTCGCCGCGACGGGCCTCGGTTGGTACCTGGAAATGGTCGTCCTGGCTCAGGTCGGCGCCGGAGCAGAAAGCACGTCCCGCTCCGGTTACCACTGCCACCCGGATGCCGGGGTCTGTACGAATCCGTTCGATGGCTGCGAGGAGGTCGTCTCGCATATCGTGGTCGATCGCGTTGAGTCGCTCTGGCCGGTTCATCGTCAGCCACGCGATGCCGTCGTCCACCTCAAGTGTGATTGCAGAATCGGCGAATTGTGCGGACATTGATATCACCATTCTCGTCGTTTTCATCGTAACTATTCTAGTGTTATATACCGTAAGGCTTACCGCTAGCGCAGCGGATCGGACTGCGCCGGATTGTGACACTCGAAAGGAAGAAACTGCAATGTCTTCAGATACAACAGCAGTCAGGGACGTCGACACCGAAGAGGTGCTGGTCAGCCGACACGGCAACGTGATGTTGATCGTGATGAACCGACCACAGGCACGCAATGCGGTCAATGAGGCCTTGTGTATCGCTGTCGGGGACGCGCTGGAGGAGGCGGAGAACGATCCTGAGGTTCGCGCGGTGGTTCTTACCGGGGCGGGCGACAAGGCGTTCTGTGCGGGTGCAGATCTCAAGGCCATCGCGCGTGGGGAGAGAATCATCCCCGAGGGACGTGAGGCCTGGGGCCTGGCAGGCTGGGTAGGGCATGCAATCAGCAAGCCGACCATCGCGGCCGTGAACGGGCCCGCCCTCGGTGGGGGTACTGAAATCGTGCTCGCGGCGGACCTGGTAGTCGCGGCCGACAACGCGACGTTCGGTCTGCCCGAAGCGAAGCGCGGTTTGGTCGCAGGCGCAGGCGGAGCATTTCGTCTGGCTGCCAGGATTCCGTCTGTCGTTGCTATGGAAATGTTGCTGACCGGCGAACCCGTCACTGCGGAGCGCGCTCTCGAGCTCCATCTGATCAACAGGGTCGTACCGTCCGATCAACTACTCGATTCCGCGCTCGAGCTCGCAGAGCAGATCGCGGCCAATGCGCCTCTGTCGGTTCAGGCGCACAAGCGAATTGCACTCGGTCAGTTGCCGGACGGTCGGCGACCGGCAGAGGAAGCCGGTTGGGAGATGACTTCGGTCGAGTCCCGCTCCACGTCCGCCTCGGCAGACGCCAAGGAGGGGCCCGCTGCTTTCGCGGAAAAGCGTGCACCCGTCTGGGTCGGACGCTGACATCTGACTGACTTCAGACGAAGCAGCGGTGCTGATCATCATCCATGATGGTCGGCACCGCTGCTTCGGTCAGCAGAGCGCGAGATCAGATATTGAACCGCTGCGCACCGTCGATGCGAATGACCTCGCCGTTGAGGTAATCGTTCTCGGCGATATGCAGCGCCAGCCGTGCGTACTCGTCCGCGTGACCCATTCGCTTGGGGTTGGGCACGCCCGGCCCCCACTTCGCCTGCGCCTCGGCCTCTTCCATGCCGTAGGCGGGAGTGAAGAATGTTCCCGGTGCGATGCACATCGTCCGTACACCGATCGGTGCGAGGTCGCGCGCTGCCACGAGATTGAGTCCGATGACGCCACCCTTGGCCGCGGAATAGTCGGACTGCCCGACCTGACCTTCGTACCCGGCGATCGACGCCGTGGTGATGATGACCCCGCGCTGACCCGAATCGAGGGGCTCGTTCGACGACATTGCAGCCGCCGCCTGGCTCAGGACATTGAATGTTCCGCTGAGGAAGATGTCGACCGTCCGCTTGAACGTGGCCAACGGGTATGGCTTGCCTTCACGGTTGATAATGCGCTTGCCTGCTGCCGGGCCACCGTGCACGATGACCGTCGTTCGCAATGGTCCTAATTCACGCGCAGCCGCGATAGCGGCGGCGACGGAAACTTCATCGGTGACATCGGTTTTGACGTAGCGAACACTGTCTCCGAGCTGCGCTGCAAGTGCCTCGCCCTTCTCGTCGGACAGTTCGGCAATGACCACCTTGGCGCCGGCATCGACTAGCCGTCGAACCGTTGCTTCACCGAATCCGCCTGCGCCGCCGGTGACGAGTGCTGAACTTCCTGCCAGTTCCATGGATCCTCCTGATTGCATACCGCTCGGCGAGCGGTGCTGTAGACGGGGCTCGGGACGATATTCGATCGGCCAACGATCTACTGGTCGAAATCGGTTCCCCGGCCCTCGCCAGTACTATACTGTTGGTATTACGGTATTGAATACCGAACAGACAAATAGGGTGTAGTCGACAGAACGCGAGTCGTCGGTGCGCCCCCGCAGACAGTGAGGATTTATCATGTCGGACGCCGTGATAGTCAGTGCCGCACGCACCGCAATAGGAACCGCGTACAAGGGATCCCTCAAGAACACTCCAGCTGAGGAGCTCGCCACCACAGTTCTGGAAGAGACCGTGCGACGGTCCGGACTCGAGCCTTCGCGATTCGGCGATGTCATCTTCGCGGAGTCGGGATACGGCGGGGGAGATCTCGCTCGGTACGCCGCAGTGAACGCAGGACTCACGACGGTGTCCGGGCAGGCAGTGAATCGTCACTGTGCAGGCAGCCTTACCGCTGTGGGCAATGCAGCGGCGAACATCATGTCCGGCATGGAAGACGCCGTCGTTGCCGGTGGTGTGATGTCAGCTTCGACGGGCCCGAAACTCTCCCAACGTGTGTTGGGCACCGTCGACGAATACAACGACGGATGGATGCCCCCTACACACCCCGATCGCGCCGACGCCCCCAACCGCGACATGTCCATCACCGTGGGTTGGAACACCGCTCGCGCACTCGGATTGACCCGTGAGGAACTCGACGAGTGGGCGTTTCGGTCTCATCAGCGCGCAATTGCCGCGATCGATGCAGGCAAGTTCATCGACGAAATCGTTCCGCTGAAGGTAGCCAACGCAGATGGTGACATCGTGGAGTTCGCTGTCGACGAGCATCCGCGTCGCGGGTCGACATTAGAAAAGTTGGCCTCGCTGAGGGTTCTTCATCCTGAGATCGAGGGCTTCAACATCACTGCGGGTAACTCCAGTGGTGTCAACGACGCGGCATCAGCACTCGCTCTGACCAGCGCGGAGCTCGCGAAGTCCGAGGGGCTGACCGCCATGGCCACTGTACGTGCGTGGGCGGCACTGGGGATCGACCCCAAGGACACCGGCCTCGGTGCGATCCGCGTGATCCCGAAAGTGTTGTCGCGTGCCGGAATCAACGTGGCCGATGTCGCCTTGTGGGAGATCAACGAGGCCTTCGCCTCGGTTCCTGTCGGAGCGTGCAAGGAGCTCGGGATCGACGAGGAACTGGTGAACTTCAGCGGGAGCGGCTGTTCACTCGGTCACCCGGTCGCGGCATCGGGAGCGCGAATGCTCACTACCTTGATCTACGAACTGCGTCGTCGAGGAGGTGGCATCGGCGTTGCTGCAATGTGTGCCGGTGGTGGTCAGGCAGGCGCCGTGATCATCGAAGTGCCCTGATGACGATCGAATCAGGTGTCGAGGTGCCTGTACATCCCCGCGGTGTCGAGATCCTGACCAGTGACGCTGCGCGACGTTTCGCCGAGCACACTCCGCAGACCTTGTTCGCGATCGATCGACGGGACGACTGGGGCGAAACGGGCCTGGGTATGCGCGTCGGTCCATGGACGACCGACGCAGAGGGGGTGCACTACCCGAGCGCCGTAGCGGTCATGATGGACAGCGTTCTGTGCGGTCCGCTGTTCGTCCGCCGTCCCAGCCCAGTGCTGGGAATGGCCACATCCGAACTCTCCCTGGACTTCATCCCGAATACGGCGTGGGACGGTCCGGAATTGAAGGCCGTGAGCGAGTTGATGCAGATCGACAACTCGGGAGGGCTGACGCGTGGTGATGTGCGCGACTCATCCGGCAACATTTGCGTGACGGGAACTTTGTGGGGTCGGTTCTTTCCCATTCCGAGTGGCTATAGTCCGTCGGAGCCTCTCGATATTCCCGGCCCCGATCCGACGGCGACGTTGACGGACATGTTCTGCGGTATTCCCGAGCTCACACACACTGGCGCCCTGCTGCAGGTCGCTGCCGCACCGTGGCTGAACAATCCGCGTCAGGTGATGCACGGCGGGGTACTGGCGACACTGTCGGATTACGTGGCGGTGGCCGCACTCGACGGCGGCGCAGCTCGCTGGTGCCCGTTGTCGTTGCGCACGAGTTTCTTGCGCCCAGCGAACGTGGGCGACAAGGTGACAGTGGTCGCCGAGGCCGTCCATCGAGGCAGAAACCTGTCGGTCATGCGGGTTCGGACCATCGGGAACACGGGAAAGGTCTTCACTCATTCCATCGTGTCGTATGCGTTGAGGACGTAGCAGGTCGATATGTGACGAGCAGGCCACGGGTTAACTACGCCGTGGCCTGCTCGAGTTTTTTGGACGGATCGTTCAGCCGACACCCGGAAGGGGAATCTGAGCACCGGAAATGGCGTCGGAATCGGGGCCGACGAGAAATGCGATGACCTGCGCGATGCGCTCGGGGGCAACCCAGTTGCTTCGGTCGGCGTTCGGCTGTCCGGCACGATTACCCGGAGTGTCGATCACGGTCGGCATCAGTACGTTCGCCCGAATACCATCCGCCTTGTACTCCACTGCCAGCGCTGCCATCAAGGCGAGTACGCCGGCCTTGGCCGTGACATAACCGGAGGCACCTGCAAACGGAGAAGATGCAGCCTTGGTCGACATCGCGACGATCGACCCCCCTCCAGCAGCGATAAGGTGCGGAATCGCAGCCTTCGTCATCGCGTAGGTCGGCCGCAGGTTGAGCTGAAGTTGGTGTTCGAAGTCCTCGATCGGACTCTCGTGCACTCGCGGACCCATCGCGAAACCTCCGACGAGATTGACCACAGCGTTCAGCGGCGCTGATGCATCCGAACTGGCCAGTTCGGCAACTGCTTCGGTCCCGGACGGGTCGAATAGATCGGCCTGTGTCAGAACCAGATCGGGATTGTCGGTATGCCGGGCCAGGCGATCGACTTCCTCCTCGGCGATCCACGGCACGATCACCCGCCAGCCTTTGTCGAGCAGTAGCGTCGTCACTGCCGTTCCGAGTCCGCCGGTGCCGCCCGTAACGATCACCGAATTACGTTGTGTCATTTCATCCCTCACTTCATTGTGCGCGTTACTCACAGGCTCATGCCCACGAGTTTCACGTCGAGATACTCATCGAGAGCCTGGGCGCCGCCTTCACGCCCCAGTCCACTGTCCTTGATGCCGCCGAATGGCGCGGCAGCGGCAGTGGGGTTGATGTCGTTGACGCCCACGATGCCAAAACGTAGCTTTTCGGTCACTCTTACGGCCCGGCGCAGGTCGTCGGTGTATACGTACGAGGCGAGACCGTAGTCGGTGTCGTTCGCCTTGGCGATTGCCTCCGCCTCGTCGTCGAATGCGATGATCGCCGCGATCGGACCGAATGTCTCCTCGCGGTAGATCTCCATGTCCTCGGTCACATCCACCAATACCGTTGGGGCGTAGAAGTTCTTCCCGCCCGCTCCGTCGACGTCGACTCGGTGACCGCCGGCGAGCACCCGAGCCCCCTTGGCCACTGCGTCGTCGACCTGGCGTGACATCTTGTCCATCGCGTCGGTGTCGATGAGCGGGCCGATAGAGGTTCCCGGCGTCGCTCCATTGCCGACTTTCATCGCTTTCACTCGCGCGGAGAAGACATCGACGAACTGGTCGTATACGCCGGCCTGTACGAAGATTCGGTTCGGGCAGATGCAGGCTTGGCCGGTATTGAGGAACTTCACCAGGGCTGCTCCCTTCGCGGCATGCTCGATGTCGGCGTCCTCGAAGACGAGAAAGGGTGCGTGTCCGCCGAGTTCCATCGAGACACGCTTCATCGTCTTCGCTGCTTGTGCGCCAAGGGTCCGGCCGACGGAGGTCGAGCCTGTGAACGTCAGCTTCCGCACCGTTCGAGACTCGAGCAGTACGTCTCCGACTTCTTCGGGGTGGTTGGAGGTGACGAGGTTTACCACGCCTGCGGGGAGTCCTGCCTCTTCGAAGATCTTGAACATCGCCACGGCGCACAGGGGTGTCTGTTCGGCGGGTTTGAGGACGATCGTGCACCCTGCGGCGACGGCCGGTGCGACCTTACGGGTGATCATCGAGATTGGATAGTTCCACGGGGTGATAGCGGCTACGACACCTACAGGTTGGCGTAGCACGGACAACCTGTGGTCGGCACGTGGAGACGGAATCATGCTGCCGTACACACGCTTCGCCTCTTCGGCGAACCAGATCAGGAAATCGGCGCCGTAGTTGACTTCGTTGCGTGCCGCGCGCAGCGGCTTGCCCTGCTCGCGGGTCATCAGCGCGGCCAGGTCGTCGGCGCGCTCGGTCATCAGTCGATGGGCTCGTAGAAGCGCGGCGGAGCGTACGTACGCCGTCTCGCCCGCCCAGGAGTCGAATGCGCGCGCGGCGGCATCGATCGCGGCGTGGGCGTCCGTTCTTCCGCCGTCCGATGCACTACCGAAAGGGGTGTCGGTAGCGGGATCCACGACGTCGAACTGTCTGTGTTCCGAGGATGGTTGCCATCTGCCGTCGATGAAGAGAGTTGCAGCGTTCTCGCGGGTCATTGACGTGCCTTTCGGGGGTGGGGAGCGTGGCTTCGCGGTCGGAACTGGATTCTGCGAGAAGGATTGTCGTGCCTCTCGATCAATTTTCTCCGTTTCTGTCCAAGGCTTGTTCGCTCTGTTATCGTTTTTCTTACCGTAACACTTACCGGTAGGTCATATGCAGTGCTTTCAGAGGAGAGTGGCAGTGGAAATCAAGCGGATTGCAGTGGTTGGCTGCGGAACCATGGGAGGCGGTATCGTCCAAACCGCTGCGCGGTTCGGCTTCGAGACCGTCGGCATCGAAACCTCGAGCGCGGCAGCGAGCGCGGCGCAGCAACGGATCGAGGCAGGATTGCGTGCTACCGCCGACCGAGGAAAGATCAACGAAGCAGAATTATCCGAAGCGCTACAACGAATTTCGATTACAACAGACTTCTCTGCGGTAGCAGACGCCGACTTGGTCATCGAAGCCGTGTTCGAGGACGTCGAGCTGAAAAAGAAGGTTCTGGGAGACATCGACGCGTTGGTGACTCCCGGCGCGTACATCGCCTCGAATACCTCGACCATTCCGCTGGTGGTCCTCGCCGCGGCCACGAAGCGCCCCGAATCCGTTGTGGGATTCCACTTCTTCAATCCGGTACCGTCCATGAAGCTCGTCGAGGTGATCAAGACTCCGGTCACCGACGCAGACAACGTTGCCGTACTGGTCGATTTCGCCAAGGCGCTGGGGAAGAGTCCGGTGATCGTCAATGATGTCCCCGGCTTCATCGGAAACCTCCTGATCGTTCCATACCTGGTCGACGCTATTCGCGCGTTCGAACGGGGTGTCGCGGATATGGAATCGATCGACGATGTCATCAAGCTCGGGTTCAACCACCCGATGGGACCCTTCGCTCTCAGTGATCTCATCGGTCTCGACATCGTGCACGACATGGCCGCCTCGATGTACGAGGAATACAAGGATCCCCGCTATCAGCCTCCGACGCTGCTCAAACAGTATGTCCGCCTCGGCTGGTTAGGGCGCAAGACCGGACGCGGTTTCTACACGTATTCGAGCTGAATCACAGTGGCAGAATCGGCGATAGGCACCTCGGACGAGTCCTTCCATCTCGAGACTCGGTTCCTCGAAGAGTGGGACCGCGACCTGGTGTCGATGGATCCACTGTCCTTTCCAGGGTACGAGCCTCCTGTGGCCGAGTCGGTTCGGTGCGGAACTGTCTCCGGTGCGGCAGGGGATTACGTGCTGATCGATTGCGACTTCTCCAGGCAAGGCGGAACGATGGGCGTCGTTGCGGGCGAACGTATCGTGCGCGCCTTCCATCGCGCGACCGACCGAGGATTGTCGGTGGCGTACCGGGTCAGTAGCGGCGGCGCTCGGCTACAGGAAGGGATGTTCTCTCTAGTTCAGATGGCGCGGACAAGTTCGGCGCTCGTCGAACATCGTCGTGCCGGACTGATGACTGCTGCAGCTTTGCGGAACCCCACGACGGGTGGCGTCTACGCATCGTGGGCGTCCGGAGCAGACGTGCGGATCGCGACTCCGGGTGCAGTAATCGGGTTCGGAGGCCCCCGGGTGGTGGAACAGGTCACCGGATTTCGCCCTCCTGCCACTTCGCACACCGCGGAGTCGGCCTATGCCAACGGCTTGGTCGACGACCTGGTGCCGGAAGAAGATCAGCAGCTCCGACTGGAAGCGATCCTGGGAGTGGCGCCTGCGCCGCCGCTGAGACTGCCATCGCGTCGTACGCTGGGCGCGGAATCGATGAAGGCCAGGGCCCTCGACACACGAGCGAGGATCGACGTCGTTCGATCCCACACGCGCGCATCGGGTCTGGATTGGGCTGCCCGGTCGACCGATTCGTGGATCGATCTCCACGGTACCGATCCGTCGATTCGAGCGGGCATTGCCACTATCGACGGCGAACGTGCTGTCGTCGTCGCGATGGATCGCTTCCATCGAGGCGGCGGCACCGGCCTTCCTGGTCCGGGCGCGTTCCGACTGGCCAGGCGTGCCATCGCACTCGCGGATCGCCTTCGTCTTCCTCTGGTGACCTTCGTGGACACGCCCGGCGCAGATCCGTCACCGACAGCAGAAGCTGGCGGCATCGCTCACGAGATCGGGCACACCCTGACAGCTATGGCGGCACTGTCCAGTGTGAGTGTGTGCGTGGTGGTGGGAGAGGGAGGAAGTGGCGGGGCGATGGCATTGGCTCACGCAGATCATGTTGGGATGCTTGCACACTCGCTGTTC
Organism: Rhodococcus sp. 5A-K4; assembly: GCF_046097995.1. Taxonomy (NCBI): domain Bacteria; kingdom Bacillati; phylum Actinomycetota; class Actinomycetes; order Mycobacteriales; family Nocardiaceae; genus Rhodococcus; species Rhodococcus sp. 5A-K4. The sequence goes on from NZ_JBJURM010000046.1 coordinate 17,553, forward strand.
TGGGTGATCGGCCCCGAGGCCGGCGCTGCAGTTCTCTATCGCGACCCGACAAAGACGACCGAGCTCGCTCGCTCCTTCGAACCGACGGCTGCCGAACTCGTCGCGTCGGGCTTCGCGGACTGCCGTATCCAAGAGACGAGTGCGGACGTACGTCGGTACATCGTCGAGAGCATCCGTCGGGGAGATGCCGGTAACCGAAATGCTCGACTCGATTCGATGACAGTCGGCGCGTTGACGATCGTCGACGCGACCGTATCGACCTGATATTTCGAAAACCCGATCGAAAAGGAATAGGCCACATCATGGCGAAAGCGATATTGCTTGCATCCAGCAGTCCATCGAGCGTCGAGGTCGACGCGGAGTTCGGCCGTTGGTACGACGAGATTCACATTCCCGACGTGCGCGCTGCCATCCCGGCGATCACCTCCGTAGGTCGCTATCGGGTTCTCGACCCGGCCGCCGGCGATCAGGCACTGCCACGTTATGTCGCAATCTATGAGATCGACGACGCCGACGCCGACGCAGCGGCCGCAGCGCTGCAGGGCGCAGTCAGCGAAGGACGAGTCTCCATGACGGACACGATGAACGTGACCGATCACCCCCCGGTGGTCGAATTCCTCACCGCTATCTAATTTTCCACGGCAATAGCACGACACGACAGGAGAAGTGACATGGAGAAGATTGTCCAGAAGACCGGCGACCACGGTATCGGCCTGATGATTCACATGGTGCACATGACAGACGACGTTCCCACGCTGAACAAGTTCTACGAGGACGTGTTCGGCGGACTGATGTTCATGGGCGTCGACGAACCGCAGTGGCTTGAGGTGGAGGATCGCTGGGCCGGCTTGATTCAGGTCTCGGACTTCTGCGTCGAGACGATGGCGCCGAACCTGCCCGCCGATCCGACCAAACCAGTCGGCAAGTTCTACACCAAGTACGGCAAGCACCTCCACTCGGTAGGCTACAAGGTCGACGACCTGGTTGCCATCGGCAACAGGCTCATCGAGCGTGGCGTGTACATCGGCAAGCCCGGTGGCGGAAAGATCGAAGAGATGGACCCGGAGACGATGTACTTCTACCCGAGTCCGCGCGATACGGCGGGGCTGATGGTTGAGCTGTGTCGCACAGACATGCCAGACGATCCCCGCCAGCTCGGAACATGGTCTTCCCAGGTGAAGCTGTGGCGTAGCCACCCGCTCACCATCGAGCGGGCCAACTACGTGACACTCGGTGTCAAGGATCTCGATGCTGCGGTACACACGTATGTCGACGTGATCCAGGCGGTTCCGGTCCATTCCGGGATCGACGACGAACTGCAGACCAAGTTTCAGATCGTCCAGCTGGGAGATTGCTTGCTTCAGCTCGCGCAACCGCTCAACACGGACTCCGATCTGGGCCGCCATGTAGACCAGTGGGGCAACATGATCTACGGCGTGACATTCCGCGTCGGTGACCTCGACTCGGCGGAGAGGTGGTTGAATCTCAAGGGAGTTCGGACCACTCGTATTCGTCCCACGCTGCTCGCAGCGAACCCGGACGATTGCCATAACGCGCCGTACTTCTTCAGTACGGAAACCATCCCCAACGATCCGTTCGAGGTCTGATCCTCAGCACATGACTTCGGGGTGTGTCGCAAGATCGCGACACACCCCGAAGTCGTTGAGGAACAAGATCAACGCAACAGGACAGTGGCTGATCCGGGTGCCAGCTTGTCGCCGACGCCGTCCTCGGTCCAGATGTCGAGAGAGACCTCAGTACCTGCGTCGGAGCTTCTCACCGAGGAGACCCGACCATTCGCGGTCACGGGCCCCTTCGTGTTGGGCTTGCGGAACTGGCAACTGACGGACAGGATCACCGCATCATCACCCGCCCACTGGCGGACGAGATTGTGCAGATAGGACCACTGTAGGTTTCCCATGCCGAAAGCGCCGCTCTGGCCTGCAATCCGGCCTGCCTCGTCATCCATATGGATCGGCACGAACTCGTCGTTGACCGCTGCGTAGCGGTTCCACGTGGCGAACCCGGTGTCCCTGGTGAAGGGCCGAAGTTCTTCTCCTACCGTGGGGGTGGTGGTTGTCTGGGTGTTGGTCATGATTACTCGCTTTCGTTGTGTTCCCGGGACGGTCAATGCCGGATGAGCGTCATCAGGGTTCGCTTGACCACCGAGCCGTGCTGGTTTGTCCAGAGATCCTCGATAGTGGTGAACAGCATGGAGCCGAGCTTTCCGTCGCGCTCGCGGTATTCGTGCAGGCTCTCGGTTCCGGTGATTACATCGCCGGGGCGCATCCGTTCGCCGTACTCGGTCACGAGACCACCGTTCAGTTGGAACTTCAGCCCGGGCCCGACGATGCCCAGTGCCTTCTCGAGCCGGTCCGGATCGTTGGCGTCCGTGCCTGATTCGGCGGAGTCGGCGGACGGTGACGTGTGTGCAACGGACCAGGCGAAGGGGTTGAATTCCTCTGGTGCCACGACTCCGGACCATTTCGTGGTTGCGGCATACTCGGCGTCCAAGTACAGACGAGGAGGCTCTGCAGGCCAGTAGACGGCTAACGCCCATTTACGGATATCCGACTCGGAGATCGGGTGGCTCGATCGTTCGGTCACCGTCCGTCCGACTGCGGAGTGCATGGCTTCGGAGACGAGTGTCGTCATGTGTAAATCCTCTTCCTGGTTCAGTGTTGACATCAGTCGAGTGCTTCGACGAAGGCGGCGAGTTGTCTGATGTTTCGACATTCATGTACTTCGTCGCAGTACTTGGAGTACTCGGAGATCACCGAGTCCCCGCTGTTCCACAGCACCTGTTTTTCCGGGTTGAGCCAGTAGAGGTGCCCTGCTCTGGTGCGAACCGCATCGAGAATGTCCGCGCGTGGGTTGTGGTAGTTGTTGCGTGCATCGCCCAGAATCAAAACTGTACTGCGGCTGTCGAGGTCGTGGAGGCATCGATCGGCGAAATCCTCCAGTGCGTGCCCGTAGTCCGACCGGCCGTCGAGCCAGACTCCGAGTTTTTCGTTGTTGATGCGGGCGGAGGCTTCGACGATGGTGCCGGCCTCGGCGAAGATGTGTGTCACCTCGTCCACCCCGTCGATAAATACGAACGATCGAAGGGATGCAAATTCCATTCGTAGCGCCGACATCAAGCGCAGTGTGAATTCTGCAAATGTGGCCACTGATCCGGAGATATCGGCGAGAACAACGAGTTTCGGCTTGCTGGGCCGTGGTTCTGCCATTTTCAGGTTCAAGGGGATTCCGCCGGTTGACATCGACCCTCGGATGGTGCGTCGGATGTCGACTACCTGCCGGCCGGATCGCTTTCGTTTGTCGGTTAATGCGGAGGCGAGTTTGCGGCCGAGTGGGTCCATGACAGTGCGCATCGCTGCGATCTGTTCCGAGGACGCGGTCAAGAAGTCGCTGTCTTCGGGTAGAGGGGTGCGAAGTGTGGCTGCGACGGCATCAGCGCCGCGGTCGGCAACGAGCGCGATTCGAATTCTGCTCTCGACGAGTTGGCGAAAGCGTTCGACCCGATTCTCTGCGTGCTCGCGTGCCATTCGCGTTGCGAGCCCGGTCATCGGACGGTCGTCGTGTCTGCTTCGTGAAAGAATGTCCGCGACAAGAGAATCAGCTCCCATCGCGCGCATGGCTCGATAGGTGTAGAACGTCCCGGCGACGGCCCGTCCCGGCTGAATTCCTGCGTGGCGGTCGACGGTGACATTCGCGATCTCACGCAGGAGCGTGTCCCCTTCGAAGGCTGCCGCATCGACTAGAATTTCGCGAAGTTCGGCGTCGGACAACGACTCCAGCGGGGCGACGAGTCGACCGTTGCCCGAATCTTCCGCCGAGTCGGAGACAGGAGGAGCGAAGTACAGCTCGAAAACCGTATCGAACGCATGGCGGTGGTCTTCGGATTTGACGAGGCAAGCCCGAATCGCCGATTTGAACTCAGCTCGAGCCGAGATGTCGGTGACGGTGACTGCCCGCATTGCGTCGAGCACCTCGCTAGTCGAGATCGGTACCTGCATGCGCCTGAGTTCTCCGACGAGTCCTTCGATAGCAGTCAACACGAGACGGCCCGGTTTCCGTGAGACAAGCTGTGCAACAAAGTAATTGCGTCTAGTATGCGGATATGACCTCTTCCAAGATTCTGTTCGTCCACGGGCTCGCATCGAATTACAGCAACAACTGGGAAAGAAGTGGGTGGCCTGATGCCGTCGGAGAAATGGGCTACGAAGCAGTTGGTTTCGCCCTTCCCGGCCATTCGGGATCCACCATAGAGCCGGGCAACGACGACGACGCCCTCGCCGCCTTGCTCGACATGGCGAGAACACATGGCATCGATACCGCCGTGGGATTCTCTGCCGGCTCGCTGATGCTGTTGCGCAGCGCCGTCCGTGAACCTTCGCAGTTCCGAAACCTCGCTCTGCTCGGAGTCGGCGATGGAATGTGGAACGACGGTTCGGGTTTGCGCGCCATCGCCGACGCTTTCGAGTCCGATGGAGACATCGAGGACCCCGCCCTGGCCTTCATGGCCCGGACGGCCCGCGCCGCAGGTAACGACCTCGGATCGATCGCCAAGTTCGTGCGCGCGGTTCCTCGTCAACCGGACACTGGCGCGCTGGGCTCGATCGACGCAGATGTTCTGGTCGTGCTGGGGGAGCGTGACGGCGTGGGTCCGGCCACGAATCTCCTTTCCGCCCTGCGGAGTTCGACGCTGGTATCCCTTCCGGGGGTAGACCACTTCGCTACGAGCGCGGACTACCGTGCCCTGAATGCCGTGACGGACTTCGTCCGTTCGCGGGCGGCGGTCTGACACGTACTCAGGCATGGGCTGTGCCGAGTTCCGCGGTAGTCGACTCGATATCGGACTGGTACTTGAGGAGGACGTGCAGATGTGACACGACAGTCTGCACGTCGACCTCCTCGGTGCCGAGTAGTACGAGAGTGCGTGCCCAGTCGAGGGTTTCGGAGATGGACGGCTTCTTCTTGAGATTCATCGAACGGAGAGAATCCACCACCGCGGTGACCTGGCCGGCAACGTGCTCGGTGATACCTGGAACCTTGGACATCACGATGTCGCGTTCGCGTTCGGCGCTCGGGTAGCCAACATGGAGGTACAGGCATCGGCGTTTGAGTGCTTCCGACAAATCGCGTGTGTTGTTCGACGTCAGGAATACCAACGGTTTCTGTGTGGCGACCACAGTACCCAGTTCGGGGATGGATACCTGGAAGTCCGACAGGATCTCCAGCAAGAGCGCTTCGGTCTCGATGTCCAATCGATCGACCTCGTCGATCAGGAGAACTACCCGGTCCTTGGCTCGAATGGCCTCGAGTAGTGGACGAGTGAGTAGAAACTTCTCGTCGAATATTCCGGCATCGATGGCGCCGGCATCGTCGGCCGATCGCCCGGCCTGGATAGCGAGAAGCTGCCTTCGGTAGTCCCATTCGTAGAGGGCCCGTGATTCGTCGAGGCCCTCGTAGCACTGCAGTCGGATCAGCCGTGCGTCGGTGATCGCGGCAACGCTCTTGGCGAGTTCTGTCTTACCGGTCCCTGCGGGTCCCTCGACCAGTACAGGCTTTCCCAATGCGGCTGCGAGATGGACTGTTCCGGCGATGTGTTCGTCCGGAAGGTATCCGTACTCGGACAACTGGCGGCGTACGTCGGCCGCGGAGCCCAGATCCATTGTGTCCATGATGCCTTCTCTCTTCTGAACGTCCCAATAGAATACTATTCCGTTAGTCTTACCGTAAGGCATTTGACAACGACGTGTCGGCGGCGCATTCTGCTGGTGGCGACTACTTTCGGTCGTTGCCACGGTCTTTCGACCGAATCACGAGCCGTCGATACGTTTCCTCCCGAGTCCTTAGCCCTTCGTACTGTCGGGTGTGATCGGTGGAGGAACAGAAGGGGTTAACCGAATGACAGTGGACACGTCCTCGGAACACAAGCTGTTCCGAGCAACAACCAAGTCTTTTCTCTCCAAAGAAACACCCATAAGCCGAGTGCGAGCTCTCGCAGACGAAGACAGCTCATTTGAGCGTTCGTGGTGGACCAAAGGCGCCGAATTGGGCTGGACTGCCCTCCAGGTGCCAGAGGATCTCGGGGGTGGCAGCGTCACAGGCAATGGCATTCTCGACCTCGTTGCGGTGGCCGAGGAACTCGGCCGTGGCGTTGCCCCTGGGCCTTTGCATCCGGTGAACGTCGTTCTAGCGGCACTCGTGGATGCGCGCACCGGTCCCGACCACACCAAGGAGATCGAGGAACTGATCTCTGGTGAAAAGATCGCCACCTGGGCGGTCTACGAGCCGGGCAACGCCTGGGCTCCCCATGCTCCGACAGTGACCGCCTCCGCCACCGCAGAAGGTTACGTGTTGAACGGAGTCAAGGACCGCGTCGAAGCCGGTCCGCAGGCCGATACCTTCCTGGTCACCGCACTGACCGATGCAGGCCCCCTTCAGTTTCTGGTCGATGCAGACGTGCCGGGTGTGAGCGTGACTCGCTCGCGCTCGATCGACCTGGTCAAGCAATACGCGTCGGTCGAGTTCGACAACGCCGAGGTTGGTATCGACACTGCAGTCGGAGATGTCGACACGACAGTGGCCCTCATCCACCGTCAGATTCAGGTAGCCAACCTTCTCCAGGTCGCCGAGACGGTCGGACTGCTCGACACCGTCTTCGACTTCACCGTGCAGTGGGCCTTCGACCGCTACTCGTTCGGCCGTCCACTCGCGTCGTATCAGGCACTCAAGCATCGCTTCGCAGACATGAAGATGTGGCTCGAAGCGTGCCACGCAACCGTCGACGGTGCCGCGGAAGCAGTCCAGAACCGTGCAGACGACGCGGGATACCTCGTCAGCGTGGCGAAGTCCTACGTCGGATGGCGATCCGCGCAGATCATTCAGGACTGCGTGCAGATGCACGGCGGGATCGGCATCACGTGGGAGCACGATCTGCATCTGTTCCTGCGCCGTGCCCTACTGAACCGCGAACTGTTGGGAACGCCGGAAGATCACCGGCGTTCGATCGCCGACTACCTCGAACTCTAGAAGGGACCGAACATCATGGCTGTGACGACAGAAAGCGTCGAAGACTTCCGCTTGCGCGCACGAGGCTGGCTCGCTGCGAACATGCCGCGGTTCGATCCGGATGCACCTGCTGCACCCGAAGGCGACGACGATGCAATGTGGCTACGCACCCGCGAACTTCAAAAGATGCTCTACGCCGGCGGGTTCGCCGGTATCTGTTACCCGGTCGAATACGGCGGCCTTGGTCTCACCCCTGCGCATCAGGAGGCGTTCACCGAGGAAGCCATAGGCTACGAGCTGCCGTTGCTGCTCAATGTCCCCACCTTCACCATCTGTGCGCCCACCATTCTCGACATGGGAAACGAGCAGCAGAAGCGGGACCGCATCGGCGCTGCCATTCGCGGTGACGAAATCCTGGTGCAGTTCCTGTCCGAGCCCAGCGGTGGCTCCGATCTCGCCGGGCTGATCACCAGAGCGGAGCGCGACGGGGACGAATGGATCCTCAACGGCGCGAAGACCTGGAGCACGAGTGCATACGCGGCCGATTGGGCACTGTGCCTGGCACGCACCGACTGGGATGCACCCAAACATCGCGGTTTGACCATGTTCCTGCTGAAGGTCGATTCGCCCGGCGTGACGATTCGTCGAATCAAGCAGGTCAACGGATCCACGGAATTCTGTGAGGAATTCTTCGATAACGTTGTCATTCCTGCCGATTGCGTCGTAGGTGAGGTCAATGACGGTTGGTCGGTTGCTTCACGGCAGCTCTTTCACGAGCGAACCGCAGTGGGCGGTGGATCGCAGTACTCGAGCGGTGTCGGCGTGCTCGACACCCGCAATGCGTCACTGGATTTCGTAGAGTTGGCGAAGGCGACCGGTCAGAATCACGATGTGCGGGTTCGCGAACGCGTCGGCGAGGCCTACGCACACCGCACAGTTCAAGACCAGCTGATCAAGCGAGTCACCGGAGCTGTCGAATCCGGTGAGATGCCGGGTCCGGCCATGTCATTGATCCGGCTGTTCCACGCTGAAACCGACTGGCTCAACAGCGATGTCGCACTCGATCTCGCAGGCAGCGAGTCAGTTGTGGGGCCGTTGGGTGAACGCGGCGCCGCCGATATGGGCCAGCACTACCTGTCCCGTCAGGGTGCTAGTCTCGGCGGTGGCAGCAGCGAGATGTCACGCAACATCATCAGCGAACGTCTACTGCAGATGCCACGAGAATATGCAGCCGATCGTGACGTTCCTTTCAAGGACGTCAAACGCGGTCGCTGACACCACAGCGAAGGAAGCCGGCCCTTTCCAATCGGATGGGGTCGACTTTCTCGGTGCGTACTTCCGATACTTCGGTACACACTGTCGGTACCAGGGCGGTGGTAACGACGAATGCCCCGTCCGAATCGGACGGGGCATTCGTCGGCACCACCGTTCGATCAGGCCGGCGCGTCGGACACGACAGACGCTACGAGGTTGCGTCGAAGGATCTTCCCGGTCGGTGTCGTAGGCAGCTCGTCCAGAAAGATCACGTCGTCCGGCGTTTTCGAGCTTCGAAGCTGGGATCGCACCCAAGCGCGCAGTGCATTCGCGTCCGTGGCGTGGCCAGGCTGGGCGACGACGAACGCAGCGATACGGTGTCCCCACTCTGCGTCCGGGATCCCCGCGACAGCACAGTCGGCAACCGACTCGTGCGCGGCAAGGGCAGCCTCGATCTCAGCGGGAGCAATGTTCTCACCGCCGCGGATGATCGTGTCGTCTGCTCGGCCCTGGACGAAGAGGAAACCGTCGGAGTCCAGATGACCGAGATCGCGGGTGGGGAACCATCCGTTCGGATCGACGAGTGAACCGGCTTCGAGATACTCGCCGGCCACCTGCGGACCGCGCACAACGATGTCACCCACTTCCCCTGGCGCACAGGGTGATCCGTCAGCATCGTGTACTTCGATTTCGACTGTGGGAAGCGCCCGACCCACAGATGCCAGCCGCGCACGGACATTCGGGTCGTCACTGGCGAGCGCATCGCGGTGATCGTCGGGTCCGAGCACTGCGATGGACGATGCGGTTTCCGTCAAGCCATACGCATTGACGAAGCCTGTGTCGGGGAACAGTTCCAGAGCTTTGGCCAGAGCGGGGGCCGAGATTTTGGCACCGCCGTACGAAAGACCCTTCAACGATGCCGGGCCGGTTTCCCCGGCGGCGAGCAACTCGCGCACGATCCGAACGAGCATCGTGGGAACGACCATCGCGTTGGAAATACGCTCCGACTTCACGGTGTCGAGCCACTGGCGTGGAGTGAACTGATCGAGGTACACGATGCGACGACCGGCGAACAAGTTCGAAAGCAGATTCGCAACTGCTGCAATGTGATACGGCGGGACGCTGACGATCGTGGCGTCGGTCGGCTCGGCAGAAGCGAATTCGACAGAACCGAGAACGTAGGACGTCAGGTGCCGGTGCCGCAGTACTGCACTTTTGGGAGCTGCAGTGGTACCGCTGGTCATAAGGAGGACTGCGATGTCCTCCACGTCGGGATCGGCGGGGTCGGCCAGAGGTTCGGTGGTGACGGACCGGAACAGAAAGTCCTCGGTGGTGATCGCGTTCGACGTAGCAGCGCGTTCGGGGTTGTCGGTGACGATCAACGGCGACGTCGAACGGCTGATGATCTCGTCGATCTGATCGCTACTGAGTCGAAAGTTGATAGGCAGGAACGGCACGCCGGCATACGCGGACGCGAAGAGCGCGACGGGAAACGCCGGACCGTTGCCGCCGAGAAAGATGACTGTGTCTGCGGAGGCTTCGCGTACGAGGGTGGCCGCGGCGAGTGCTTGCTGCTGGAGCTGCTGACCGGTGAGCCCCTCAGCACGTGTTCCGAGCAGCGTGATGTCGCCGTTTCCGCCCGCGACCATGTCGAGGAGTGTCAGGAGATTCATGTTCAGAACTCTTTCAGTCCGACGCCGGCAGTGCTTTTGCCGACTTCAAGTTCAGTTCGCGATCGGCGAAGGTCAACGGTCCGGTTCCGGGTTTGACGACGAGAAGTTCGATGCCCGAATCCACATCGGTATAGCGCTTTCCCATTGCCAGCACAGGGCCGTCAGGGTTCGATTCCCCAGCGGCGGCATCGGTGCTCATAGAAGCGCCGGCGGCGGCGACGACACCGTCATCATCGGTGCCTCGAACGACGACGACCTCGCAACTCGTCGACGGTGCGCGAAGGTGACTTCCAACTTTCAGTGCCACGAGAGTTCTCTCCTCATATTGATGACTGCCCTGACCAAGCTCCGCTCCGAACTGCCACGGAGTTTGACGGTTTTATTTTCCAGAGTGATCCGGACTGCCGGACTACGGTGGTAAGTTCCATACCGTAAGGCATATGGTACACATCTTGCCGCTGGCCAGCACCACTTTCCCAAACCTTTCGATATGAGACCCCCAAGCGGCCTCTCCAGTCGAATTTGAACACCCCTGAAGTCAAGCACCGAGAAGGAGAACGCACATGAGTTTGGCGATCACGGAGGAACACCAACAGCTCACGGACATTGCCAAGGACTTCCTGGCAGGCGTGAAGGCCGGCGCCAGTTCGAGAGAACTCACCGATGGTGTCTCCGCCGATACTTCCGCTCTGTGGTCGGGAATGAACACCCAGGGCTGGCACGGACTGCATCTTCCGGAATCCGTTGGAGGGCAAGGATACGGGCTCGCTGAAACAGCACTGGTCGTCGAGCAGCTCGGCTACGCGCTCGCCCCCGGCGAGTTCACGGCGTCGACTGTGGTGTCGATGGCAATCAACGAGCTCGGAGCCGAGGACCAGCGGACGTTGTTGCTTCCTACACTGGCCGACGGTTCGGCAGTAGGCGCCGTAGCGCTCGGTGGAACCTTGACGGTCGGAGACACCGTGTCGGGATCGACGGGACCAATTCTGGGCGGCGCGTTCGCAACGCTGCTTCTGGTCGTGACCGGTGACGATGCATTGGTGGTTCCGATCGATGCTGCGGGGATTCGCATCGACGTCGTCGACGCGCTCGATAGGACCCTCGGGGTGCGGTCGGCGGTGTTGGACGCGGTGGCTCTCGATGCGTGCGCCGTGCTGGAAGGCGCGGCGGCGGCGGTACAGCGCATCGCACGAGTGCTCTACGCAGCGGAAGCATGCGGCTCGGCTCGGGCCACTCTGGACATGGCGGTCGACTACGCGAAGGTGAGGAGTCAGTTCGGGCGAACGATCGGTTCGTTCCAGGCAGTCAAGCATCACTGCGCGAACATGCTCGTGCAGTCGGAACTGGCGACAGCGGCGGTCTGGGATGCAGCGCGCACACCCGTCACCGATCCGCAGGCGGCGATAGTGTCCGATGTTGCTGCTGTTACGGCATTCGGGGCCGCGATACACAATGCTCAACTCAACATCCAGTTGCACGGCGGAATCGGTTTCACCTGGGAGCACGACGCACATCTGTATCTACGGCGCAGTCGGACGGTCTCGGCGCTGGTCGGGCCGGAAGACATCGTCTTGGACGATCTGATCGATCGATCGGATGCTGGTGAACGCCGGAGCTACGCACTCGATCTACCTGCCGAGGCCGAACAGTACCGCGCCGCGGTCCGCGAATTCGTCGCCCAGCATGACAGCACGCCTGTGGGGGATCGGCGTCGGTTGCTCGCGGAGTCGGGGTATCTGGTTCCGCATTGGCGCACTCCGTTCGGTCTCGCCGCAGGCGCGATCGAACAGTTGGTGATCGAGGACGAAATGGCCGGGGTGGAGCAGCCCAACCTGGGTATCGGCGGGTGGGTGCTTCTGACACTGACGCAGCAGGCCGACGAGAATCAGATCGAGCGTTGGGTGATGCCGAGTCTCCTCGGCGATTTCCAGTGGTGCCAGCTCTTCAGTGAGCCGGGTGCCGGTTCGGATGCGGCAGCGGTGTCCACGAAGGGAGTCAAGGTTGACGGCGGTTGGCGCGTGACGGGTCAGAAGGTGTGGACCTCTGGAGCTCGGGACTGCAATCGCGGACTTGCAACTATCCGCACCAACAAAGACGCACCCAAGCACAAGGGCATCACCGCGATGGTCATCGACATGCACGCGCCCGGCGTGACTGTGCGGCCGCTGCGTGAGATCACCGGTGAATCCTTGTTCAACGAGGTCTTCTTCGACGACGTCTTCGTTCCCGATTCAGATGTAGTCGGTGCGGTGGACAATGGATGGAAGGTGGCTCGTGCAACCCTCGGGAACGAGCGCGTCACAATCGGTGCAGGTAGCCGAGAAGGATTGTCGGCCTTCGACCTTCTCGATGTCGTCAAGGCCGAGAAGCCAGGTGACATCGAGGCTCGCCGTGCTGTTGCACGATTGATCGTCGAGGAGCAGAACATGCGACTGCTCGATCTTCGACGCGTGGTTCGTGCCGTGGTCGATGCAGGCCCGGGGCCGGAAGGAAATGTGACCAAGTTGCTCTCGGCAGAGCACGCTCAGCGCGTGACCGAGCTGGGCATGAAGATCGCTGGAACCTCGGCCGTGACCGGTGGGTACGCTGAGATCTCGTTCGAGTACCTGTTCGATCGGTGCCTGAGCATCGCAGGCGGCACTTCCGAAATCACACGCAACGTGATCGCCGAGCGGCTGTTGGGACTTCCTCGCGATCCTCTCAACGTCTGAGTCGATCTGCGGTACACAAGCCCGAAAAGGTCCGGCGGACAAGATGTCTGCCGGACCTTTTTGTTGGTGATGACCGGAGAAACGAATGTAGCCGACACCCCTGTGTCGGCTACATCCGTTTCTGGTCAGAGTACCGCGCCGCTGTCCTTGGCCTCGGCGATGTCGGCCCAGCTCAGTCCGAGCTCGAGCAGAATCTCCTCGGTGTGTTGACCGTGTTCCGGGGCCCGCGACGGTTCAGGGGTCTTATTGCCGTACTGGACCGGGGGAGCGACGACGCGATAGTCCACGCCGTTGTCGTCCTTGTTTTCGATGAGGTATCCGTTGGACGCCGCCTGAGGATCGACGAGCACTTCCTGCGGCGAGGCGATCGCCGACCATACACCGGGCTCGTCTGCAAGTACCTTCGTCCAGTGCTCGAGGTCTCTGGACGCGAAGTGTTCACGCAGTATTGCCGTCGCCTCGTCGGTGTTGGCCATCAGGTTCGCGGATGGTACGAACCTGCCGTCCTCGGCAAGCTCGGAAAGTCCGACGCGGTGGCAGAAATTGGCCCAGAACTTGTCAGGTTGGAGGAAGACCAACTGCAGCCAGCGTCCGTCAAGGGTCTTGTACTTGTTGGTGACGGGGTTGATGGCGCTGCCGACCGGGGGAACCGGAATCCGGTCGACACCGAAGAAGTCGGAGGCGAGGATGTCCGGTGCCATGGTCCACATGGCCTGCGCGAGTAGCGATACGTCGACTGTCGTTGTTTCACCGGTCTTTTCGCGATGGTAGAGTGCGCCGATCACACCGCCTGCAAGCGTCATTCCGCTCGGCAGATCGCCGAATGCAGGTCCCTGTCCGAGAGGATATTCGCTGTCGTCGGGCGTCAGTGCATATGCAACTCCACCGCGGGCCATGAAGCTTGCCGAATCGAATCCGCCGCGGTTGCGGTCCGGACCGAGCGGTCCCTGTCCCGATCCGCGAGCGACGATGATGTTCGGATTGATGGCGCGCACCTGTTCGAAGGTCAGGTTCGCCCGCTCGAGCGGAGCCGGAAGCCAGTTCGTCAGAAAAACATCGGCCTCGGCCAGAAGCTTCGCCAGGTACTCGTGACCCTTCTCCGATTTCAGGTCCAGCCCGATGCTTCGCTTGCCGCGGTTGCCGATCTCGAGCATGAAATCTGCATCCGCACGGGCCTTTTGGCGGCGCAGGCCGCCCACGACGAGTGCGCGACCGGGATCGCCGGCTTTCGTGTCCTCGACCTTGATCACATCGGCACCCCAGTCCGCCAATACGGCGCCGGCTGCGGGGACGAATGTCCACGAAGCCAGTTCCACGACCTTGATGCCATCCAGAATTCCCGCCATGACTGACCTCTCGTCTCGACTGTGCCCAGTCGTTCGGGGCTCGCGGCCTCTCGGCGCGAGCGATGAATGCCTTTACCGTAAACCTATCCATAGGAAATGTGGAGGGTTTGCGCGAACTGATCCGAAATGTGTCTCGTCAGTGCGGGTTTGCCCGTTTCGCAAACTTCCAGAAAGGCTTACCGTATGGTAGCCGGTGATGAGGGTCGTGTGGACAACGATGCCGCACGACCACCGGCGAAAGAGAGGTGCCGATGGACAAGCCAGAGCCTGTACCCGACGCGGTGAGCGCGTTCTACTGGGAGCATGCAGCCCGGGGTGAACTAGCCGTTCAAGGCTTCGAGGACAGTGATTTCGTTCAGTTTCCCCCCAACTCCGTCGCCGAACGGGTCGATGTGTCGGGCGCCCCGCGTCCCGTGGTCGTCAGCGGCCGCGGGACCTTGTACGCGTACACGATTCTGCACCAGGCATTCCACCCTGCTTTCGCAGATTCCGTCCCGCTCGCGATCGGCCTGACCGAACTCGACGATCACCCGGGCATTCGCATTCTCAGCAATATCGTCGACGCCGAGATCGGTGAACTCCGATCCGGACTCCCCGTCGAGGTGACCTTCGAGGAGCGAGGGAGTCAGTACCTTCCCCAGTTTCGGCCAGTGCGATCAGGAGATTCGGCATGACCTTCGGACGTAAGACTGCAATCGTCGGGGTCGGGTACTCCGCAATTCATCGGGAGAAGGGGGTGGACAGTCGTCCGCTTGCGACAACCGCCGCCAAGAATGCTATCGCCGACGCCGGACTCGACGTGTCGGATATTGACGGAATCTTCGAGTACCCCGGCTTCGGTGAACTCTCGATCGACATGCAGCGCATGCTGGGCATCGAGAACCTTCGCTGTTTCGGTGACTACGCAGCGTCCGGCCCATCGGGACTTGCCGCCGCGCTGGGCGCCGAGACAGCGGTGGCCAGTGGCCAGTGCGACGTGGCGCTCGTGTTTCGGTCCATCACCCGGGAATGGGGCCAACAGAGTGGGCAGGTCGTGTTTCCGCCCGCCGGCGGACCGCTGCAGTATCAGATGCCTTACGGCGTCGCGGGTGCGATCATCCCGGTGATGGGCATGAAGAAGCAGCGTAGATTCGCCGAGTTCGGCGGGCGCGAAGAGGACTACGGAGCCATTGCGGTCAACGCCCGTAAGTGGTCGGCGCTCAACGAGCGAGCCGTGCTTCGGGATCCGATCACTATGGACGACTACCTGTCCTCACGATTCGTCTCCGAGCCGCTCCGACTTCTCGACTGCGATTACCCCATCACCGGTGCGTGCGCGGTCATCATCACCACCGCCGAACGAGCCGCCGACCTGGCACAGAAGCCGGTTTTCATCGACGCCAGTGCGTTGGGTACCGGCGGACGCCCGGACTGGACCTTCACCGATGATTTCGTGTTCGGTGGAACAAGGGCATGCTCGAACACATTGTGGGAACGATCCTCGGTCACCCCTGCCGACGTCGACGTGGCCGAACTGTACGACGGATTCACCCACATCACCATTTCGTGGGCAGAGGCGCTGGGGCTGTGCGGGATCGGCGAATTCGGTGCTTGGGTCGACGGCGGCGCGACCATCGGGCCAGGAGGGTCGTTACCGATGAATACCAACGGCGGCCAGCTCGCCGAGGGGCGAATGCACGGATTGAGTTTCCTCGCCGAAGCCGCGCTTCAGTTACGTGGTCAGTGCGACGTTCGTCAAGTCGACGGCGCGCGAGTGGCGGTAGTCGCCAATGCAGCAGGCCCGCAATGCGGAGCAATGGTCCTCACCTCGTGAAACATAGTGTGCGAGAGCTGCGGCGATAGATGAGCAATGGCCCGTCTTCTTTTCGATTCTCATGAGAAGCAGACGGGTCGTTCTTCTTTGTCGATACCTCACGGGAACTACTGAAGTTATGTACCGTATGCCTTGCGGTATCAATGCTGCGATCTCGCCCGACACGCCCGAGGGCATCGGCCATCTTCTCAGGAGTCATCGATGACTACTATCGACTACCCGGAATCTGCGGACCGGACCAGTGCCGATGTCAACAGCGATGCCGAGCGTAATGCGGAGCGACGCTTGATGATCGATGGTCGCTTGCGAGAATCTCGCTCGGGTGAGACCTTCGAAAACATCAGCCCGGCAACCGGCGGCGTGATCGGAGTGACCACCGCCGCGGACCGCGACGACATGAATGAAGCGATCGGTGCTGCGCGTCGCGCGTTCGACGAGACTTCATGGTCCACCGATAGGGCTCTGCGACGACGGGTTCTGATGCAGTTGCACGATGCGCTCTTATCGGAGAAGGAACAACTGCGCAACGAGATCATTGCCGAAGCAGGAGCGCCGCTTTCATCGACCCACCTCGCTCAACTCGACTGGCCCTTGGCAGACGGGCTGACGTATCCGGCCGAACTCATCGACAGTTTCGAGTGGGAACGCGATTTGGGTCCTCTGTCCTTCGGCCCGGCGAACAACAAGCGCCGCATATACAAGGAACCGATCGGCGTCGTTGGAGCGATTGCGCCGTGGAATTTTCCATTCGAGATCATCATCAACAAGATCGGTCAGGCGCTCGCGACCGGCAACACACTGATCCTCAAGCCCGATCCGAACACGCCATGGACCTCGACGAGGATCGGCCGTCTCGTGAGCGAGAACACCGATATCCCCGCCGGAGTGCTCAACGTGGTTCCGACTCCGGACAACAATGTTGCGCAGTTGCTGGTGTCTGATCCGCGAGTAGACATGATTTCGTTCACCGGATCCACCGGAGTCGGAAAGATGCTGCAGCAGAAAGCATCTGAAAGTCTCAAGCGCGTCTTTCTCGAACTCGGTGGCAAGTCGGCAATGATTGCGCTCGAAGACGCGGATTTCGCTCAGGTGATTCCGTCGGCTGCACAGGCATGTCTGCACGCCGGGCAGGGTTGTGCATTGACGACTCGGTTGCTCGTTCCCAATGCCAGGTACGACGAGGCAGTGGAGATGGTTACTCACTTGTACGGGCAGTTGCCTGTCGGAGATCCAGCCGATCCCCAGACATTTGTAGGTCCGGTGATCAACGTCAAGCAGAAGGCCAAGATTCTCGGGATGCTGCAAGGTGTAGCTGCCGAGGGCGGGCGGATCACCGTAGGGGGAGGGGCGGCAGATAATTTGCCGGAACATCTGGAGGGCGGCTTCTACATCGCACCGACCGTGATCGCAGGGGCGACGAACGCGTCGACCATCGCTCAGCAGGAGGTGTTCGGACCGGTTCTCACAGTGCTCGGATACGAGGACGAGGATCACGCGGTCCGGATAGCGAACGACAGCATGTACGGCTTGTCGGGCGCCGTCTTCTCGGCCTCGACCGAGCATGGACTTGCTGTAGCACGGCGAATCCGAACCGGGTCCATATCGGTCAACGGCGGTGTTTTCTACGGAGCCGATTCGCCCTATGGCGGATACAAGCTCAGTGGTCAGGGACGGCAGAACGGCCTGGAGGGTTTTGAACAACACCTGGAGACCAAGGCCGTCGGCTTCGTCTGATCTGCACGTACACGCATACATGCACAACGAATGAACTGGAGGGAATCATGGGAAAGCTGGACGGAAAGGTCGCCTTTGTCACTGGTGCGGCGCGAGGCCAGGGCCGTAGTCACGCATTGGAATTGGCTAGAGAAGGTGCCGATATCATCGCCGTCGACATCTGTGAGAACATCGCCACGAACGGTTATGCACTCTCAT
Source organism: Rhodococcus sp. 5A-K4 (assembly GCF_046097995.1). Classification (NCBI taxonomy): domain Bacteria; kingdom Bacillati; phylum Actinomycetota; class Actinomycetes; order Mycobacteriales; family Nocardiaceae; genus Rhodococcus; species Rhodococcus sp. 5A-K4. Next base: position 35,302 of record NZ_JBJURM010000046.1, read on the forward strand.
CCGCGGCCGACCTGGCGGAGACTGTCCGCCTGGTCGAACAATTGGATCGCCGAATCGTTGCAACGAAGGCGGACGTGCGTGAGCCGAGTCAATTGCGAGGGGCTGTGGACGACGGGGTAGCTCAGTTGGGGCACCTTGACATCGTCGTTGCCAATGCAGGCATCTGTCCGCTCGGCGGGGACGTGCCGCCGCAGGCATTCATCGATGCGGTGGATGTCGATTTGATCGGAGTGATCAACACGGTGTCGGCGGCATATCGGCATCTCGACGCTGGTGCGTCCATCATCGCCACAGGATCGGTGGCAGGGCTTCTTTCAGGAGGGACGGACAACCCGGCCAACGGACCGGGAGGTGCTGGTTACTCCCATGCCAAGCGAGGAGTGTCGCGCTACGTCCACGACCTGGCTTTAGCTCTTGCTCCATCGTCCATCCGGGTCAACGCGGTGCATCCGACCAACGTGAACACGAACATGTTGCAAAGCGAACCGATGTATCGCGTATTTCGACCGGATCTGGAATCGCCAACCCGCGAGGACGCCGAAATCGCCTTCCCTGCAATGCAACCGATGCCGATCGGGTACGTCGAACCTGCCGACATCAGCAAGGCAGTTCTTTTCCTCGCGTCCGACGACGCTCGTTACATCACAGGCCTTCAGATGAAAGTGGATGCGGGCGCGACGCTGGCGGTCACCGCATCTGGTGCTCCAGCCTGACTTCGACAGCTCAAACATGTGACGGTCTTCACACGAATGATGTATCGTATGAATTACTGGAGCGCGGTCCGTAGCACCGTCGAATCGGTATTCCCCCAAGTTCAATTTCCCTGAGGAGGGACTATGCTTGCCGACGACGTTCAAATCATCTCGGTCGACGACCACGTCATCGAACACC
>NZ_JBJURM010000047.1:0-32450 GCF_046097995.1 Rhodococcus sp. 5A-K4
TGTTCCTGGCCTTCTACATCGCCTGCATCGCAGTCACCTGGTTCGTCTTCCTGCGTCAACCGTCCACGCTCACCACCGACGTCGACGATGTGAAGGTTTCGGTCACGGCATGAGTACCACCATCTCCGGCGATCTGTTGGTAAAGAATTCTGCGCCGAAACGGGGACAACTGGACGCTCTCGTCTCACCGTGAAGTCCACGCACTCGGTCGATTGTTTCCATCTCGAACGACGACTGAAAGGTCGTTCTACAACCAATATCGGCACGTTGTGGCCGTAGGCAGAAGGAGACAGAAGTAATGGTCGGAGGTAATACCCGTTCCTCTCGAGCCAACACTGTGGATACGCTGTGCGCCTACTGCGGTGTCGGATGTGGATTGGTCCTCGAAATCGCCACTGACTCTGAGAACGGGCGGAAGAAAGCGGTGCGTTCATTTGGGATGAAGGAGCACCCGGCGAATTTCGGGCGGATGTGCGCCAAGGGAATTACTACCGTCGACATGTTGGCAAGCCCGGGACGGATGGAGTCTGCCTACCTCCGCTCAAGTTCGACCGAAGCGCTCGAAGTAACAGATATCGAGACTGCCATCACCGACACAGCTCGACGATTGCGAACGATCATCGACGAACACGGTCCCGACGCCGTCGCACTGTACGTATCCGGGCAGATGTCGCTCGAAGCTCAGTACCTGTCGAACAAGCTGGCCAAAGGATTCATCCGAACGAATCAAATCGAATCGAACTCGCGGCTGTGTATGGCCAGTGCGAGCGCAGGGTACAAGCAGTCTCTGGGAGCCGATGGACCACCCGGCTCGTACGAAGATTTCGCCCACGCCGACGTGTTCCTCGTCATCGGGTCGAATATGGCCGACTGCCATCCAATTCTGTTTCTCCGAATGATGGACAGGGTGAAGTCAGGTGCAAAGCTGATCGTAGTAGACCCTCGGCGCAATGCCACAGCCGACAAGGCTGACCTATTTCTGCAGATCACACCAGGGACCGATCTGGCCCTACTCAACGGATTATTGCACTTGATTGTCGAAAACGGTCACGTGGACTCGGAGTTCATCGCCGAATTCACTGATGGGTGGAGCATCATGCCCCAGTTTCTCTTGGACTTCACAGCGGAGAAGGTCAGCGCGATAACTGGTATTGCCGAGTCGGATGTCCGTACCGCAGCACAGTGGATCGGCGAATCCAGAAATTGGATGAGTTGCTGGACAATGGGTTTGAATCAGAGCACCCATGGAACATGGAACACGAACGCAGTGTGCAACCTGCACCTCGCCACTGGCGCAATCTGTAGGACGGGTAGTGGTCCTCTCTCACTCACCGGCCAACCGAACGCCATGGGCGGACGTGAAATGGGATACACGGGCCCAGGACTGCCCGGCCAACGGACAATGACAGTTGACGGTGACCGTACGTTCGTAGAGACCGTATGGACGATCCCGCAGGGCTCGCTGCGAACAGACGGTGGTGGTGGTGTCATCGACATGTTCGATCGTGTGTCCAAAGGTGAAATCAAGGCCTGCTGGATTATCGGTACCAACCCAGTTGCGTCAGTTGCGAATCGCAAGACAGTCATCGCCGCACTGAACGCGGCAGAACTAGTCGTCGTCCAGGATGCCTTTCTGGACACCGAGACCAATGTATACGCGGATACGCTTCTGCCAGCTGCACTTTGGACCGAATCAGACGGCATAATGGTCAATTCGGAACGCAATGTGACCTTGTTCCAACAAGCGCTTGAACCGGTCGGGCAATCAATCCCCGACTGGCAGATTATCGCCCGAGTTGCGTGCGCAATGGGCTACGAGAACGCTTTCACTTATCACAGCGCGGAGGAAATCTTCGAGGAGATCAAACTGTTCGCAAATCCCGCCACCGGATATGACCTTCGAGGTATCTCCTACGCCCAACTGCGCCAGAGGTCGGTCCAGTGGCCTTCCCCGCCAGGAAGCGAGCGGCACCGCAATCCGATCCGGTATCTCAACGATGGTGTCAGCCAACGGCTACTGGTCCGGGCTGACGGCAGTATCCCTCGTCTCGCGTTTCCTACGGCTACCGGCCGCGCTTCATTCTTCCCACGCCCGCACGCGCTACCCAGCGAAATGCCGGACCGGGATTTCCCGTTCTTACTCAACACCGGCCGACTCCCGCACCAATGGCACACGATGACGAAGACCGGGAAAGTCGCAAAGTTGAATCGACTGAATCCTGAGCCATTCGTCGAAATACACGACAAGGACGGCATTTCACTCGGAATCGCCGAACGAGACCTGGTCGAGATCACGTCGCGCCGTGGGCGAGCGGTCTTGCCTGCCGTCCTCACCGACCGGGTACAGCAGGGACATTGCTTCGCACCATTCCATTGGAATGACGTTTTCGGAGAGAACCTCTGTATCAACGACGTTACCAATGACGCGATCGATGACGTCTCCCGTCAACCCGAGTACAAGGTATGCGCAGTCAAGCTGACGCGATTAGTACAAGCAACACACGAGACGCGTCAGGCATGAGGCCCTCCGATCGACACGCAGAAACTACCTCAACTGTGGCCAATGGAATCACCGAGTTGACCACTGATCCCACGCACGAATCCTGACATCTTTGGTGGACGGCAGGGCCTTACCTGTGAGTGTATTGGCCGCCGAAGCCGGGATCTGCGCCTCATCGACGGCCGAACACCTGAAGAAAATGATGGCAGGCAACCTACTTCGAGCAATCGTCACCGGCCGCCATCGGTACTACGCTCTCGCCGGACCGGAGGTCACCACCGCGCTCGAATCCCTTGCCTTGCTTGCAACCCCGTACACAATTACCAGCCTGCGCCAAGGAACTGGGCACACGCACTACGACAGGGGAGGACGTGTTACGACCATATCGCCCGTAATCTCGGCGTCACCATGACCGAGACCCTCCTCGATCTCGGTGCGCTGGCCCGTAAACGGCGGCGAACTCGACACTTTCCGAAGGGAGAACGATCGACTGACCGCGACATCCTGTACCTCGGATTCGAGGACAACGATCCGGAGGCTCGCTCCTGACGACCAGCCGTGAGCAGCATCTGCGGAGGCGGAACCTCATCTCGCTTCCACAACGGATCTCGAACCAGAACCCGAACCTGCTGCCTAATAGCGAATTCGGGTCGATCATGCAGGCGCGGACGTCGCCGAGAGAATTGCTCCAGGGTTAATGTTGCATCCGCTGCAACATTGATTCGTCTACTTCGGCGACACTTGAATCCGCCGTTCCTGGGCGGTCGACGTCGTTCTCAAATGCGCGAGTTTGCTGGGCAAATGGCAGCCACAATTTTGGCGCTAGTTTATCCGCTTCGAATAATGGCACCTTGACTTCATAGGCGGTTTTGTCGTTGCGCAGCCCTCGAAAGGATGGGTGCCGAAGGCTGCCGCCGGTGTACTCGCGGTATTCCACGTCACAGACCAGGACAGGTCTTGACCAAGAAGCATTGCGAGTGACAGCCCTCGGCGGCTCGACGGTGAACGGACTGATCGATTGTTCGAGCTCGGTGAGCTTGTCGCGCAGTTCGCGGCGCTGTCGATCGGTCAGGCCCGTACCAACGTTTCCGATATATCTGAGGCCCCCCGAAAACCCTGTGGAGTTGCATCGGATGCACGCGATTCGAGGATTCTCCCTGGCGAAATCCGGGGCGCTTTGAACGACAACGCGAGTGTATCGCACCTTGCTGATCAGGCCTTCCCGGCTCTATATTGCATCTAACGCAATATACGTGCACTAGAAGGAGGCGGGGCAGCGGTGGCTGACCAGTATCGTGAGTTGCCCGGTTCTGCGCGGCTCGAACTCGTCGAAGGCGTCTCGCTGCTGCATCCCGAAGATGCCGTTCTCGGCGCGATGCTCAGAGGCTGGGAGCAGCAATTGCTCGGGGGACGGCGGATGGCCCAGCGGACGGTCCGCGCTTATCTGGGGACTGTGAACCGTTTTTTGGCCTTCACTGACGAGTATCCATGGTTGTGGACTGCTGCCCATTTCGACGAGTGGATGGCGGAGTTGGTCGGCGCTCGACAGCGTAAGAAGTCGACGCTGCGGAACTATCAAGGCGCGGTGAGAGACTTCTGCACCTATCTGATCTCGCCGCATTACAAGTGGCCGGAAGAGTGCGAAAACCGGTTCGGTACTCATCCTGTACAGATCTGCCACGAGTGGAACACGGTGGGTCACCTGGTCGACTACGAGGGCGATCCGGACCGTCGCCCGTTGAATCGCACTGAATTGCAACAACTCCTGGACTACGCCGACGAGAGGGTGGGGTTGGCGGTGAGGCGTGGCCGAAAAGGCGCGTTGACCGCTTACCGTGACGCGACGGTGCTGAAAGTGGCGTATGGCTGGGGTCTGCGCGCTCGGGAGGTCTCTCGACTCGACACCACCGACTGCTATCGAAGCCCGTCTGCCCCGGAGTTGGGCAGCTTCGGGCAATTGCATGTTCGATGGGGCAAAGCCAGTCGAGGTTCGCCGCCCAAACGGCGAATGGTGGCGAGCGTAATGCCCTGGGCAGTAGAAGCTTTGCAAGACTACGTGGCCAACATCCGCCCTCGATTCACAGACCGAGCGGATGGACCGCTGTTCATGACCGAACGCGGCACCCGGCTCCAACCGCGGGAGATCGATTCGCGATTCGCCGACTATCGCGATGCCCTTGATCTACCGAGCACGTTGGTCCCGCACTGCCTCCGACACAGTTACGTGACGCACCTGATCGAAGACGGCGCGGATCCGAAGTTCGTGCAGGAACAGGTCGGTCATCGGTTTGCGTCCACCACGGCGATCTACACCGCAGTCAGTGGAGACTTCATGAACACGATGATGCGACGAACATTGGAGCGGGGACTCTCCGCAGACGAGGAGTGGATGGATTGAACAGCAAACTCGACTACCGCTGGCACCTGCGAACGCTCATGGCCACCCGCGGTATGTTCTCCACCAGCGACCTCAAGCCACTACTCGCCGACCGCGGCGTTGCCCTGTCGACCAGTCAGGTCTATCGACTGGTCGTCGAACGGCCCGAACGGTTGAGCCTGAACACACTGGTTGCCTTGATGGACATTCTGGACTGCCGGATGGAAGACCTGATCGAGCCGGTCACCGCCACGGCCAGACGACGTAAAGCCGCCGGCGCCAACGAAACCGGGTCTGTCGGTGACCACCGCCCCAAACGTGCCCGCATCATCGGCACAAAAGAGCCCTGATGGGGAGCCGGACAGTCTCTGGGTACGCCGCAGCGGTGCTGGACGATCCGCTGTCGATCATCCACGCCGCGGTGCAACGTGCCGACCCCACACTCGCGGCTTCGGTGTTGTCAGCAGCACTCGCTGAGGCGGCACCCTCGATCACCGTCAAGCGTCGGCTGGCGCAAGCACTGTTCGAGAATCCGGAGTTGCTGACAGACCGACAACCGCTGGGCCCACCCGCCATGGATCGACTGATCAAAGCGCTGCAGGGCCACGGATCAACGGGCATCGAACTCCCCCTGTGCGGCGTGTGCCATCGCGACGTCGATCTGACGAATCGGCAGGGACCGCTACGGATCTGCGGAAGTTGCTACACCCGAGAACGCAAACGCATCGAATCCTGCACGTCCTGTGGGGAATCAACGCTCACTCGCTACCGAGACTGGGAAGGACGACCACTCTGCGCTTCGTGTGAGCGCCGGATATCGGAAGTCGATCAACTGAATCGGCTCGTCAACCAGATCACGATCATCAACGCAGACGTCGACACAGGCCTCCTCCGCGAGATCGTCGAACGTGAGCTTCCCAAGGCAGGCAATCAGAGACGAATCGCAGACGAACTCGCGGAGCATCCACTGCGGCTGACGACTGAAGCAGCACACGCCACAGCGGCAACCACCGGTCTACTCCGCGCACTCGTCAACGCAGCAATCGGCGGGTTCGTCATGCCGCCCTGCCCGTTCTGCAACCGTGCAGTCGAACTGACCACGGTGCGCGAACGGCTCCGTTCGTGCCGCCGTTGCTACGAGCAGCATCACGCCCAAGTCTGTGCAGGGTGCGGAGCCGCCCGCCCTGCCGCCAGCAGGAACGCCTCGGGCGCACCGATTTGCCGAAGCTGCCACAACCACCAGCCCGAAAACCAGGATACGTGCCCGGGGTGCGGGGAACGCGCACGGTTGTATCGGCTTGCGGGCCAGCAACCGCGCTGTCGCCGCTGTCAGCGATCACCCATAACCATCTGCGCGTTCTGCGGGAAACTCAAAGAATGCTATTTCGCCGACACCGCAACGCCGCGCTGCGAGCCGTGCTCGAGCAAACTGCTCCGCCGCGAGCCCTGCTCGGTCTGCAACCAGATTCGTATCGTGCGCACCCGCACCGCCGACGGCGCACCCGTCTGCAACAACTGCGGCCTACCGAAAGCGTTGTGCCACAGCTGCCATCGGAAGATGACCGTCCGCGCATGGCTACCCGACGGCCCACGATGCAAGGCGTGCTATCGCAGACACCCCGACTCCTTCAAACCCTGCCAACAGTGCGGAAAACTGGAGCATCTCCATCATTTCGGCCTGTGCAGGGGGTGTGCCTGCATCGCTCAGCTGCGGAACACGCTCGGGGATGACACGAACATCATTCCTAGACTCCAGCCCGTATACGACGCGCTCGCTCGTTCATCGCTTGAGAGCACACTCACCTATCTCGAGGGGGGTGGCTCTCAGCTGTTGGGCCAGCTTCGCGAGACCGGCCGCCCCGTCACTCACCAAATGCTCGACGAGTATCGCAATTTGCCGCATACACGTCCGTTACGGGACGCTTTGGTCTGCGCCGGTGCACTCGCACCGCGCGACGAGATCCTCCACACCCTCGAGGAACAATTTCACCGTTTCCTCGCCGACATCGACGACGAGGAAGATCGAAAGTTGCTGCGCAGCTACGTCACCTGGCGGTTGTTACACAAACTCCGGACGAAAGCACGTCGACCGCTCACCCGACCACAAGCTACCTATGCCCGGCGTCAATTGTCGATCGCGGCGGATCTTCTGAAGTACTTGCGCCGGCACGGCCGACAACCCGAGGAAGCGGACCAGCACGACCTCGACCGCTGGCAAATGTCGAACACTCAGGCGCATCGTGCTCGTGATTTCTTCCAGTGGGCTACCGCACGCCGGCACTTTCGACGCGGTCTGCTCCTCGCACCTCGTCCTCGTCACCACGGCTCCGGCACCATGACCGACGACGAACGCTGGAAGCACGCTCGCCGGCTACTGCACGACACCAGCATCGACCGCTGTGACCGGTTCGCAGGGCTGCTGCTGTTGCTTTTCGCTCAACCATCAAGGCGCATAGTCACACTGCGCACCGATGCCATCACTCAACGCATCGACAACCGCGCCGTCAGTCTTGCGCTTGGAACCGAACCCGTCGTCCTCCCCACGTTGATAGGTCAGTTGGCACTCGACCTGGTCGTCAACAGATACCGCGGACGCGCCGCACTCGCCCAAACAAGCGATCACGATTGGCTGTTCCCGGGTGTACGCGCAGGAAGCCCGATGAGCAGCCAAAACCTCAATATCCGTTTCAACCGTGTAGGTATTTCAGCTCAGCCCGCGCGTACTGCAGCGTTGATGGACCTCGCCGCGCAGATGCCGGCGGCGGTACTCGCCGCACTTCTCGGCATCGAAGTAGCCACCGCCCAGGGCTGGGTCACCGAAGTCGGCCAAAACGGCGCCTACGCCGCCGACATCGCCAGAAGGCATCGACCTTCGAGCGAACAAGCAAATCCCTGACCACGACACTCGACTCTCGACCTTCCTGCGAGATAGAGCCGTTCAACCGAAAACTGCCGTCACCAGTGGACACCAGTGGGGTCACATGCGCGTCCACTCAGTCGAGACAGAACTAATTACCCTCGACGTCTTGCATCACGAGGCGCTGCTCGTAATTTTCGTCAGCGCGCAGTAGTCGCACACGCACCGCACCGAACTCGACCAATCGTGCGCATCGGCCTAGAACGGGCGAGGTGCTCAGGATCTGCGCAATGAAAGGTGATCTGGATCTGTTTGACAGATACCATCGGTTCCCCCTGGAATCTGGGTCGTTCACGCCTGGGCGCCGGATCTCGAAATCGGCACGCTGCCTTGATAATACGCGGGTGGGCTACTTTCACGGTCCTCGTTGACGGCTCCTCCCGGTAGCCCGTGAAATCTACTCGCTGCCCCAACACGACGAAGGCCAGCGGGTCTGCTGCGATGTGTTCTTTCTAGGCGCAACAGCCACGGACGACCCACGAAGGCCGTGGTTGAGCCGATCGGCTCGCATGCTGAGAGCGCGCTGTTCGGTCGCCCGGATAACGCATGAACGGAGTCGGCGACTAACCCCTCGTCGGCCGCTGGGTCGACGTCGAAACCAACCAGCCTGCAGAACTCCTGGCGCTTTCACGCGCTACCAGGGAAGTCAGTTCCCCAGAGGCTCACCGCCCGTCCTCGGTATCTGACATGGGGTCTTTGCCCGGCGGACGGTGCCCTCGACGAGCGGATGAGTTCGCTGCGAAGTTGTCCGTGGGTGAGTGCACGTTTGCCAGGCAGGTTCCTTTTGTCGGCGGTCGAGTGCTGCAACTCTATGCAGCATTGCCACCTCAAACGATAGTACGTATGCTACAAATTATCGAACACTGACGATTGGAAGGCGTGAACTCATGACTTCGAACAACGGGGTAGTTCTCGACGTCGACGGACTGCGAATGCAGTACGACACAACCGACGTTCTGCGCGACGTGACATTCCACGCACGGCGCGGCGAGGTACTTGTCATGCTCGGCCCCAACGGGGCGGGCAAGACCACCACCATCGAAATCCTGGAGGGTTTCCGTCGGCGCTCGGCGGGCCGCGTCACGGTCCTGGGTGCCGACCCCGAACAGGGCGACGAACACTGGCGCGCTCGGATCGGCGTCGTGCTGCAGTCCTGGCGCGATCACGCGAAATGGAGGGTACGTGAACTGCTAGCCCATCTCGGCGCGTACTACCGCCCCTATTCCACCGCACGGGTCCAACGTCCCTGGGACACCGATGAACTCATCGACCTGGTCGGCCTCACCGAGCAGGCCGACGCCAAGATCTCCACGCTGTCCGGCGGCCAACGGCGCAAACTGGACGCGGCGATCGGCCTCGTCGGTCGGCCCGAGCTGCTGTTCATGGACGAACCGACCGCGGGCTTCGACCCGGCGGCGCGACGCGACTTCCATGATCTGGTGCACCGACTCGCCGACCTCGAGGACACCACCGTGCTACTGACCACGCACGACCTCGACGAGGCCGAGATCCTGGCCGACAGAATCCTGATCCTGGCCGGCGGCCGGATCATCGCCGACGGCTCGCCCGATGAGCTGTCCCGGTCGATCGCAGGCGAAGCCCAGGTGAGCTGGACCGTGGACGGCCACCGTTTCGTCCACACCACCACCGAGTCGACGAAGTACGTGCACGAACTGTTCAAGCAGCACGGTGAGAGCATCGTCGACCTCGAGGTGCGCCGCGCCTCACTGGAAGAGACCTACATGACCCTGGTCAAGCGAGCCGAGTCCGGCGAAGCGACCGAACCCGTCCACACCCTCACGGAGGTCACACGATGAACGTCACCCTCATCCGGACCGGTCTCGCCCGCGGCGCAATCGAACTGCGGCAGCTGTACACCAACGGCCCCGACCTGATCGGTCAGTTCCTCACGCCCGCCATCTCGCTTGTCGTGCTGTTCCTGCTGCGTAACAAGATGTACGGAGACAGCGGGCTCTCCGTCGCAGAGCTGGCCGTGCCTGGTCTGCTCGGGAGCATCATCGCGTTCAACGGCATGTACTCCCTGCTCAACGTGCTGGTGCTGGATCGCGAGGACGGCACGCTGTTGCGTGCCAAGGCGGTGCCCCGGGGCGTGAGCGGCTACTTCGTCGGCAAAATCGTGGCCTCCGCCGGGTCGGTGATCGTGCAGGTGATCGTCGTACTCGGGGTGGGCATCGTGATCATCGGCGGCTCCTCGCTGTCCGGGCCGGGCGCGGTGGCGACCTTCGTGTGGGTGGTGGCCCTGGGGCTGCTGGCCGTGCTGCCGTTCGGCGCGATCCTCGGCAGCGTACTCGACACACGGACGGCCTTTCTGCTGACGATGCCGCTGATGGGATTGATCGCCATCTCGGGCATCTTCTACCCGATCACTGCGTTGCCGGGCTGGTTGCAAGCCGTCGGCCAGTCGTTCCCGATGTACTGGCTCGGACTCGGCATGCGATCGGCGCTGCTGCCCGAGGACGCAGTCGCCATCGAGATCAACGAGTCCTGGCGCCATGTCGAGACGGCTGCGGTGCTGGGAATCTGGGCCGTCGTGGGCCTGCTCATTGCCCCGGTAGTGTTGCGGCGCATGGCGCGTCACGAATCAGGATCGAACATGGCTGCACGACGAGAAAAGGCGCTGCAGCGTGCCTTCTGAGATCATCCACAACCGGATCGCGATGCTGCGGGCCGAGCGGGGCTTATCGCGGCGGGAGTTGGCCGAGGCACTGGGAGTCCACTATCAGACCGTGGGCTACCTCGAACGCGGCGAATACAGTCCGAGCCTGCATCTAGCGTTGCGGATCGCCGCGTACTTCGAGGTAGCGGTAGAGGTTGTGTTCTCTACCGAGCCCTTTCCACGGCTGGGGTCGGACTCCGAAACCGCATGACTGCCGCCATCCGCCAACCGTTCCAACCGTAAGCGCACCCTCGTATGCCTCGCTGCCGCACGGGAGCACGGCCAGCTCGGATCGAAGCTTGACGCTCGATACTGGACGGGATGGCCCAGAAAGGTCTCAGTCGTCCTTACAGCCGGGGCGGGTTACCTGTACCCATGCCTTCTGACAATTATGACCACAACGGACACATTCGTAGCACCCCTTCGGAGGCGTATGGCGAAGCCATAAGCAAAGTGCCCCAATACCGGCGGAGCAGATGCTCGAATTCGACACGTTTGATTATCACGCATTACCGGTATCGTCGTACGCTCCGAGGAGCAGCGCCGCCAGTGTCCCGCCAGCGCGGCCGCCCGTCGGAACCCATCCGCAAATCACGCCTTCGCGTGTGTTCCGGATCGGTACCTTGATCCACGACGGCGACCGGATCCCCGATCGGTACACCGACTCAGCCTTCTTCGCCACGACCCCCTCGATACCGTTGTCGGCGGCAATGCCCATCAACGTCTCGCCGTCGATTCCCGTCATAGTCGGCGGCACCTGCACTCGCCGCCCGTCTGCCACGCCGAGACCCTCGAGCAGCGCACGGCGCTGCGTGTAGGGAAGCGTCCGGACCGATTCGCCGTCGACGTCGAGGACATCGAAGACGAAATACGTCACCGGGGTCGACCGCAGCAACGCCGCCGACGGCCGCGCGACATGCATTCGGCGTTGCAGCAACCCGAAATCGGGCCGACCGCCCGAATCCAGGGCCACCAACTCACCGTCAAGGATCATCGATCGCCCCGCCGTCGTATCCGACAACGCCGACGCCACATCCGGGAACGAGGCGGATATGTCGTTTCCGTTGCGCGAGAACAGCTTCACCCGCGATGCGCCGTCGACAACGCTGACCCCACGTTGGCCACTGGAGTCCGCACGGGTTCGATCGGCTGCCAGGAACCGGTGTAAGCCCAGGTTCCCTGGTCAGAGCAACGATTCTTCTTCATTCCGTGGTCGCTCAAATTTCATCAGTTACTCGTAGATTCTGCGAGTTCCTCGCATAAGTTCACTGTTCGTGTCAGATTTCGCTACTCGTCGGCAGCAGCGCATCGCTGCCGACGGCGCATCGAGTGCCGCGCGGGTCGGCAGCGGGGAACTTGCGGACGTCGAATCGCTGCAGCGGCTGGCGTCGGCGTCAGGGGACGACGAACACGACTTCTTCCGTAACACGCTGGTCGAATACGGATGGGCCAGAGATGTGGCGGGTCTGAGCCCCGCGACGCTGCAGAGAATCATGTATCCCGTGATCGAGATATGCGATTACTTCGATTGCGTGCCATGGCGATTGACCCAGCAGCAGTTCGATCAGTACTTCGCCGGTCCCGGCAAACGCAGTCACGCGACCATCCGGAAAAAGACAGTTCAGATCGACAACTACTACCGATTCCTCGAGCACCGCTACGCTGGCGAGCTGCTCCGAGCGTTCGGCGTCGGTGTCGAGTCACCGGTCGACCCGTTCAACCGGCCGAGACACAGGGGTGATTTCGCGCTGCGGATTCCTCCCACTCGACGAGCGATGACAGCGTTCTTCGCCGACTGGAGAGACGCCCTGCCACGCTCTCGCAAGTACCACGTGAGCGCACGCGACTACACCATGGCGAAGATTGCGTACTTGTCCGGTGTGCGGGCGTCGGAGCTGTGTGCGGTGAAGATCGGCGACATCCATTGGGAAGCGGGACAGTGGGGCCGCTTCGTCGTCGTGGGTAAGGGCGCTCGCGGATCAGGTCCACGCGAACGGCAAGCGTTTCTCTTCGAAGAGGGGAGAGAGCTGCTGTGGTGGTATCTCGAACAGATCCGGGGCGAGTTCAGCGACGACCCGACCGACGCGGGCGCACCGTTGTGGCCATCGGAACGCTTGCCGACCGCCGTCGCGGCGCTCAACCTCGCCGTTGCACCCGCGATTCAGCCCTCGACTTTCCGCCGCAATCTCAAAGCTGCGTCGCACCTTCATCTGAACGGCCCGGTGCGCGAGCTCTACCCCCATCTGCTGCGTCACGCCTGCGCCACCCACAACTACCAACAAGGCATGCCCTTGTGGGATGTGCAGAAGATGCTCGGCCACGAATGGGCAAGCACCACTGTGGGCTATCTGGCGTCGGCCGGAGCCGACCCGGAACGGTCCGTCATCGAGTCGACACAACGCGCCGTGCGGCGCTTGAGTACGGAGAATTAGAAGATGAAATGGAACCTGCGCATGGTCGCGGCGCAACGCGACATCTGGCGTCCGACGCAGCTACTCAAAGCATTCGAGCAGGTCGACTTCCACCCGTCACTGAGCAAGACTGCGGCCCTGTGGTCTTCGGCGCCGATCACGATCCGACTCGATGACCTGGACAAGATCTGTGCGGCGTTGAACTGCACTGTCGGTGATCTGATGCTGGCGGAAGCTGTTCACGACGCGGATCTCGACGCAGCTCCAGCACGCGCAATCGGCGATCGGTCGGGCCCGGCCGCACCCGCTACCGGGACCAGGAAGCGCGGAGCCCGCCGCGTCCCACCTCCCAACTGATGTCGGAACGAAACCCTGCCGATGGGGTGGCGGCACGCAATGCCGCCCGGCACACCGAGCGCACCATACGGATGATCGAGCAAACACCCGCGCAGTTCCGCGACGACGTGCAGGCGTGGGTCACTGCGCTGGGCGGCCGCGGTCGACGTAAATCCAGACCGCTGACGGAAGTGACCATTGCCCTCTATCTCAATTTCGCGCAACCGGTCTTGCACGAATGGGCTGAGACACACCAAAGCCTGCGATCTGTCGAAACTGTCGACATCGAGCGCGCTCTCAGCCGTCACTCAGGGCAGTCGAGACACAACGTGCACACGGCCCTGAGGTCGCTCTTCCGCGGACTCAAACGCGAACGTCGCATCTTCGCCGACCCTGCCCGAGAGGTCGCTGGTCGGTACACCCGCAGGATCCTCAGACCGTTAGGATCCGATCGCGTACATGGGCTCTTCGATCAGCTGACCAGGCCCGATGACCGGGTGATTCTGGCGCTCGTCGCGGTCCACGCGCTGACGATCGAAGAGGTCATCGGCTTCCGACTCGACCATCTCGACCGTTCGGCAGGACGAGCAACCGTCACCCGGCCACACACCCGCCACACGTTCTGGTTGGACGAGTTCACCGCCGAGGTGCTCCGCGACTGGCTGATCTACCGTCAGCTGCGGTGGCCGACCAGCACGAATCCGTACTTGCTGATCACCCGGATAACTGCGCCTACCGCACTGCCGGGCAGTCGCCACTACATCACCCGCCCATTCCGTGACCTCGGCATCACCGCCCGCGAACTGCGTGTCGATCGCATCCTCGACGAGGCCGCCCACAGTGGCGACCCAGTTGCCCTGATGACCGTGTTCGGTATCGGCACCACCACAGCGGTCCGCTATGTCAGGACCGCGCACCCAGGCCGATTCGACGTAGACCCCACCGCACCATGACTCGATCCGAAGTTCGGCCAACGGACTGGTCTTCGCCGCAGGTTCGTAAGCCACTCGACGCAGCCAACGGCCTTCCGAAACATACGGGGAGGGGGTATGGTCGACATGTCATCGAGATACCCCCAGGGGGTATCTAAGCAGCCAGAGGAGCGCGACATGATCACCACGGTTTACAAAGTCACGGGCATGACCTGCGGTCACTGCGAAGCGGCAGTCCGGGAGGAAGTAAGCACCGTTGCAGGAGTCGACACGGTCGAGGCATCTGCAGCTGCGGGAACTCTGACGGTGACAAGTGCTGACGTGCCCGACCACGCCGGTGTCATCGCAGCTGTCCGCGAGGCTGGATACACAGTCGAACCGCAACCCAAAGATTCGCGCACCGCGTAACCGCTGAACCTGGTGGAGAGAAGGATTTCCCGCGATGAACAACCACACACATGCCGACGCTGGCGGAGCCGAGACAGCGGGCACGCTGCCGGGCCACGATGCATCCGAACACAGCGCAGCCCACTCCGGCCATGGCGAGAAGGAACACGAAGGCCATACCGGTCACGAAGGCCATACCGGTCACGGTGGCCACGCCGGTCATGGGGACCACGTCGGCATGTTCCGTCGTCTGTTCTGGATCATGCTGGTCCTCGCCCTTCCGGTGATCGTTGCCTCGAACATGTTCGCGATGCTCCTCGGATACTCACTGCCCGACTCATCGTGGATCGCCTGGATCTCCCCGGTGCTCGGAACGGTGATGTATGCCTGGGGCGGTTCCCCGTTCCTCTCCGGAGCAGTCAGCGAAATCCGTTCACGTGCACCGGGAATGATGCTGCTCATCGCCCTCGCGATCACCGTCGCATTCGTCGCGTCGATGGGAGCAAGCCTCGGCCTGCTCGATCATCAGCTCGACTTCTGGTGGGAACTGGCCCTGCTGATCGTGATCATGCTGCTCGGGCACTGGATCGAAATGCGATCCCTCGCTCAGACCACCTCCGCCCTGGACTCGTTGGCAGCACTGCTCCCGGACACCGCCGAACGCGTCGACGGCGACGACGTGGTGCCGGTGCCCCCGGCCGAGCTGCAG
Organism: Rhodococcus sp. 5A-K4; assembly: GCF_046097995.1. NCBI lineage: Bacteria > Bacillati > Actinomycetota > Actinomycetes > Mycobacteriales > Nocardiaceae > Rhodococcus > Rhodococcus sp. 5A-K4. Next base: position 15,247 of record NZ_JBJURM010000047.1, read on the forward strand.
CTCGGTGATCTCGTCGTCGTCCGCCCCGGCGGACGCGTACCCGCGGACGGCACCATCGTCTCCGGATCGGCGAGCATGGACGAATCGATGATCACCGGCGAATCACGCACCGTCCGCCGCAGCGACGGCGACCAAGTCGTCGCCGGCACTGTCGCCACCGACTCCGGTCTCCGCATCCAGGTCACCGCAGTAGGGGAGGACACCGCCCTCGCCGGCATCGGCCGCCTGGTCGCCGACGCCCAGAACTCGACCTCGCGCGCTCAGCGCATCGCCGACACCGCCGCTGGCTGGCTGTTCTGGTTCGCTCTCGGTGCCGCGATCATCACCGCTGCGGTGTGGACTCTGGTCGGGATGCCCGACGACGCCGTCATCCGCACCATCACCGTGCTGGTCATCGCCTGCCCGCACGCACTCGGACTGGCGATTCCGCTGGTGGTCTCCATCGCCACCGAACGCGCCGCCCGCGGCGGTGTTCTGGTCAAGGACCGGCTCGCACTCGAAACCATGCGCACGGTGGACACCGTGCTGTTCGACAAGACCGGGACCCTCACCAAGGGTGAACCCACCGTCACCGCAGTCGAGGTGACCGGCGGGCGCACCGCCGACAACGTTCTCGCGCTGGCCGCTGCCGCAGAAGCAGATTCCGAACATCCACTCGCCCGTGCCATCGTCGAGGCCGCACGCGCGCGGAACCTGACGGTCCCGGCTGCAGCCGGCTTTCAGTCGTCCCCCGCCGTCGGGGTCGCAGCCGACGTCGACGGCGTCCGGATCCAGGTCGGCGGGCCGGCACTGCTCGAGCAGGAACACGGATCCGAACTCGCTGTCGCCGACCGGTGGCGCGGGGACGGGGCGATCATCCTGCACGTCCTCGCCGACGGGGCCGTGATCGGTGCCCTCGCGCTCGCCGATGAGATCCGGTCCGAGTCACGCACTGCGGTAGACGCGCTGCACGCGCGAGGAATCGCGGTCGTGATGATCACCGGTGATGCCGACGCCGTCGCGAAGTCCGTCGCCACCGAGCTCGGTGTGGACCGCTACTTCGCCGGGGTGAAACCGGAAGACAAGTCGCACAACGTCGCTGAACTCCAGAGCGAAGGCCGTACGGTGGCGATGGTCGGCGACGGAGTCAACGACGCCCCGGCTCTGGCGCAGGCCGATGTCGGTATCGCGATCGGGGCCGGCACCGACGTCGCAATCGCATCGGCCGGAGTGATCCTCGCCAGCGACGACCCGAGGTCGGTGTTGTCGGTGATCGAACTCTCGCGCGCCTCGTACCGAAAGATGAAGCAAAACCTCTGGTGGGCAGCGGGATACAACCTCATCTCGGTTCCGCTCGCGGCAGGAGTGCTCGCGCCGGTCGGGTTCGTGCTGCCGATGTCGATCGGCGCGATCCTGATGTCGCTGTCGACGATCATCGTCGCTGCGAACGCACAATTACTGCGTCGACTCGACCTCACACCCGACACCATCACCGGAGCGGTGAACGAGGGGAGTTCCAACCCTCCGTCGCAGCGCACACCGTCACTGTGAGAGCTGATCTCGTACCGGGAACGCAGCCCTGACGACTGCGAAACGCTGATGGCCGCACCCTCTCCGCCGGAGAGGATGCGGCCATCGTTGTGTGGCGGGCCGGGTCAGCCGAGCAGCCGCTGCATGGTCTCGATTTCCTGCTGCTGAGTGGCGACGATGGCGCGTGCCATCTCCAGGGCGTCAGGATTGGAACCGTCCGCGATTTCGGTGTTGGCCATCTCGATGGCACCGGTGTGGTGGGCGATCATCATCGTCAACCACTGGCGGTCGAATTCCGGTCCCGACGCTGCCATCAACGCGTCCATGTCCTGAGCGGTCATCATGCCGCTGCCAGAGCTGTGGTCCATCCCGCCCATGTCACCCATGTCACCCATGTCACCCCTGTCCATGTCGGGCATGGGCTGGCCCCACTCGGTCAGCCATGCCGTCATCTGGTCCATCTCGGGCTGCTGTGCGCCGGCGATCGCCGATGCCAGCGACAGCACCTCCGGGTTGTCGGTGCGGCCGTTCGCCATGTCGGCCATCTCGACTGCTTGGGCGTGATGCGGATACATCATCTGCGCGAACATCACGTCGGCATCGTTGAACTCTGCGGACGCGCTTGCTTGGGCCGAGGACATCGGTGCCGAGGACATCGATCCCATCGCATGGCCGTCCATCGACGAATCGGCCGCGTTGTCGCTACAGCCGACGACGAGGAACGCGCTCGCGGCGGCAGCAGCGATCGAGGCAATGACTTTGGTACGCATGAGGAAACTCCTTGCAAGAGTGGGTAGTGCAGAGAATTGGATGTCGTTCGATCCGCCGACAGACACGCGTCTGCCGGGCTCCCTGTCACACTCGCAAGGTCACCGATCTGTCCAACTCCCACAACGTCCACGGCGGCGCACGCTCAAGCGTGGAGTCGGCCCGTCCAATGATCCGGTTCACCGATGTCGGCGCCAGGTCGAGGGCTGCGCTCATCGCCGGGACCGTCAGCGCGGGCCACGACACCGTCGTGCCGACGCAGGGATGCATCATCTGGTGCCCCGACGGGCAGTCATGTTCCCCGGTCATCACCGGAACCGTGGCGTCCGTGTGGGACGGTGCTGCGAACGAGGCATGGCCGCCGCTCATCGATGTGGACATCGAGCCGGTCACGGGCATCGACATCGGTGTCACCGAATGCATCAACAGGACACCGAACACCGTCAGTGCAATCAGTAAAGCTGCCGTCGGAGCTGTGCCCCGTCGACCGTGCCGATTCACTGAGTGCATGCGGCCGATGATACCAACATATACCCCCTGGGGGTACGCCTGTCTCGTCGCGTTCGGTCGTCGAAGCATTTCGTCATGTCTTCGAGGTGTCGAGTCCGAGATCTGTTGCGCGGTTGTAGTCGTCGTCGATGAGCACCACGCTGCGATGTTCCCGGTCGAGTAGTGAGGCCGCGATCGAGGCGCGATAGCCGGAGGCGCAGTGCACCCACACTTTGCCGTCGGGAACTTCTGCGAGTCGGTGTGGCAGTTCGTGGAGGGGAATGTTGATCGCACCGGGGATGTGGCCGTCCGCGTATTCGGACTGTTGACGGGTGTCGAGCACTGCAATGTCCGAGTCCTCTGCGGCGAGTCCGGCGAAGTCGGACACTTCGTAGGACCGTACGCGCCCGTCGGTGGCGAGCGAATGAATCTCTCCGACAGCGGAGCCGGAGGGGTGGTCGATGCCGATACGTGCCAACTCTCGTGTGGCATCGTCGATTTGGTCGGAGGTGTCGCCGATCAATGTCAGCGGCGCACCCCACTGGTAGAGCCATCCGAGGTAGGTGACGAATGTCGTCGACAGCTCGAAGCCGAGGGAGCCGTCGAGATGTCCGGCAGCGAAGGCGGTTCGTGCGCGGAGGTCGACGACCCATTGTCCGTCGTCGATGCGGCGGCGTAGTTCGTCGGGGTCGACGGGTTCTGGGGTGGACAGGTCGATCGGTGCGGGGCCTTCGGTGTTGATGACGCCCATGTGGGCGTAGTACGCGGGGTAGGCCGACAGTCCTGCGATCAACTCGTCGACGTAGGTTTGTTCGTCCTGGGTCAGCGCGGGATTGGACTGTTGCTGTTCACCGATGGTCGACGAGTCGCCGCTGGTGGGGGTCGCGGAGCAGAAGCTACCGAATCCGTGGGTGGGGTAGACCTCGACGTCGGCGGGGAGTTCGGCGGCGATTCGACGGACCGAGTGGAACTGGGCATGGGTGAGCTCGTCGGTGTGTTCGGAGCCGAGTAGGTCGGTGCGGCCGGTGGATCCGTAGAGCATCGAGCCGCCGGTGAAGATCGCGATCGGTTCGTCTCCGAGTTGCAGTACGTAGCTGACGTGATGATGTGTATGGCCCGGGGTGTGCATGACCTGAAACGTCGCCGATCCCGCGTCGACGACATCGCCGTCCCCCACTGCCCGTCGCTCGAATTCGACCGGGTCACCCTCGGGCACAACGTATTCGGCTCCGGTGGCGCGTGCGAGTTCGAGTCCGCCGGTGACGTAGTCGTTGTGGATGTGGGTTTCGAGTACGTGGGTGATCGCGGCGTTCTTCTCCGTAGCCAGTGCCAGGACGCGGTCGATGTCACGTTGGGGATCGATCACGACGGCGATGCCGTCGTGGCTGATCAGGTAGCTGCGGTCGCCGAGGCTCGACGTTTCGATGATGGCGATGTCTGGATCGGTGGTGCTCACGGGGTACTCCTACGGTGTAATCGGGTCGGCCTCGTTTCTGACGTGAAACGTCCTCGTTCAGGCCAGTGCGAGGAAGAGCTTTTCCAGTTCTGCTTCGGTCATGGGCTCTTTGTTGTCTGCGGTGTCGCCGGTCATGCATTCACGAAGGCCGGTGGCCACGATCTTGAATCCGGCTTTGTCGAGGGCGCGGGAGACGGCGGCGAGTTGAGTGACGACGTCTTTGCAGTCGCGTCCGTTCTCGATCATGCCGATCACACCGGCGAGTTGGCCGTGTGCGCGGCGCAGACGGTTGAGTACCAATGCGATGCTGTCTTCGTCGCCGATCATTGCGGTCTCCTGAGGGTGTGTGATGGTGGTAGTCCTTCCAGATTACCCCCGGGGGCATCGGTTCGGTGTGTGCAGTCGGTCATGAAAGAACGAGGGTGTCGACAAGTACATAGCCCGCGACGGCGAACACCAGGTAGGCGAACCACGTGCGCAGCTTGTCGGTGTCGATGCGTGTGCTCAGTTTTCCGGCGACCAGCGAGCCTGCGATCGCCGCACCGGCGAACGCGGCTGTCAGTGGCCAGTTCCCGCCGAGCCCGTCGGCCTGAGCGATCAGTCCGGCGGCGGAGTTGGCGACGATGACCACCAGCGACGTTCCGACAGCGACACTCATCTCGATTCCCAGCAACAGCACCAGAGCGGGGATGATCAGAAATCCTCCGCCGACGCCGAACAGTCCGGTGAGGACACCGACCCCGAACCCGGTCGGTATGGACCGTGGTGCGCATCGCCGCCAATCGATCCCGGAACTTCCTGTCTTGCAAGCGGTTCCGACATCGTCGGTGCTGCGCAGCATCCGCGCCCCGGCGATGATCATGACGATCGCGAAGCCGATCATCACTGCGGCCTCGGGCAGATGCCTGCCCAGGACGCTGCCGACCAGCGTGCCGACGATACCGGTGGCCGCGAAGATCGCCGCCAGTCGCCATTCGACGAGCTTCGCCCGCACCTTGGGGATGGCCCCGGTCGCCGAGGCGACACCGATCACCAGCAACGATGTCGGTATCGCCTCCGACAGGTCCATTCCCAGGGCGTAGACGAGAACCGGGACGGCGAGGATCGACCCGCCGCCTCCGAGGAGACCGAGCAGGATGCCGACGGCGACGCCGAGGACCAGTGCCAGCGTCAGGGTCATCAGCTGTGGGCTGCGTCCTGGCCACCGAGTGCGTCGATGGCGGCCTGGAGCTTGGTGGTGGCCTCGGCCGCGACGTCGGACAGTGCTGGCTCGCCGGTCGCTTGGACCATGATGTCGGGGTTCATCGCTTCGACAATGACCGATCCGGAAGCGGAGGTGTCGGCGCGGACGACGACATTGCACGGCAACAGCAAGCCGATCTGGCGCATGACCCCGACGGCGCGGTGCGCGAGGGACGGATTGCAGGCACCGAGGATCAGATACTGCTCCATGTCCTCGCCGAGCTTGGCCTTCAACGTGGCCTGCATGTCGATTTCGGTGAGAACACCGAAGCCCTGATCTGCGAGGGAGGCTTTGACGGCGTCGACTGCGGTGTCGAAGTCGGTGTCGGTCAGAGTGGTCGAGAGTGCGATGTTCATAAGGGAAGTTCCTTTCGGTCGTCGAACTGCGGTGATCTGGGCCTACCCGATTCGGGGCTGGCGAATACTCGGCACGCCCACCCTGGTGAGAAGCGCGCTGGCCGGGCACCAGCCGACCGCTGCGTAAAGGGCGAGGTTCGCGGCAGCGAACGCGCTGAGCAGTCGCCACTGCGGTGCGTGGAGTTCGCCGAGGGCCAGGCCGGTGGCGGTGACGCCGGCGGCGAGGGCGGGGACGATACGTTCGATCGGCCAGCCCGCGAACGCGGACGAGCGAGTGGTGTTCGGATCGATCATGATTGCTCCGTTCGGGTTGTAAGGGTGGTCAGTGCGAGAAGCTGATCGAGGGCAACACCTTGCGCAGCCAGGCCGGTGACCACCATGCGGCGTGTCCGCTCAAACGCAGCAGGACCGGCAGCAGGATCAGCCTGATCAAGAAGGCGTCGAGCAGTACCGCGACGCCGAGGATGATGCCCATCTCCTTCGGTGGGAGCGGATCGGAGAGTGCGAAGGTGAAGAACACTGCGACCATGACCGCGGCGGCGGCGAAGATGACCCGGCCGGAGTGGGCGAGGCCGTCGACCTGAGCGGCTTTCGGGTCCCCGGTCTTCTCGTAGTGCTCTTTCGCGGTGGCGAGCAGGAACACTGTGTAGTCCATGGCGATGGCGAAGATCATCGCGAAGAAGAACACCGGACCCCAGCCGTCGAGGAAGCCTTGCGGGGTGAATCCGAGCAGTGATGCGCCGTGCCCGTCCTGGAAGATCAGCTTCGCGACCCCGAACGCTGCGGCGGTCGAGAGCAGACTGACTGCGGTGCCGAGGATCGCGATCAGCGGTGCTTGGAGGGCGACGAGCAGCAGGATGAAACCGAGCGCCAGAATGATACCGATCACCAGCGGTAGGTAGTCGTTCAGTGCTTGCTGCAGATCGAGGTTCTCCGCTGGGGCACCGCCGACCAACGCCGACTCCGGGAGTTCGGCGCGCAGGTCACCGAGGATGGTGCCCATTCTCTCGTCCGAGGGGTCAACGGTGGGAAGTGCTTGTAGCAGTGAGTAGTTTGAGCCGTCCGCGGCAGGCTGGGGCGGAGTGACCATCGAGATCCCGTCGACGGTACTGGCTGCCGTGGCGGTCGCGGCGGCATCCGCGGACGGGACGACGATCTGCAGTGCGCCGGGTGCGCCGGCACCGAACTGGGCCTGGACGAGCTCGTAACCCTGGCGAACCGGTGCGTCTTCGGGGACGACGGCGATCGAGGGCATCGCCACTTTCAGTCCGAGGACCGGAAGGGCCAGCGCAATGAGGATGCCGACGGAGACCAGAGCGAACGGCCAGGGGTGCTTGTGGAGCAGTTCACCCCAGGCTGCGAATTTCGGGGAGCGGTGCTGCTGGCGCTTGGCGTAGGGCAGGGAGGCGGCGTTGACCTTGGAACCGAGTGCACCCAGGGTTGCGGGGAGCAGGGTCATGGTGGCGATCAGCACGAAGGTCACGGCGAGCATGATGCCGACGGCCATGGTGCGCACCGCCGGTGCGGGAACGAGCAGGACGGCCGAGAGGCTCACCAAGACCGTCAGACCGGACAGGACCACGGCTTTGCCTGCGGTGTCCATGGTTTCGGCGACCGCGGCACGTGGATCGGCGTTGCGCAGTGCGTCGCGGAACCTGGCGACGATGAACAGGGCGTAGTCGATTCCGAGGGCGAGGGCGAACATCATCGCGAAGTTCATCGCCCACACCGAGATCGGCGTGACGCCGTTGAGCAGAACGAGTCCGCCTGCGGATGCGACCAGGCCGGCAACGGTGAGTAGCAGCGGCAATCCCGCGGCGACGAGGGAGCCGAACGCGAGCACCATGATCGCCAAAGTGACCGGCCAGGAGAACAATTCGGCCTGAATCATGGCGTCGTGGTTGGCCTTGTTGAAGTCCGACCACAGTGCGGAGGATCCGGTCGGGTAGACCTCGATGCCGTCGCCGGAGAGTTCGGTCAGCTCGCCCTTCACCTCGTCGACGGCCTTGACCATGTCGTCGGTACTCGCGTTTGCGCCGGCGATCAAGATGCCGGTGTGACCGTCGGGACTGATCGTCATGCCCGGCTGGGGGGCGATGACCTCACCGAAGCGAGTGTCACCGTCGAATACGGCCGCGACGTCGGTGAGTGTCTGCTGCATCGCTGCGTCTTCGATCGTGGCGGTGTCGGAGTGAACGACCACCTGCACTGCTGCAGAGGAATTGCCGCCGAAATGCTGCTGGGCGAGCTCGCGGACCTGGACGGATTCGGAACCGTTGGCCTGCCAGCCGGCCCCGGCCAAGGATGAGAACACCGATGGTGCAGCCGATCCCAGTGCAACGAGGGCGATCAGCCAGATGCCGAACACCCACCGGCGGCGGGCGACCATCGTGCTTCCCAGGCGGCCTAGTGCGCCGGGTGCCGGTGGCCGATGGCGGTCGTGGCGGCCGGTGGCCGCCGCGGTAGCGGGCTTGGTCACAATTGCTTCTCCTAATACGGGTGGGGGTATTCAGAAGTGTTGAAGACGCCCAGAGATTCCTGCGAAATGCAGTGGAGTGCTGTTGGGGTGGGGGTCAGCGACGAAACAGGGAACGAAAGAAGTTGTCGCGTGTAGCTGGGGCGGGTGTCTCCATGGAGCAGGAGCACTGCTGCGACCGCGGAACGTTCTTCATGACGCTGTCGACATGTCGACCGCAGCCAGCCCAGGTGGTCTTACCGCATGCCGGGCACGGGACGGGGTAGCACATGGCGGTCCTTTCTGGCGGGTACATCACTACTGTGACACATACCTAGGGGGGTATGCAAGTACCCGTGGGGGTATGAGGGAAGGGGTGGGCCGGAGCCGATCGGTAGACGGCAGTGGTTTTGCCGGATCCAACGCGAGGCTGTGCTGGCGGCCGCACGAGGCGTTTGATGGTCGCCAGTCTGCGAATGCGGTTGTCCCTCAGGGGTTGATGCTCCACCCACGCGCGAGTTGCGCCGCTATCGTCCGCGAGTTTCTGTGAACCCGCGCAGTTGCATCCCACTTCCATTCCCACACCCAGGCCGGTCCGGACGGGAGCGGCCCAGGAGTGGCAAGCATCGGAGACAACGGATTCGGGGGCATCGGCGACGAATGCCCGCGCCGCTGGCATCCGAACCATCTCGAGCAACAGCACCGCGGCTTGCAACACGAAACGGAACTGCTTCACAACGGCGGATCCGCGGTACTTCTAGATCATGTCCGGCAGGCGGTCGCGCCAGCAGGTAGGATTGACATACGTTGCATGACAATGGCTTTCGACTGCAACCTGACATAATCTAGATTATCGGTAATGATTGTCGTTATCGTTGACTTGGTTATCACTGGACCTATAAGCCTGGTGTACCCGTGAGCTCGTCGTGATATTCAGTCAGCCACTCGCGCACGCCGCCCGGCTGTGTGCCCATATGGCCGGGGATACTGTCACCGGTGTCGTCGAAGATGTGCGGTTCGTCGATACCGAACTCGGCGAACATGTCTGTCGCGAGAAAGAATGCCGCAGCTCCAGCGGCGGCCTGCATGTCGTCAGGGCCGATAACAGTAGCTGTGGTCTGTACGGGTGTGGTCGTCGGTGACAATCGAGAGCCAACTGGAAGCTCGTGGAAATTCTCGTGTGGCCGTCTTCCTCGTATCCGTATGCAGATTCCGCCGTTGTACGTGGTTGCGTGCCTGAAGTGAAGCTGTGCAAACAGCTCCAACTCTCCCGAGGCCCCGGTGTCGATGGCGTGGTCGATGAGAAATTTGATTGCGACGAATAGCGCCCATTCGATGCGTTCGGCTGGAACCAGTATGGCACTACCGTGTGTGCCTCTAAATGTCCCGCCGGTGTCATCGACCGTGGTCGCACCTGGGAGGAACCTCAGTGCGTGGCAAAGAAACCCTTCTCCGTGGTGGCCGAGCTCGATGACCGTCTCGGGTGTGGTGAAGATGGTGCGCTGGGGCGCTGGTCGAACGACATAGTTCGGATGGCCCGGCTTAAATTCAATGTCGTGGCCAGGCAGTCTGCGCGGGTTGTCCCATTGGGTGAGGAAGTCGGTTTCAGCGAGTCGTGCGGCGACGCCGACAGGCCGGGACCCGGCGTTCACCGGGACAGCGGCGACCGAGATCGAAGCTTCACCGAATTCTCCGGCCACCGCACGCTGCAGCACGGTCTGAAGACCGTTGGCGTGAATGGTTTTCAGCGCAGACACGATATCCGCGTGGCTGTTGACTCGGTCTCGGTAGCGGGCCGCTACCTCGAATTCCTTGAGGTAGCGCGTCTCGGCTCCGTTACGCACGGGGTACGAAAGCGTGATGCCATTGGGCCCGCTCGGGCTCAGCGCGTGAGGGGCGTCGCGGCTGGCGGCGACCTCGATGACCACGTAGTGTCCCGCGCCCTCCGTGGCTCCATCGGTCTGATGGACGGTGACTCCCCCCAGGAACGGACTAACATTGCTCGCTACCGCCATCTGGACCTGTTTTCGTACCTCTGCACCAGTCATTGTGACGGGGCTTGCGGCGGCGGCGGCGGAATTCTCTTCCGTCACTCCAAGGATGATGATGCCGCCCCGGTGGTTGGCCAGGGCTGCGACGTCCTTCGCGATCTCAGCGCCGGCACCCTTTGCGTATACCGCCGATTTCCAGTCGAGTTGGTCACTTTCGGCGACCTTGTCCGCAACAGCACGCTCGATTGCGCCCGCGTCGATCCTCGACACAGGAACGCCGAAAATGGCGCGCAATGCGGGGTAGTCAGCCATCCGCTCATCTTGTCGGATGACCGCTACAGAACGCACATCAAGGTGTTGCTCAGCGGAGTGCGGGTTCAGAGTTCCGCGCCATCCAGACAGCGAACACAGATGTTCTCGGTCGAATCGTTCCAGCCGCGTGACTCGATGTCCTCCAGGTATCTCTTCGTGAACCCCATGTCACGACTACCCGTCACAAGGGTCGGCACACGGCACGGACGTGCCCAGCGTGTGAGGGTCGCCTGGTGACAATGAGCAGTGGGTGGGAATGCGCCGGGATTGAATTCTGTCCGCGCGGTGTTATCGTATGAGTAGCAAGGAACCGGTCCTCCGGGCGTGAGCCTCGACAGCCGGTCTGGCCCCTGGTGTAGCTACGGCAGCCAGGGGTTGCTTCATTCTTGGGCCTTCTCCGGCTCGCTGACCTCGACGAAGTGCACATTGTCGGCGATCACGTCGAACAGTTTGCTGGTGCTGTTGGTGTGTGTGAGGGTCCGCCGATAGGCCATTGAGACCAGGTCGGGCAGCCACAGCAGGTGTTCGTGGCGCGGTGACGTCGACAGGAGGCGGGTGTTGCGGGGGATCAGTTTCTCGGACACCAAGGCTTTGTGGTCAGCCTTGTCTTTATTGCGGAAGTTGCTCTGATTGCGTTCCTCGAGCACGAACAGATCGATGGCTGGCCAGACATCGTCGCGGCCGGCTCCGAGCTCGATCGCGAGCTGGCGATAGCAGGCGGTCCGCGCGGTCTGAGCGTCGGTGTCGTCGGCTCCGACCGGGATTTGGTGCGCGATCACACATGCTTCGTGCCCATCGGCGAGGAAGTCGAGCATGTCGCGGGTCTGGTCGATTCCAGATGTGGTTTGCAGCGCTTTTGTGGTGTGCCAGTAGGTTCCGTCGGCGATGTCCTCGATGCCCACCCGTAGCTCATCCATCGCGTCTAGTTCGACGATGACGGCGGTAAACACATAAAAGGTGTCCCGGTGTGCAGCGACACCGTCCGGGGCCTGATACGACTCATCAAGGAAGGCCACTGGGCCAGTGGTGCGTTGGTAGGCGTCGAACACGATCTGTGCAGCGGGATCGGGGCGGCGCGAAGGCATCACGACATCTTAAGGCGGGCTCAGACAGGCCAGCTATTACCGCTTCCATCGACTGACCCTGATTGTCGGCGTTCCCGCTTATGATCTTCTGATCTGACAGACGGAGGATCGATGGAGCCCAGGCATCAGCGTGCCGAGCGTGAGATGGCCCGCGTGATGAGGAGCATGGGGTTTCACGACGCACGGGAGATGTCGGGACGTCACGACAGTGGCATCGACATCATGTCCACAGCCGCGATTGCGCAGGTAAAGATGCACTTCAAAGCCGTAGGTCGCCCTGCGCTACAGAATCTGGCTGGTGCACGTGGGGTCGACCACTCGAAGCAGCTCATCTTCTTCTCGTACGAGGGATACGCGCGAACCGCTCTTCAGTATGCAGATGAAGTAGGGATGGCTCTGTTCACCTTTGATGATGTTGGCTGGACGTGCGCTCCTGTCAACAATGCCGCCACCAAACTTCTTCGTAGGCAGACAGCCAGCAGGGATGCGCATGTCGAGGATCAGATCGGTCAGTTTGAACTCCGGACCGGAGCGCCGCCCTCGATCAAGCGGGTGCCCGTGCCAGTAAGTACGACTCCAGTGGACAACTCGCCGGACACGGAGGGTCTCGTTGTCTTCGCGATCGCACTCGCCATTAATATTGCTCTCATTTTATTGTTTGATCTTCCCGCGATCTTTTGGATGACTTACTGGTTTATAGCTATTACTGCCATATCAGTGGTCGTGCGCGCAGATAAGTAATACTGAAAAGAAATAATCGACGTCGAATTCGCACTTAGATATCAAGTCCGCCCCGGGGTGAGCTTACGGCACAACGGACAACTGCCGCATTCGACGCGAATGCGGCATCCATTGAGATAGATGAACATGCATCGAATAACCTACTGAGTCCAGGAGTGGTACTCGCGACCCAACCCGAAAGGAATCAGCAGTGCCCGAACCCACGACACCATCGACTGGCGACGACTGGCTCGTGACCGAACTACAGAGGGCCCAGGACGAATACGTTCATGACCCCAGAAACGACTGGTACACCGAGGACGATCTGGTGGAGAACGGGTACCGCCGCGAAGCCCTGGTCGATCTATTCGGCAAGCCAATTGAGGGACATGACGGGATCGTCGGATGGACCGTCTCATCGGTAACGAAGATCGAGCAGACACAGTTGGCACCTGCCTACGAGCTGCTCAAGGACGCTTTCGGCGCGTTCCACGACGACGCTGACACCATGACCAGTCGCGTTTACTACTACTACGACGACTGATTTCGGTTGAGGCCGTCGACGACCCGTCGTACTCGCGCCAGAAGCACGTCCGGGCCGTCGGCGCACACCCACGCTAGTTTCCGCATCAGCTCCCACTATCGATCGGGAGACGCAGCTCGAGCGGGTAAGCCAATCATGTCGGTGACATGCGCTAAATTGGCTGGTGTGTTCGACCGTCGATGAGGGTCACGGTCGAGCGTCCTGTGGTCAGCACCCACCGACCGCTGCTCGGCAGCGTGTGTCCCGGTGGCCGTGTGCTGGCCGACGCGCTCGCACCCACACGAAGGCCTTCATGTCCGTACTCCCTCGATTCGCTGCCCGTTCCCCACATCTGTCGCGCACAGGCAAGCGCGTATTCGCGGTCTGTGTAGCCGCTCCTGCCGTTGCCGCGATGCTGGCGGGCTGCGATCCCCTGACCGCTCCCCCCAACTCCGCACACGCCTCTGACGCCGTCTCCGCGACCAGCGGGGTAGTCGACCGGGTAATCGACGGCGATACCGTCGACGTGCGTCTGTCGACCGGCGGCGACCCGGTCCGGGTCCGCATCCTCGGTATCGACACCCCCGAAACAGTCGACCCCGACGCACCGGTGCAGTGCTGGGGACCGGAAGCGAGCGCCTGGGCGCACCAGCAGCTCGACGGCACCACGATCACCGTCACCACTGACCCGGTGGCCGACGACACCGACCGATACGGCCGTCTCCTGCGTTACGTCCTGCTCCCCGACGGCAGCAACTACAGCGTCCACGCAGCCGAAAACGGCATGGCGCGGGCGTACATCTACCAAGGTCAACACCTCACCGAAGCTGCGAACATCACTGCCGCACAAGCAACCGCGCAATCCAACGGTGCCGGCCTGTGGGGCGCACCGTGCTTCGGCGAAACAACTCGCCGTTGACGACACCCGCACCGCCTACGTATCTCCCCGCCGACGGTTCGAAAAAGTGAAGGCCATGTCGCCGCACCCACCGCAGAGAAGAAAGATCGATGTCATGGGAAAAGTTGGAATCCTCACCGAAAAGCCCTCCGCAGCACGTAACTTCGCGGCCGCACTGGGCGGAATGAGCGGCACGTTCGAGGGAACGGAGTACGTCATCGTCCACGCTCGCGGCCACCTGTTGGAATTGAAGGACCCCTCCGCGATGGTGCCGGCTTCACTCACCGACACATACCGGAGCTGGGAGCTCGAGCATCTACCGTGGAATGCCGACGACTTCCGCTGGGAGCGAGAGATCCGGCGCCGGGTGTCCGGCGGGAAGCTGGTCACCGATCCGGACGCGAAGAGCTTGCTCCACGAACTGAAGTCAGTGCTCTCGGAGTGCGAGAGCGTCTGCAATGCAGCCGATCTCGACCCCACCGGCGAAGGCTCACTCCTCGGCTGGGAGATCGTGGAATACCTGGGCCTGGAGAACAAGAAGCTCGAACGGATGGAGTTCCTGGACGAGACACCGGCGTCGTTGCAGAAGGCCTTCAGAGCACGTCGAGCGGTCAGCGCAATCGCCGCCGAGGGCGACTACCGCAAGGCCGACTTCCGGTCGAAGTGGGACATGCTCTCGATGCAGTTCACCAGACTCGCGACCAAAACCGTGGGCGCGACCACCGTACTGCGCAACGGCCGACTCAAATCCGCAATGGTCGTAATCGTCGGCGACGGACTCGACGCACACAGGAATTACGTCAAGAAAGCGTTCTACGAGAACCGTTTTCGTGACGAGAACGGAGTCACGTACGCCGACCCCAACGTCGATCGATTCGACACACAGGTCGATGTCCCCGGCGGCCTGGTCTCCTCGCCGGTAATCCACGACGGGACGAGCCGTAAGAAGACAGGGCCGCCGCGGTTGATGGACCTCGCAGCCCTGTCGTCTCTGCTGGCGAAGAAGGGTTTCGGAGCCAGGAACGTCCTCGACACCTATCAGAAGATGTACGAGGCGCAGGTGGTGTCCTACCCGCGCACCGAGGACAAATTCATCTCGATCGAGCAGTTCAATGAACTGCTCCCACTGGTCGACACGATCGCCGGCGTCGTCGGTGTCGACCCTGGGGCGCTGAGCCATCGCGGCCCGCGCACGAGCCACGTCAAATCCGGCGGCGCGCACGGTGCCAACCGCCCGGGCCCCAACGTCCCGACGTCCCTGGACGCAGTGGAGAAGACGTACGGGGAATTGGGCAAAGCGATCTACGAGCTCCTCGCGAAGAACTACCTCACCATGCTCGCGTCCGATTACGAGTACGACCAGCATCGCGGCCACGTCGAGCAGTACCCGAGCTTCGTCGGCTCACTGAACGTGCCCGTAGTCGCCGGGTGGAAAGGCGTGTTCAACACCGAGGACGAGGACCAGCAGAGTAACGACCAGCCGGAAGGAGTCACCGCGTTCGGCACCGTCGCCGACCCGTTCGTCCACGAGGGCTTCCCCGCTCGGCCCCCGCACCCGACGATGGGTTGGTTGATGAAACAGCTCGAGAAGCGGAACGTGGGTACCGGTGCGACCCGGACGAGCACGTACGCCGAAGTGACGAACAACTCGGGTGGCAAGGCGCTGATGGTCGAGCAGCGCGGCAAGATAACTCTCAGCGCGATCGGTGAACTCAACCATCGGATTCTGCCGGGTACGCACATCGGTGACCTGACGATCACCGAGCAGGTCTTCGAGCAGATGGCGCAGATCGAGGCCGGAACCGGTGAGGCAGCCGACTATCTGTCCCTCGTGGCCGATCTCGTTCGTCACGACCTGCAGACGATGAAGGCAAATACGAGCAGGCTCCCCGGCGAACTGAAGGCACGGATGGGCACGGCCGGGGTGACTCGGGCGGCGGTGGAGATGATCGACCTGCCGCCGGAGCTGCACTTCACCCATGCAGGCACGGTCGTGACCCGCGCGAAGCGGGTCTTCGGTGGCCACCGGTTCACCGACACCGAAGTAGCGAAACTGCTGGCCGGTCAGGTCATCGAGATCGACGCCACGAGCTCGAAATCGGGAAAGACGTTCACCTGCACGGGAAAACTCGAACCGGGCGTGATGGACAAGGACGGCAGGCAGTACCCACACGTGAGCTTCAACCCTCGATTCGAGGAGCGTGCACCCCGGACCGACCTGGTCAGCGGAGTGTGGAAGGGCAAGTCGGTCACGTTCAAAGGCCGCGGATGGGGTGCCAACGACCACTGGCCCGGTAAGGACTTCACCGAGCAGGAAATCGAAAAGCTACTGGCCGGAGAGACCATCGAATTCGACGCCAAAAGCAAGACAGGCAAGACGTACCGGGCCCAGGGCGCACTGGCCACAGGTACTTACCAGGGCAGCAAGACATTTGGATTCAAGCTGAAGTTCGAGGACCGCAAATCCACCGCAGGCACCAAGAAACGCACCGTGCGTCGGTAAACGGGTGCGGCAGGACAGCAGCGGGGTCGTACGCCTGCACCCATCAGGAAACGAGTTCGAGCGGCGGGTTCAGAAGAAGGTCAGCTGTGCCTCGTCGACGCGGACACGTCCGGGCGTCGTCCGACGGGGTCGGACCGGGGAGCGTGCCGATCCGAACCGATTAAGTGCAGCCCGCCTGTGTCGCCGCCCTATAGTGCGACGGTGACATACCTGCACGCGGGCACGGCCGCATTGATTGCTCCCGCCCTGAAGGACGTCCGGCCGCTCCCTGGAGATAGACAGCCGAGTGACGTATGGGGCAAAGCCGCCGACACCCTCGCCTCGCTAGCCCAACGGGGCGACACTTCGAAAACCGATACAGACAACGTTAAGGCCAAAGACGTCGCCGCTCAGGCCGATGGCACCGGTGGGCGGCTACGTGGCTACGAAATAGCAGCGATTAGCCGTCTCTGCGATGAACTACTTACGTTCCTATTCGCCCAAGCCGAACCCATGGTTACAGATGCGGGATCCACTACACGTCACGCATATCCTGTCCAGTTCGTAAGCCCAGCCCTCCTCGACGAGCTCAGCAATTATCTCTCGCCAACGGTCGCAGCTTCCATCCAAGACATCGACACGATGTGGAACCAGCCATCAGCGCCGAGCTACCTGAAAAACTGGGTCTCCGAGTTATCCAGAAAGTTACGGTTTGAGACAGCCGTCTGGTCCGAGCATGAGCTCGGATTGTATGTGAAATACCCAGACAACTCTCCAAGTGTCAAAACAGCATTTGAAACATGGAACAGAACGCTTCGCAACATCGAACGAGATTTTAGCGATCAGCTCGCCGTCGGCCCCGCGCTATGTGTCAAGTCAAGTGAGACAGTGACGTTCAGTTGATCTGCGATTCCGAG
>NZ_JBJURM010000048.1:0-32325 GCF_046097995.1 Rhodococcus sp. 5A-K4
ATCTCGGGAAGGACTTCCACATGATTACCAAGCTTGAATTCTTGTTCAGAGAATCAGCACTTCCTTGGTCAGCATTCGGTCACGTTGGCGGGGCCGCGCGGCGCGCAGGAGGTGCTGCCGGTCGAGCACATGCAGACCGTCGCGATCACGCACAAGACGAGTCGTGCGGGTGATCCGCACCGGCATATCCATTTCCAGATTGGCACGAGGGTGTGGGCGGGCGGGAAGTGGCGGGCGCTGACCACGGCGGCGTTGTTCCAGCAGCAGGGCGCGATCCGTGCTCTCGGTACGGCGGTGATCGCCGCGCACCCCCAGCTCGCCGCCACGCTCTCCGAGCATGGCCTGACCCTCGACCCCGTAAGCGGTGAGGTTGTGGAGTTGGAGCCGTTCAACGCCGTCATGTCGAAGCGGTCGGCGCAGATCAGACGCAACCTGGAACGCATGGAGGCCGAGTGGCAAGCGAAGCATCCCGGCGAGACGCCCGGCCCGGTGTTGACCGCTCGGATGCAGGACGCGGCGTGGGCGTTCCAGCGGCCCGGCAAGAAACCGGCGGACTTGAAGAACGAGCAGTGGTGGCAGCAGGAACTCCGAGACGCCGGCTACCACCCCGAGAGCTTGCAGCACCCCGACACCGTTGCGCCGGCATCGCTGGATGACCTCAGCGTGCAACAGGTCGCCAGTCGTGCGCTGGATCGCTGCGCGGCGGCTGCATCGACCTGGACACCGCACACCGTGCGAGAGCACGTCACCCGCATCACCACCGAGGCAGGCGTGCAAGCGACCCCGGCGGAGTTGCGCGAGTTCATCGACCTCGCCACCGGACTCGCCGCCTCGGATTGTTTCTCGGTGCTGCCGCCGGGCATGGTGCAACCCGAGCACGTCGCCCACCTCACCAGCCTTGGCGTCGTCGCCGCCGAGACCGCACTCCGCGACCAACTCACCGCCGCGACGCCGGAACGGGAGCCGAAGCACCCCGACGTGACCGACGCTGCGCAAGCCGCCGGACTCGACACCGGGCAGACCGTGGCCGCCGCTGCCGTCGCCTCGACCAACCCGCTCGTGATTGTCGAGGGCGCGGCGGGCGCAGGCAAGACCACCATGCTCGGCGTCGCCATCGAGGTTGCAGCCGAGCACGGGCGATCCTCGCGGGTGGTTGCGCCGACGTTGCGTGCGGCGCAGGTCGCCCACGAAGAACTCGGCGTGCCCGCAACCTCCGTCGCGGCGCTCGTGTATGCGCATGGGTGGCGGTGGAACGAGGACGGCGTATGGACACGCCTCGCACCCGGCGACACCGACCCTGCAACCGGGAACATCTACACCGGCCCACCAAACGACGCCGTGCTGTCGCGGGGTGAGCGGGTGATCGTGGACGAAGCGGGGATGCTCGACCAGGACACCGCCCTCGCTCTGCTGACCGTCACCGCCGAGGCAGGCGCGTCGGTCGCGTTCGTGGGCGACCGGGCGCAGCTCCCGGCGGTCGGGCGCGGCGGGGTGCTCGACATGGCCGCCCAGATTCGTGGCCGTACCTACGACATGACCGAACTCCACAGGTTCACCGATGCCGAGTATGCGGCGTTGACGTTGGTCATGCGTGACCGGGAGCACCCCGGCGACGTGTTCGACCGACTCGCCACGATGGGCCTCGTGACCTTGCATGCCGACGAGGAAGCGGCCCGCGAGCACATCACCGCCCACGCCCACGACGGCGAAGCGATCACCGTCGCCACCAACGACGAGGCCACCGAGCTGAACGAGCACATCCGCGCCGGGCGGGTCGAGCGCGGCGAGGTCGACGACACTATGACGACGACCGGCAGCGACGGGCTGAGCATCGGCGCTGGCGACCTGATCCAGACCCGGAAGAACAGCAGCGACCTCGGCGTGGCAAACCGGCAGCAATGGATCGTGCAGCATGTGACCGACGAGGGCAGCGTCTACGCCCGCGAAGTCAGCGGCGGAGGCAAGCACAGCCGCACCGTCGCCCTCCCCGCCGAGTACGTGAGCGAGTGGGCGCACCTGTCGTATGCCGCGACCGCCTACGGCGTCCAAGGCGCAACCGTCGATGCCTCCCACACGGCCTTGTCGGAGGCGACGAGCGCGGCAGGCGTCTACGTCGGCATGACGAGAGGCCGCCAACAGAACCAACTCCACGTCGTCGCCGCTGATATGGCGGATGCGCGGGCGCGGTTCGTTGAGGCGATGGAACGCGACCCGGCAGACCGTGGCCTCGACCACGCCACCGCCCAAGCCATCGACGCCGTGCAAGGCCTCGTCAGCGATGGCCCCGTGCAGCTCATCACCGAAGAACTCGCCCGCCTCACCGCCGAAGCCGAACGAGCCGAACGTGCGGCGGAACGCTGGGAGCAGACCGCTGCCAGGTTCGACGCCCAGCGCGCAACACACAAGACCGAGGACGACGAGCACGCCGACGTGCTCCGCCACGCCGAGGACGAGGCGGCGCGCATCCGTGCCGAAATCGCGGAACCGTTGACGGTGCAGGCCGAGGCAGACGGCACCACCTATCTCGATGGCTGTCGAGCGCGAGGCCGCCGCAAGCAGCCGACTCGCCACCGTCGGCAGGCTCGGCAGGCGCAAGGCCCGCGCGGAGCACCGCCAGACGAGCGAGCACACCCGGACGGTTCGGGCACGGGTGCGCGAAACATGGGGCGAACCACCCCGCACCACCGACACCCTGCCCGAGTGGGCGGCACGACAGGCCGAGCGTCGCGCCGAGGCCGATCCCCGCGTGATCGACGCCGCCCAGCACGTCGAGGCCGCGCGAGCCGACCGTGACGAGTTGCGGCAGCGGCACGAGCAGGAACGCCGGGCGTTGCTGGTCAGCGAGTACGGGCCGCAGGCGGTGATGCGCCACCGGGTCGGGATGCGACTGCCGAACCCAGCACAGCAAGCAGGACAGGCGCACCAGCAAGCCACCGCGCTCCGAGCCGAGGCCGACTACCTCCGCGCGCTACCGATCCGCGACGCCGCCGCACGGATCGAAACCACCCGCGCCGAGCACGAAGCAAGGCAGCAAGCACTCGCCGAACGCGAACGGCAACTCCGCGAGCCGACCGAACGCGACCCGCGGCGCAACGACCCGCGACATGACGGGCCAGCACGCGGCCTATGAGCATCAGCAGCACGTCGCGTCGGCGTGACGTTCACAGCAGCCCCGCAACCCGAGCCACAGACGCCCAGCGCGATTGTCGGCCGTTCGACGTACACTTGAATACATGACACCCGACACCGCAACTCTGATCCGAGACGGCCTCGCGCTCGACGCCGATCAGCGCGCGGTCGTCGCTAACGCCCTGCTCGAAAGCCTCCATGATGCAGACGACGAGAGCGAGGTCGATGCAGCCTGGCGTGCCGAGGCTACCCGGCGACTGGCCGAGGTGCGTGAGGGTGCGGTCGATCTGGTGGATGCCGACGAGCACTACGAGCGTTTGCGCGCCTTGCTCACCGCATGACCTTGGCCCAGCGAGAGCACCCCGAGGCCGTCGCGGAGTTCGACGCCGCCGTGCGCTGGTACGAAGACCAGGAGCCAGGGATCGGCCTTGCGCTCATCGACCGAGCAAGGCAAGCCCGGAAAGACCTCGACCAATGGCCGAACGCCGCCCCACCATTCACGACCGCTGACGATGGCACCGTGATCCGCAGCAAGGCCGTTCGCGGATACCCGTACCGCATCGTCTACACGGTGGAGCCGGACACGATCCTGATCCTCGCCTACGCCCACGAGCGCCGCGAACCCGGCTACTGGCTCCACCGGCTGAACGACTGAACAGCACGCCGCCGGGCTCATGGCTCGGATCGGGTCTCGCGTACATTTCTGGCGCCGTCGAACCCGGTGGTGAGGTCAGCGAGGAGCAGCTCCGCCGTCTCATGGGGCACGGCCAGGACCCCAACACGAGCGAACAGTTGGGTCGTCCGTACCGCCGATTCGCAAGCACTGCCGAGCGAGTTGCCCGTCGGCTTGAGAAGCTTCCCGAGACCCTCGCTCCCGCTGATAGGGGTGCACAGGTGGCGTTGATCGAGGCGGAAGAGGCAGGGAAACCGACGGGTGTGTTCGGCGAAGTCGGTGAGGCGGGCGAGGTTCTGTCGGGTCTTGACGGCGAGGTAGCGGCCGTTGACTTTCCGGTCTTCGTTGATCTCAAGCAGGGCTTCGGCGGCATGCTGGCGGACGTAGGGGTCTTCGGCGTCGTCGGCGGCGATCTGTGGCCCAGACTTCGCGAATTCGGGCAGGGGTACTAAAGCCCACCCCCTGTTCCCGATCGGGCACACTGCAGAACTTACTCTCTCCCTCGCCGCCATCTGCAGTGCACGCGACTTCGCGATGGTTTGGACGCGGCTGTCGAGCGAGCCGAAGGTGAGGCGAGCAAGGCAGATCGCGCCTACGTTCGAGCCATCACCTTCGCCGCCGGTCAGTTGCTTCGCGCAGTCGCCGAAGTCCACCGGGCAAGCCTGGCGAGCCGTATTCGTCGGCGGTCTCGAGGCAGCGGTCGTGTGTGCAGCGCATGATGGCGGAGAGCCGGTCCTGCGTGTAGTCGAATGTCCAGGAGCCGCGCGAGGCGTTCTGCTGCGTCTCCAGAGCGCGCTGAATTTACCAGATCGGTGACGATTTTGGTGTTCTTGGTGGACTAATGACCGTTCTCGGGCAGGTCAGAGTCCCGCGCGGCGGCTTCGCCGTTGTCGAGGGACGCAAGCGTGGCCATCTGGTCGGTGCTAAGGCGGAAGTCGAAGACCGAGAGGTTCTCGACCAGGCGTTTGGGGTCTGACGATCTCGGCACCGGCACGAGGCCCTGCTGCACGTGCCAGCGGAGCACCACCTGTGCCGCCGTTCGTCCGACGTCCGCCGCGATCTGCACGATCGTCGGGTTCTCCCGCAGCTCGGGCCCGCGGCCGAGCGGGCTCCAGCTCTCGGTCACGATACCGAGCACCTCGTGCGCGCGTCGAGGAACGGTACGGGCGATGTCGGGGCTGAGCTGGATCTGGTTCACGTCGGGCACGACCCCGGTCGCGTCGATGATGGAGGCGAGGTGGGCCGGTTTGAAGTTGGAGACGCCGATGGCTTTGACCCGCCCCTCCTCCAACAGCTTGACGAGACCCTTCCAGGCGTTGACGTAACGGCCTTGAGCCGGGACCGGCCAGTGGCAGAGGAAGAGGTCGAGGTAGTCCACCCCGAGCCGCTCGAGACTATCGTCGTAGGCGCGCTGGACGCCGTCGACGCTGTGCGACTCCTTGTTGAACTTGCTGGTGATGAAGATCTCGTGGCGGGGCAGCCCGGAGTCATGGATCCCCCGCCCGACGGCGACCTCGTTGCTGTACTTGAATGAGGTGTCGATGAGCCGATAGCCGCTCTCGATGGCGACGCGCACGACCTCCTGGCATTCATCGCCGACCATCGGCCAGGTGCCGAGGCCGAGTGACGGGATTCGGTGGCCGTGCAGGAGGGGGAGCAGGGGCGCTGGGGGCGCAGGTTCGAGCTCTTCTGTAGTCATCGGTCGGTGGTCCTATCGTTGGTCGCTATCGGATGCCGAGGCCGGCGTGTTCGAGGTCGGCGAGATGGAATCGCCAGACGTGCTGTTCGTTGAAGGCCGGTCCGAGATCGGGCAGATCGTCGAGGTCGGCCGGCGCCACAGCGGCCGGCGTCACACCAGCCTGAAGGACCTGCAGCTGGATGCGAGCGAGGGCGTCGACGTTGATCGCGTTGATGACGGCGGATTCGACACTCGATCCTGTCGCCGTGAGCCCGTGGCCACGGAGTAGGCAGACCGGGCGATCGCCGAGGGCGTCGACCATGGCGCTGCCGAGCGCGTCCGAGCGGATCAAGACCGACCGGGCAAAAGTGGGGATGCCCGCCAGAGCCATTCGCATCGCCGGGATGTTGTAGGCACCCACCACGCCCAGAAGAGGGACACCGATCAGCGTCAATGCGACGACGGCTGGCGGGTGGGCGTGCACGACCGCGCTCACATCCGGGCGTGCGCGGAGGGTGGCGAGATGCAATGGCAGCTCGTTCGGCGCCGAGTATCCGTCGGGCAGCTCGGTACTCCCATCGAGGCGGACCAGGTGGATGTCGTCGGGCTGCGTGAACTTCAGCCCGCGTTCTTCGCGGCCTCTGCAGCGCACGAGCAGGGAGTCTTCGCCCACTCGAAGGCTGATGTGCCCCAGGATGTCGTCCACGAGCCCTCGCAGAGCGAGGATGCGGCATCCCTCGGCGACGAGCAGCCGTTCCTCTGAGTAGTCGGTCACCTGCATTCCGTGCTTCTCCAATCGATCCGGTGGTCGTTCTCCAATTGACCGCTTCCGCACATCAGAGTACATTTCTGCTAGACAGATAACAATCCATACTTCGACGGAGCGTTCAAGATATGACAGACCACACGATCTACGACGATGTCAGACGCGGCATGATCCCTGCCCACATCTACAACGACGAAGAGATCTTCGCGCTCGAGCGGGAGCGCTTGTTCAGTCGCGCGTGGATCTTCGTGGGTCACGAATCAGAGATCCCTCAGCCCGGCGACTACGTGGTGCGGCGAGTGCTCGACGACTCGTTCATCGTGGTGCGCGACGAGAGTGGCTCCGTCAAGGCGATGTTCAACATGTGCCTGCACCGAGGAATGCAGGTGTGCCGGGCGGAAATGGGCAACGCCTCGCACTTCCGCTGCCCGTATCACGGCTGGTCGTACCGCAACGACGGACGAATCGTGGGGCTGCCGTTCCACGAAGAGGCGTACGGTGGCGAGGCTGGCTTCAATCGCAAGGGAGCCCGCCTGCTTCCGGCGCCGAGCCTCGACAGCTACAACGGGTTGATCTTCATCAGCATGGATCCGGATGCGCCACCGCTGATCGACTACCTCGGCGATTTCGCTTTCTATCTCGACTACTACACGAAGCAGAGCTCCTCGGGCATCGAGCTCCGCGGCCCGCAGCGCTGGCGGGTGAAGGCGAACTGGAAGATCGGCGCAGAGAACTTCGCCGGCGACATGTACCACACGCCACAGACCCACACCTCGGTGGTCGAGATCGGCCTCTTCCGCGAACCGAAGGCGGAGAAGCGTAAAGACGGCAACACGTACTGGGCGGGCAACGGCGGAGGCACGACCTACAAGCTTCCGGAGGGAACGCTCGAGGAGCGGCTGCGCTACGTGGGCTACCCCGACGAGATGATCGACCGGATGAAGGAGGTCTGGTCCCAGGACCAGCTCAATGTGATCGGCGAGAACGGCTTCATGATCTCGGCGGCCTCGATCTTCCCGAACATGAGCTTCGTGCACAACTGGCCGAAGGTGGAAGACGGCGACGACGTGCTCCCGTTCATCTCGATCCGTACCTGGCAGCCGATCAGCGAGAACGAGACCGAGGTGCTTTCCTGGTTCGCCGTCGACGCAGCGGCACCGGAGGAGTTCAAGGCTCTGTCGTACAAGGCGTACCTGATGTGCTTCGGCAGCACGGGGATGTTCGAGCAGGACGATGTGGAGAACTGGGTGTCCCTTACGAACACCGCGAAAGGGAATATGGCGCGGCGCTTGCTGCTGAACAGCCGGATGGGCGTGCTGAAAGACGGCAGATTCGTCGTGGAGCCGCTCGGACCGGACGCGTTCTCTGGCCCGGGCGTGGCCCACGTCGGTTACGGAGAGTACAACCAGCGGCATCTGCTCGAGCGCTGGGCGGACTACCTCGAGACGGAGCCGACCGCGCTGATCATCTCGTCGGTGGGGATGCCGGAGGGGCTGTCATGACCGAGGCGCGCTGGGTTCGACTGAAAGAGTCGCCGCTCGGAGCACATACGACCAAAGCCACGCGGGTGGGGAGTTCGTTGTCGTTCTCGGACGGCCTGCATCTGGAGACGCACAGGTGGCTCGTCGAAGAGGCATACATCCTCGACGAGCAGCGGTACGAGGACTGGCTCGACCTCATCGCCGACGATGTGCACTACATCATGCCCGTGCAGGTCACTACCGCGCTCGGCGCCGGGTACTCGACGTCTCCGGGCATGGCGCATTGGGACGAGAACAAGTACTCCCTGAGCCGGCGGGTCGCCCGCTTCCTCACGGAACACGCCTGGACAGAGGATCCGCCCTCCCGGCTCCGTCACTTCGTCACGAACGTGCGCACCTTCGAGAGCGACGTCCCGGGCGAGGTCGTCGTCGATTCTGCGGTGCTTCTTTTCCGCAGTCGCGGCGACGTGCACGAGCCCGCGGTGATCTCGGCCGGCCGCGAAGACGTTCTGCGACGTGTCGGCGGCGGGTTGCAGCTCGCACGCCGAACCATCACGGTCGACGAGTCGGTCTTGCGCACACAGAATCTGGCGATCTTCCTATGAAACTCGAATGGGAAGGCGAAGAGGACGACCGCATCGCGGCCATCGCAGCAGCAGACGAACGTCAGCGGCTCGAAGACCAGCGGGTAGGGGCTCCGATCTCGATCGCCAATGAGTTCTCGGAGATCCGGGTATCTCGCGTGGAGACACGCAACGGCTCCCGGCTCCTGATCGAGTCGCCGCGATCCGGGCAGTGGGTCGCTCTCGATCCGCTCGAGCTCGAGGCGCTGACCTGGCAGACTACGGCGACGTTCTCCGCCATGATCGCCCAACCGTTCGCACCGATGTTCCCTGAGATAACGCCTGAAGAAGCAGGAGAGGAGTGACACATGCCTGTCGTGAAAGCGGATCTCGGGCTCTGTCAGGGCTACGCCAACTGCATCATGGCCGCGGGAGACTATTTCGATCTCGATGACGACGGCGTCGTGATCCTGCTCAGAACAGAGGTCGACGAGGCCGACCGGAAACGGGTCACCGAGGCGGCGAACAGCTGCCCGGTTTCCGCGCTCCGGGTGGAAGACGAATGACGACAGCGATTGTCGGTGCGTCGATCGCGGGGGTACGGGCCGCGCAGGCGCTTCGGGCAGAGGGGTATCGCGGAGACGTTGTGCTCATCGGCTCCGAGCCCGTGCTGCCCTACGACAAGCCGCCGCTGTCGAAGGGATACCTCGTCGGTGCAGGTGCAGCCGAGGTCACGCTCCTCACGGCGGCGGAGGCGCTCGAGCTTAACATCGACCTTCGTCTCGGTGTGCCGGCGGTAGGTCTGGACCGTGCGTTGTCGGAGCTCCGGCTGGCGAATGGACGGCGGGTCGGCTTCGATGACCTCGTGGTGGCGACCGGCGTCCGCGCGCGGCCGTCGCCGTGGGGTGAAGGCGAGGGAATCCATGTGCTGCGGACACTCGACGACGCAGACCGGCTGCGCGCCGAGCTAGTTCCCGATCGCAGGATCATCGTCATCGGAGCGGGCTTCATCGGCGCCGAGGTCGCCGCGACCGCTCTTGGGCTCGGAGTCGATGTCACCCTGGTCTCGGCGACACGCGACCTGATGTCACGCCGGCTCGGTGACGAGATTGGCGCCCTCTTCTCGCAGAAGCACTCCCGGCATGGCGTACATGCGGTTCTCGGACGGACGGTCGCGCAGATCGACGGTGCGAAGGGAGACTTCCGCGTGCTCCTGGATGACGGTTCCGAGCTCCACGGTGATGTCGTCGTCATCGGCATCGGGGCAGTGCCGAACGTCGAATGGCTCGAGGACTCAGGGCTCGAGATCGACGACGGTCTCGTCTGCGACGAATTCCTCACGGCACTCGGCGCCCCGGAAATCCATGCGATCGGCGATGTTGCGCGGTGGCGGCATCCGGTTCGCGGCGATCTCACCCGTCTTGAGCACTGGACGAATGCGGTCGACCAGGCGCGCTGTGTCGCGCACAACATCGCTCATCCCGACGACCGACGCTCATATCTGCCTGTCGAGTATGTCTGGAGTGACCAGTTCAACTGGAAGCTGCACATCGTCGGTCGCACGACGGCAGTCAACCCCGAGATGGTGACGGACCCTCGAACACCCGACCGGATCGCGTCTCTGTACTCTCAGAATGGTCTGTCATTCGACGGGGCAGTGGTACTGAATTGGCCCCGCGCTCTCGTCGAAGTCCGCCGGTCCATCGCAGCGGGATCGTCGCTTTCCGACGTTCGTGTACGACTGGGCCGGCTGCTCGAATCGGCGTCCGGATAGACCTGGACGGGATCGCCTTGCCCTTGATGGCGGCCCTGAGGGCCGGCAGGAACGATACAGTTTCTGTTGTGCAGAGAAATAGAGCAGCCGACGGAGTCGATGCGGCTCCGCAATACCCGATCGAGTCGGTCGACAATGCCCTGAAACTCCTGCTCCTGCTCGGTGAGAAGAACGAACTTCGACTGACGGACGCCAGCAAGCACCTGGGTGTCGCGACCTCAACGGCGCATCGCATCCTCGCGATGCTTCAATGGCGAGGATTCGTGCGGCAAGACCCGCGAACGAAGACATACGGGCCAGGGCCGTCGTTGACCACGATCGCCTTCTCGGTGCTGAGAAAGATGGACATCCCGCAGATCGTGCAACCGATCCTCGAGGAACTCAGCCACCAAGCCGGCGAGACGGTTCACCTCGGCACGCTCGACGGCAACTCCACTCGCTTTCTCGCAGTCTCGGAACCGACGACGGCGGTGCGAGTCGCTTCACGGTTGGGCAAGGAGATGCCGGCCCATTGCACCTCCACGGGAAAGGTTCTCCTGGCGCAGCTCCCGCGAGAACAATTGGACCGTCTCTACCCCGACGAGCAACTCTCACAGGTGACTCCGCAGTCGATCCGTACCAAGACCGAGCTCCTCGCACAACTGGATCTTGTCGCGAAGCAGGGCTATGCAACGAACCGGGAGGAGAGCGAGGAGGGCGTGGCCTCGGTGGCCGTGGCCGTTCCCTCGGCGAGCGGGCTGCGGTTGGCGATCAACGCATCTGCCCCGGTGTTCCGCTTGCCTCCCCGCAAGGTGAAGACCCTCGTCGCACTCCTCGATGAGGCAGCCGTACGTCTGGCCGACCTGACCTCCTGAAGGCTCGTCGTCTCTTTCCCCTGCGACCTGGTGCAGGGGTCGTTCGGCGCGTTCTGAAGAGAGCTCGAGCCATGCTTGACTGTTGGCGCCGCGCAAGCTATTGTCTCTTCTAGTTAGAAACAAGTTCTGCTCAGCAGATAAATATGCGAAGAGGATGATCAATGCAGATCGTACTGGTGCACGGCGGATGGCAAGGCGGCTGGGCGTGGGACGGCGTCGCCGACGAATTGCGCAGAATGGGGCACGAGGTGATCGCGCCGACGCTGCGCGGTCTCGAAGACGGTGACGTGGACCGCTCCGGCGTCACGATGAGCATGATGGCGCGCGATCTGATCGATCAGGTAAGAGAGCTCACCCAGCTCGACATCGTGCTCGTCGGTCATAGCGGCGGAGGTCCGCTCATCCAACTCGTCGCTGAGGCGATGCCCGAGCGCATCGGCCGGGTCGTCTTCGTCGACGCCTGGGTGCTGCGCGACGGCGAGACCATTAACGACGTGCTCCCCGATCCGTTGGTCGCAGCGATGAAGGCGCTTGCGAGTCAGTCCGACGACAACACCATCGTCATGCCGCCTGAGCTCTGGGCCGCGTCTATGCAGGACATGTCCCCGTTCGAGCAGCAGCAGCTCGCCGCGCTCGAGCCGAGGCTCGTCCCAACGCCGGCAGGCTGGTCCAATGAGCCGATCCGCCTCGACCAGTTCTGGGCGAGCAGCATCCCGTCAAGTTATGTGTTCCTCGCTCAGGACCAGGCCGTTCCCGCTGAGATCTACCAGGCCGCGGCCGGGCGGCTTGATAGTCCGCGCACGATCGAGATCGACGGAAGCCATTTGGTGATGCTCACGCATCCGGAGAGGCTCGCACGGGCCCTCGACGCCGTCATTGCCTAACAGGCCTGGGGAAGCTATGGATTCGATTTCACGCCCAGACGACGTCGCGCCGATCTCGTACACCGAACTGGCGCCGTCGGGTGCGCCTGCTCGGTGGATCGTCCTCGTGCACGGGGGTGGTGTCTCGAAGGAGTGCTATCTCGAGACGCCCGACGGCCGACAGGGCTGGGCGGCACGATTGGTATCGCTTGGCTACGGTGTGCTGGTGGTGGACTGGCTGGGGTTGTCCTATGAGGCGGCCCAACACGTCGATGATCGTGCGGCGTCTGCGCGGCTGGACTATGAGAGCGTGTGCCGAGGGATGGGCGTGTTCCTCTCTGGTCTCGGCCGGAACGTCGTGCTGGTCGTGCACTCGATGGCAGGTCCGATTGGCTTCCGCCTCCTAGAGACGCATGGCGATCTCATCGACGGGCTCGTAGCCGTCGCTCCGGGCCCGCCTGGAAATGTACAGGCGGTGCCCGAGATCGTGAGGGAGTCCGACCAGGAGGTCTCCATCCGTGGAGCGGCCATCGACTGGACCATCCCGAAGATGGGTTTCTGGGAACCCACAAGCGCCTTCGTGAACGACAAGGCCATCGGACCCAGCCGGCGGTTCCCCCGCGAGTGCATCGAGGTGTTCCGCCGCACCCTTCGGCCGATCCCGGCCCGGATGCTTTATCAGCGTCAGAACATCGGTGGGAGCCAAATGAGGATCGGGCCGACCGACGCGTTCACGAACAAGCCGATTCTCGTCTTCACGGGTGGAGCCGATACCGACCACCCCTCGCAGCTGGATCAGGACATCGTGGCCTGGCTCACCGATCAGGGCGCCGCCGTCACCTTCTGGTCGTCCGAACTGCCTGTTCTCGCTGGGAACGGCCACATGCTGATGGTCGAAGACAATAGCGACGAGCTCGCTGACGAGATCGCGCGGTGGATCACGGCGCTCTGACTCGCCACCGTATCGTCCCGGCCATTATTTCAGCCGACCCGACGTCCCCAACAGCGGAGGAGAACGCCAGTCGTTTCCTTCGTGTCACTCGAGGGAACGCTGTGCCAGCTCGTTGCCGACTACGACTTGGTCGATCGGGCCCTTGCTCGAACTCCTCATTTCATACGTCTGGCGATGGACTCAAGGGAGATGTTCGCCGACGGCCGCGTGCAACTCCAGGTCATCGGTGGACAGCTGAGGCGTCTGCCACGACGCATCGAGACGATCGGTTCGCAGCTCGAACGGAACGTTCGGGCTGAGCATAAGGATGTTCCGAGACCTCCAGGAACGCGGATGGATCGGTTCGTTGGTCGGGGAGCTGACGACCACCCTGGTTGGCGTGGCGCTTATCGTCGCTGCGGTGCTACTTTCGGTCTCGGGGGGTGGCCCCCAGCTCGCCCCGACGTCGCACTCCTACCGTTCCTAGGGGCGGGGTGGTCGGCCTCGCGGGCAGGCTCCTCGTGCTGAGGCCGCTGCGCACCTCCTTGATGCGCACCACGCTGATCGCCGGATCCTGGCAAACTATCCCGCGACGCGAATTCGCAGGGGGTGTCGGCGCGACTTTCGATCGACGTACAGTGCCGTCCGTTAACAAACGATCGGTTCGTGCGACCGAACTGTCGAACGCCTGTGCATCGCTGCGGCGAGTTCCTCATGGCGCAGTACCTGGGTTTCGCTTCCGGAAGAAGATTTCACGAACCCCAGCGACACGGTGTTGCGGTGACGTTCGACGAAAGAGAAGAAGGATGGCCCGGCGAATCCCAATCGCGCGAAGTCTCGCCTTCGAAATGACAGAAGCGCTCCTGTGCTCGCGCGTCGGTTACTTCGCACCTTCTAGGTGTGACGTTATCAATTAGGGTGATGACGACCGGTGACGGGTACCGGTACCTGCTGAACTCTGTCGTGTCCGGTGACGGCGACCGCGACGCCTCGTCTGTGTTGACGCGGTATTACGCGGAGGCCGGGACTCCTGGCTCGATGTAGCGCCGAGGGGGTCGCTACTGGTCGGTTCCGACGTTGTGTTCAACCCAGTCGCGCAGATGCTTCAACGGGGCGGCTGCGCTGTGTCCGAGGTCAGTAAGTTCGTACTCCACGCGAGCGGGAACCTCGGGGTAGACGGTGCGAGTGAGCAGGCCGTGGTCTTCGAGACGCTTGAGGGTCTGGGACAGCACCTTGGGGCTGACGCCTTCCAAGCGTCGTTTGAGTTGCCCGTTGCGTTGCGGCCCGTCTTCGAGCGCACCGATGGCCAGGGCGCTCCACTTGTTGGCGAGCAGGTCGAGCATGTCGCGGCACGGACACATGGCCGCGTACACGTCGTTCCGGTCGCACTCATCCACGGTCTGACTCATACGTTCATGGTATCCGATGGGTACTAGGTTGCCTTGACGGTAACCAGTAGGTCTGGGGAACCATAATTGGCATGACGGCTACGACTGCGATCGGATACGAGAAGAACCTCCCCGCCACCGACCCCGAGGCGCTGACCGCCCGCGAGGTCGAGGTGCCCGAACTTGGACCGCATGACTTGTTGGTCGAGGTCGAGGCGGTCTCGGTGAACCCGGTCGATGTGAAACTGCGGGAAGGCGCTCCTGCGAACGGGTTCAAGGTGCTCGGCTTCGACGCCGCCGGTACGGTGCGCGAGGTCGGCTCAGCGGTGACGCTGTTCGCTCCGGGTGACGAGGTGTACTACGCGGGCAGCATCGACCGGCCAGGTACGAACCAGCGCCTGCATGTTGTGGATGAGCGGATTACGGGGCGCAAGCCGCAGGTGCTGTCGTTTGCCGACGCTGCTGCGCTGCCGCTGACGGCGATCACCGCCTGGGAGACCCTGTTCGAGCGGCTCGCCCTTACCGAGGACTCGACCGGCACCCTGCTGGTGATCGGCGCGACCGGCGGAGTCGGATCGATCATGCTGGCACTGGCCGACGCGCTCCTGCCGAACGTCACCGTGATCGCCACCGCCTCCGACGATGAACGCTCCGCCTGGGTGCGCAACCTGGGCGCGGAGCATGTGGTGAACCACCGCGACGACCTGGCTGAGCAGGTGCTCGCCGTCGCGCAGGATGGCGTGGACTGGCTGTTCACCGCGCATTCCGCGGGGCAGATCGAAACCTATGCGCGGATCGTTCGAGCGTTCGGGCATATTGTCGCCATTGACGACGGTCCGCGCGACGTGTTCCCGCTCAAGGGCAAGAGCATCGCTTGGCACTGGGAACTGATGTTCACCCGCCCGCTCAGGCAGACCCCGGACATGATTGAACAGCACCAGCTCCTGAACACTGTCGCTGACCTTGTAGATCAGGGCCGCATCCGCACCACGGCCACAACGACACTCGCGCCGATCTCACCGACCACACTCCGCGAGGCGCACGAGTTGGTCGAGAACGGCCGCACAGTCGGCAAGGTCACCGTCCACAGATGGGAGTAGACTGAAACCGCGCGCACGCGCATGTTCACAGGCGAGTGCGTTTGCAGAACCTCGGCTACGCCGGAACCGTGCACTCCGCGCAGGGCTCGACCGCAGACACCTGCCACGTCGTGGCCACCGGCGACGAAACCCGCCAGCTCGCCTACGTCGGACTCACCCGCGGCAAGCAAGCCAACCACCTGTACTTGGCGACCGCGTCGGACGGCGACCTGCACACCGCGATGACCGAACGCGGAATGCTTCCCCCGACCGCGGTCGACGACCTCCGCGAGATTCTGCGGCGCGACGGCGCACAGGTCTCAGCGCACTCGACCCTCGCCGAAGCCGACGATCCGCACCTCAATCTCTCGCCGGCGGCGCGGGCCTACGACTACTCGGTGGCCACCGGCTCCGAAGTGCACCTCGGCCCGGAGGTGATGGCCGCGATCGACGTCGCCGCCGAAGAAGAAGCACCGGGTCTGACCGACGAGCCCGCGTGGCCGACCCTGCGCGGACACTTGGCGATCCTCGGTGCACACGGACGCGATCCCGTCGAGGCCCTGCGCAGTGCTGTCCGCTCTCGCGAACTCGATACCGCCCTCGACCGCGCCGCAGTTCTCGACTGGCGTCTGGACCCCAGCGGCAAGCATTCCTCCGCCCCCGGGCCGCTGCCGTGGCTACCCGCCATCCCGACAGCTGTACACGATCTGCCCGAATGGGGTGCTTACCTCGACGCCCGCCAGGAACTGGTGACGGCGCACTGCGCACGCATCGCCGCCGACGTCGCCACGTGGACACCGACGACTGCACCGGTGTGGGCGCGCCCGCTGCTCACCGACGAACCCGACCTCGAACTGCTCACCGATCTCGCGGTGTTCCGCGCCGCACACGACGTCGACCCGGCCGATCGCCGCCCGACCGGACCCGAGCAGCTCGCCGCCGCATCTGTGAAAGCGCAACGCAGCCTCGACCGCCGCGCCGCCGAGATGATCGACACCGGAAACGATGCCGTCGCCCGATGGCGTCCGTTCGTCGACGAACTCGACACCCACATCGCCCGCGACCCGTACTTCCCGATCCTCGCCGACCGACTCTCCGCCGCCGCACGCGCCGGAATCGAAGTCCACACCCTCGTCCGCGACTCCCTCGCCACGTCGCCGCTACCCGACGAGCTGCCCGCTGCCGCACTGTGGTGGCGACTGTCCGGTGAACTCTCCGTCGCCGCGCTCGACGCGGACACAGACGGCGCGGTCCTCGAACCATCGTGGGCACCGGTACTGACCGAACTGCTCGGCTACACCGCCGCCGTCCGCGTGATGTCCGATGCAGCGTGGCCCTCGCTCGTGGCGACCGTCGACGACGCCGACCCGACCCTGTGGACCCCGGGACAGTTGCTCGGGACCGCGTACGAGTTCCTGCACGGCGGCATCGACCCGGTCGATCACGGTGTCACCCTGCCCGCCCACGAACTCGCCACCGCCCTGACGTGGCGGGCCGAGATGCTCGTGCGCGAGAACCACCTCGCCCGCAGCTACACCCCACCCACCGCCGAACCACTCTCGATCGAGGACGAAGAAGCCGTCCCCGTCGTCGACGAGGCGGTCTCCGACACCGTCGGCGGTGAGCTGCCCGACGAGTTCGTCATCCCGGCACCACTACCGACCCAGGCTGCTGCGACCGACACCGTCGTCGACGGCTCGACTCCTGCGATCCCGGTCGACGCCGACGCCGACTACCTCGCCTCCCTTGACGCGCTCGACGCCCCCGTCGACTACGACCAAGCGCCACCCCCGGAATACGACAGCGGCTACGACCAGCCGCCACCGGAGTACGACGACGAGTACACCGGGGTCGAACACGAGGCCGGCGCACCATTCGACATCGATGCCGCCGACACGATCGGCTCCGCCGACGCCGAGGCCGATGTGTGGGACGCGTTGCGCTCGCAGATCGAGACGATCGAGCTGCCGTACCCGACGGTCACCACCGACGAACGAGTCCGCCTGCTCACTGCAGATCTCGACGACGCGAAAACTAGGTACCGGGAGCTGCGTGGCCGGATTTCCGACGGCACCAGCCCCGCACAGTTCCATGCCCGCACGATGCTCGCCGAGCTGCAGGAGCGAGCCGATCGGCAACGCCCCGCCCGCATTGCCATGCTCGACACCCGTCAGGAGTGGACCGATCGCGAGTTCGAGGCCGAAGCGCTCTGGCATCACATCGACACCGTCATCCGGCCCGCCGTTGCCGCCGACGTCGCGGCTGCCGGGGACGACGATGATGCACGCGCCCTCGCGCAGCGCGGCCTCGACTGGGAGATCTGGCGCGCCGGATTCGTCGACGACACCGCGACCGCCGCCCGCACCCGCGCGCACGACGCCGCCGCCGAGTACGAGCGGGTCACCTCCGCCGACGGGGGAGAAGTCACCGCCGTCGACGTCACCACCGCACGCCTGGCGGCCGAGAGCATCGACCTCGCCGCGCTCGCCGAGCTCAAGGCCGACGTCGACCGCACCGAGGCGATGCTGTGGCGGGCAGAACAGGCAGCTAAGCGTGCAGCGATGACCAACACCCCATCGACACGGGTGCAGTCGGCCGGCGAGGTCGTCGACGCACCAGCAGCCGACACAGTCGAACAGCTCGAGCACGGAACGCCGGCCCCGACCGAGCTGTCGGTGGAGGACAACAACGAGAGTGCGCCGGAGCCGCAACCGGTGCTCTCTCCAGCCGATGCCGCTCTGCTCGCGAAGATGAAGACGGACCCGATCCGGCTCGTCCCGGACGCGGAACTGACTGCGTTCGTCGACCGCGCCGGACGCGACCGCACCGAACCCACCGTCGTCGCCGACACTGAGAAGCTGTACGCCAGGCTCGACGAGCAAGCCGCTGCGATCGCAGCAGCGCGCGAGATCGCCGCAGAACTACGTCGCGTCACCGCACAGTACGAGGCCGCACGCAGCGAACACGCGACGCTCTCCGAGCAGCTGTCGACTGCGAAGAGACGTGAGCGCAAGAGCATCGAAC
The DNA here is from genome assembly GCF_046097995.1 of Rhodococcus sp. 5A-K4. NCBI lineage: Bacteria > Bacillati > Actinomycetota > Actinomycetes > Mycobacteriales > Nocardiaceae > Rhodococcus > Rhodococcus sp. 5A-K4. Next base: position 18,204 of record NZ_JBJURM010000048.1, read on the forward strand.
CGGCCGTCGACGATGCACGATTGCGGGAAGAACGCCTCGCCCGCCAGGTCCAAGACACCCAGCGTGCCGCCCGCGACGCAGCCGGCCGTGTCCAAGCAGAGATGGATGAGTGGCCCGCGATCGTGCAGCGCGCGACCGATCCGGATCGGCGCTCCGTTGATCTCGTCGCCGCGACCGTGTTCGATACCGCTATCACTGAACATGCTCGACGCCGCCGGCAGAAGCTCACGGCACCCCAACGTGCTGTATCCGAACGGGCCCTGCGCGCCTTCTCTTCGACCAGGCCGGCGTCTATTGATGCGCCGTCCATCGTGGGCATCACCGATAGTCCGCAGGCGGACCGCGTGCTGTCAGAGAACGAACATGACGATGCCGCGCGCGCCCGCTCGCTCGCATCTACAGGGGCCACGGTGACCAAACGTGCGACGACAACAGCAAACAGTCGTAGATCGCCTCTCCCAGATCTCGACGTAAGTCGAGAACACGATCTCGATCGCGGACTCTGATTTCGGTGAGATAGTCGGTTAGGCCCAGGCGACAGCAGAACGCCGATGCGAATCGGCTCCACCGAACGCAGTTTTGGCTGTTTGTCCCGAACGAGCCGCCTCAAAGCGGCACGATGGTCGGTATGGGGACTTCGTCGACTGTGTTCGTGTTCGACACCAACATTTTGCTCGGTGCCCCTGATCTGGCCGATGTCCCGTGGAGACGGACGTTTCTGGTCGCCGAATTCGGACCGCTGAGCGTCGTCGTACCTGAGGTCGTTGTCCAGGAGTTCGGTCGACGCCGATGGGCAGATGCTAGGAGCATGGCAGTCGACGGAGCAAGGCTGTGGGGGCAGGCCTTGCGGAAGCTAGGCGGTGCCGCGATCCCGCTTCCAACGGGACTCCCTACCGTCAAAGAGCTGAGAGCTGCCGTGAGTGCGATGTCGTGGCAGGACTTCGCGAAAGACCTGCGCGATCGTCTGATCGACGAGGGGGCAGAGATAGCGGCGATCTCGTCGACCCTCGACCACGCCACGTTGGTGGAGTGGTCTCTTGGAGAGCATCCTCCGTTCGATCAAACGGACAAGGGATATCGAGATGCTCTAATTTGGGCAACGGTCCTCGACGTGGCGCGCTCTGCCGCAGCGGGTACAGAAGTTGTCTTTGTAACCCAAGACAAGGACTACCGCGGAACCGGAGAACACTCGGATGCCTTGCACCCCAGTTTGGCGAGTGAAGTCGCGGCCATAACTTCGAATCCAGTGCGCATCGCCAAAACGATCGACGACGCAATGACGATGACCCGGTTGGACACAGTGCACGACGAACTCACTGACGAGTCGATCGAGATCCCCGAATTGAACGACGTGCTCTCCAACGCCCTCTCCGGAGAGGCCGACAACATGTGGGGGATGGAGCTGACGACCCAAACCCAGGACGGAGAACGAACGCCGCTCTACGGGTTCGAGTTCGACAGCGACCTCGAGTCGCCGATCACCATCAACGATGTCAGCCTCAACCTCGACAGTATGACCTACGAGGTGCACGAGAAGTTCGAGGACGGAACCGAAATCGGCGAAGTACACGTGGACGCGAGCATCGGGTACGAGGGCTACATGCACAAAAGCGACTACGCCGGGTCGCAAGCCCAATGGACTGTCCTAGACGGCGACCACAACGACCACTACATGATCGTGGGCGACGAGCTTGAAGCGGAGCTGATCTTCCATTTCGTGGTCGATCTCGACGAAGTCGAAGCCTTGGACCTGCAAGACATAGTGCCAGTAGGGGAGGCCGAGTCAATGCGAGAAAGGCCCGCAAATACGACACCGAGAATCGGTGGTAATGAGGAGGAGCAGGAAGATGAGTGATATCCCAGTGAACGACGATGCAGAAGACCCTCCAGCGAAAAAAGAGAAGCCTAAACCCGAAAACGACAAAATGCCAGCGCCCGATAATTCATGGCTCAAGACCGAAGGAATTCACAAGAAGTATGACGGCGATGAAGAGGAACGACTCGAAAAATGAGTAGTAACCAGGGGGAAGAGTATGCCAACTACATAAAGGCGGCATTAGAGGCCGAGTACAAGCGCAGGGACGACTTCAACGCGCGGTCTGCGTCAGTGATAACTAGCGCAGGGGGCCTGGTCACATTAACTGTAGCTGTCCTCGCCTTCTTTCTGGGTAAGGACTACCGGCTGGACGGAGCGGAACGCGTCTGGATGATTATTGCCTTCGTTCTGTTTCTTTCATGCGCGGTCCTCGGCGTGGTAGCGGGCAATCGTAGTCCGAAGTATCAGGTCGCAGACGCCGATAGCTTGAAAGCAATGATCACCACCCAGTGGGTTCAGAGTGAAGTCGACGCGCGGAATGCGGTTGCCGAAGCAAACATTGCTGCGATAGTCAGTCTCAGGACCGGCAACAACGAAAAATACTGTGTCTTGCTCGCAGCCGTCATTTCGCAAATCGCGGCAATCGCGGCATTGGCGATCAGTGCCCTGCTCGCGTTGACCTAGACCCCGCGTCATCGCCCTTTCTCTTCATCGGGAACGCTGGAATGCATGACAGTGCTTGACATGTGGATCTCGACGACAACCCCTGACATTGCGTTCGGTCAAGATGGGCCCGGTGAGCAGTGGCAGAAAGTCGGAACGGTCGATACCTCCCAGGAGGCTGACTTCGGCAAACACATCCAAAGGCTGGAGGGTCATCGTGCAACGGCACCGAGGATCTCAGGCTTCTACCTCAGCGGAGATCCAGAAAGCATGTGGGTTCAGGCCTCCGAACAGGACCCGAGGAATCAACAGCCATTCTGGTTCGCTATCGACCGATGGGGTTCGATGCGGTCCGTCGTCCACGGGGCCCGCGAGACCTACCTGGTCAGTAATGAGAAGGCGAGAGCTACCGCATCGCTGGAACGCCGACGCCCGTCGCCCCACCCGGGCCTGGTCGTCCGTCCGCGCTACATCGGCATTGCCGTCACCCACACCAGGAACGGATTGCTTACGCGTCGTCGCGACGATGACACGTAACCACTTCGGTCTATCCGTCAAGAAATCTTGACGAATAGACCGAAACGGTTGAACGCGCCCTAAATGCTCAGGCCCCGGCTATCAGTCCAGACCGAATCCGATGTCCCGACCAGGTTCGTTGGGATCCGGAGGCGGGAGCTTCCGATCTCGGTCGGGGCGGCCGGTGCCGGGTTCGCGGTGTTCGGGTGGGGCGGACAGTCCGCGACGGGGCCGATCCGGGTCGACTGCATCGATGCTCGACGATGATGCGCGCTGCAACGCTTCTACTTCGGCCTGGCGCATCATCGCTCGTACATTGTCGGCACTCCCCATTCCTAGTTCCTCTACGTACGCAGGGGTGGGGTTGAGCATCAGCGACCACCCCGGCTGCCGTCCCTTCGCTGCTGCGCGTTCGGCACGGGCCGCGTCCCGGGCGACGGCTTCGGGACTCGTTTCTGCCTCCTTGATCTCGCGCCGTAGCCGGGCGACTTCGTTCGAGAGATCCTTCAGCTGTACCGCTTTCGGGAAGTCGGACAGCTCGACCAGTTCGAGGTCGTCGAGGCGCTGCTCGTCTCGATCGAGTGAGCGTTCGGCCTTCGCCAGGTCCGTGTCGACGGTGTACGCCATGTTCTCCACCCGAGTGAGCAGACCGAAGGCATGTTGGCTGCGATCACCGTCTCCGATCCTCGGATACAGGTCATGGGCTTCGATTGTTTTGGTGGACGACCCGAGCCCGGAGAACGACAGATACAGCGCACTGGCCTGTGCCGGGCGAGAGGCCTCGATCGGGAATCCGCTCATCTCCGCGATCACCATCGACTTGGTCAACCCTTCGCCCTTGAGGGCCTGGTAGGTGCCCTGCAACGCCATGGCCATCGCATTCGCGGCATCGCTGCGTTTGTCGTAGAACACCCCACGAATGGTCATACCGGGCCACTGCTCGACCTCGCGCCGGCCTTTGAGGATCGGTGCTGCTTCGGTCAATTGGGCGACCCGCTGGCGTCCCCGCGGTACTTCACGGCGCAACCGGTCGCGGTCACGCTCGATCGAGCGTTGCTCGGCGAAATGCGAATCCGCCTCGGATTGGAGCTCCTGAAGCTGCGAGTCCAGCTCGATCTGCTGGATGTACCGATCATCACCGGTGGCAAGGGCTTTGGTCATGGCCGAGTTCTCGGCGAGCGAATCGCTGTCGAGGTCGACCACCCGCCGCATCGACCGGTCCGCTTTCTTGAGCTGTTCGATGAAGTGCGCCTTGCGGTGCACGGTCTGCCACATCACGGTGTCGAAGGTCTTCTCGGCGACGTAGTTGAACACCTTGACATGGGCGTTCTGGTTGCCCTGCCGGATGATTCGGCCCTCGCGCTGTTCGAGGTCGGCCGGTCGCCACGGCACATCGACGTGGTGCAGCGCGATTGCCCGGTCCTGAATGTTGGTGCCGGTGCCCATCTTCTCGGTGGACCCGAACACCACCGATACCCGTCCGGTGCGGCACATCTCGAACAGGCGGGCCTTTTCCGACGGCTTCGGGTAGTCGTGGACGTAGGCGATCTGTGTGGGCTCCATTCCGCCGGCGAGCAACTCCTCGCGGATCCCGTCGTAGATCGACCACGACCCGTCGGCTTTCGGTGTGGATCGGTCGCAGAACACGATCTGCAACGCACCCGGTGTCGGGTGCGGGTCACCGGAGGCATCGAGGTAGACGTTCTCGCTCGATTCGTTGTGCACCTGCAGGATTCGTTGCGCGACGATGTGCGCACGGGAATGCTCCGGCGGTGCCGGGTCCATGTGCGCGACCCTCGGGTCGAGGGTGGCGTTGCGACCGTCGTTGGCGACCTTGAGGGCGTTGTCGAGATCAGGACGTTTGACGTCGGCGTGATCGGCCCGGTAGCCCAGATCGGCGATGAAGTCCTGCACTTCCAGCGCCGGGGTGAACGTGACGTCGGTGTTGCGCCCACCGTCCTTGACCGGAAGGTTCGCCGGCACCTGATCGCGGGTGACCGCGTCGGTGTACACGCTGGTCATGCCGATCAGGTCGCCGACGTTGGTGAATTCCCCGACTCGGGTGATCGCCCGCAGTCTCGATCCGGACGAGTTCAGCTCGACCCGTTCGACGGTGTCGGTGAACGTCGCTCCCCAGTCGTTGATCGAGGCGACCCCGGCGTCCTCGAGGAGATCCGGACGCAGGTAGTGCTGCATCACCCACAGCTCGGCGAGAGAGTTCGCGACCGGGGTGCCGGTGGCGAACGTGGCGACACGTTCGACGTACTCCTCCGGCGGGATGCCTTTGGTGATCGCTTCCTCGCGGCGCATCGACCGCAGGTAGTTCAGCTTGAGGTCCATGTCGGTGGCCCGGTGCGAGCCGTCGTTGGCGAGCTCGGTGACCCCGGATGCGCGGGCGAGGTTCTTGAACTCGTGGGCTTCGTCGACGAACAGGTAGTCGCAGCCCGACGCCTCGAACGTCAGCCCTCGATCCTTTCCGGCCTGTTCGAGAGCGGTCTCGAGTTTTTCCTCGAGCTTGGCCTTCATCGCTTCGAGCCGTTTCTTGGTCTGGCGGCCCTCGACATCGCCCAGATCCGCATCGATGGCCTGGACCTGGCCGCGGATGTACTCGGCTTTCGTGCCGGGATCGACCCCGATGGAGGAGAACGCCGACCGCGGCACGATGACCATGTCCCAGTCCTGCGAGGCGGACTGTGCGACGAGCAATCGGCGCCCTTCGGCGTCGGTGGCCGCCGATCCGGACAGGATCCGCGCGCCGGGATACCACTGCCCGGCTTCGCGGACGACCTGGTCGATGATGTGGTTGGGCACCACCACCCACGGTTTGTCGGCCAGCCCGAGGCGCTTGAGCTCCATCGCACCCATGAGGATGGTGCCGGTCTTGCCGGCCCCGACGACGTGATCGAGCAGCACCGTCGGCTCGGAGACGATCCGGGCCGCGGCGTCGCGTTGGTACGGGTACGGCGAGTACTTCTCACCCAGGCCGGGGAAGGCCATGTGCGCACCCGAATGCACGGGTGCGACAAGGGAGTTGAACTTGTCGTTGTAGATGTCGAGGAGCTGTTCGCGGCGGACCTCGTCGGAGTGCAACGCCCACTGCCCGAACTCTTGCGCCAGCCGCCGCGCCTTCGACTGCGCCGCGCGGGTCGCGGCATCGTGAATGCCCGGTGCCCCGGCACTCTCGCGGAACTCCTTGGAGGTGGCGATCTCGATCGGGTCGCTGTTGAGCAGGTCGGTGAGTAGTTCTTGCCACTCGTAGTCACCGGAGCGCATTCCGGCGTTGCCGATCCCGCGGTCCTCGGCGGGCCGGTGCTCGAAGTTGTACTTCGTCGACCACGATCCACGTTTGGGCACCAGGCCCCACTTGAGGTGCTGCTCGCCCACACCGGGGTAGGCCTCCACCGACACCGACCAGCGCCCCGATGCCCGCTCGATGGTGACCGGAACATCGGCCGGCACCTCGAAGGTCTCGCGGACGAACTGGGTGTAGGTCTCGATCGGCACCCACGGCGCACCGAGAGCGACATCGACATCGGTCTTGCGCGGCGGGATGACCGCGGTCAGTGCGTCGACGTTGGCTTGGTAGCGGGGATCGAGCGCGGCGATCTCTTCGGCGTCGGCGAGTTTGGTGCGGACATTGCCCGACAGATAAGTCGACGACGACACCCACCGGGTGGGGTCGGTCAACGTGCGGAAAGCACGTCCTTCCATCTGCGTTTCGGCCTGCTCGACGGTGGTGCCGAGCAGTTCGGCGATCCGCCCGACGTCGAGGCGGGCTTGCTCGTCGAGGCTGATGGCCATCGCCTCGTCGACCGTCTCGGCGTGGCTGCGCAGCTCACGCGAATGCAGGACGTCGGTGTGGAAGATCGCCGCCTTGCGGGCGGTCATGGTCTCCTCGTCGAAGTGCTCGAGGGAGAGCACCGCAGCGAACGTCGGATCGGTGCGCAGGGCCTTGCCGAGGTGGCTCTGCAGCTTGGTGGGCTGGCGGGGGTTGATCCACGCATCGTCGGAGAGGCGGTCGTAGACGTCTTCGGGAACCTCTCCGGCATACGGATCTCCGGCGACTCCTTCGTCCTTGCGCCAGGTGTCGATCAGCTTCGCCAGAGCGGCGTCGTGCTGCGATTCGGTGAGGTCCTTGGGTATCGACATCTTGAACCGGTTGATCGGGCCGTAGCGGGCAACGTAGGCGTCGTACTGCTCACCGAGGATCTCCCGCAGCGCTTGCCGTTGGCTGGGGTCGGTGGGGCCGCGTTGCGCGTCGATGAGGGCGTGGGTGGTGTCGCGGAGCGCGAGCAGCTCGCCCCATTCGGCGACCTGCTTGGCTCCGCGAGTGTTCACCGGCTCCCAATCGCGGGAGTTCCAGCGTTCGATGGTCTCCATCTGCGCGTCGTGCCGCAGCGTTCCCACCGCGAGCTCGTCCTGCGCCGGGCCGTTCCCGATCGCCAGCAGTCCGCGCTCGAAGTCCTCCCGGGTGGGCCCGAGGGTGTCGCGCCACGATGCGGTGAGCCCGAGACCGTCGGTCTTGGCGACATCGACGATCGCGGTGAGTCGATCCTCGACCAGGGCCGCGAGGTCGACGTCGCTGTCGGGGGCGTCGACGGACAGCGTCTCGTTGCCGTACATCCCGTGCCCGACCCGCAGCTCACCGAGCACCCATTCCGGGCGATCGGTGTAGACGGCATTGATCGGCACACCTTTGTCCTCGCCGGCATCGCCCCGGGCGGTGGCGTTCTCGAGCTGCAAGAACCGCTCGGTCAGCGGCGCAGGCTTGGCCCCGTCGGCGCGGCGACGCAACACGAGAATGTCGGTGACGACCTCCGTCCCCGCAACGCGCCGGAATGCGTTGGACGGCAACCTCACTGCGCCGACGAGGTCGCCGAGGGCGGCGATGTCGCGGCGCGCCCGCTGGTTCTGGGCGTCGAGGGTGTAGCGGGAGGTCAGGACGGTGACGTACCCGCCGGGTGCGGTCATCGCCAACGATTTGACGATGAAGTGGTTGTGGATCGAGTGCTTGGCCTGGTTGTGGACCGGGTCGTAGAGCCGATAGTCCCCGAACGGGACGTTGCCGATCGCCGCGGTGAACGACGACGCCGGAGCGGTCGTCTTCTCGAATCCTTCGGCGCGGATCTGCGCCGACGGATTCAACGCCGCAGCGATCGCGGCCGTGGTGGCGTCGAGCTCCACCCCGACCATCTGCGCCGAGCTGGGGGCATGAGCGATGAATGTTCCCGACCCGCAACCCGGTTCGAGAACCCGGCCACCGGAGAACCCGGCCCGCATCGTTGCCTTCCACATCGCCGCGGCAATCGCCGGGTCGGTGTAGTGAGCGTTGAGAATGGTCCGCTGCGCCTGCGCCCACGCGGAGTCGTCGAGCAATGAGCGGATCTGCTCGCGCTCGCCCGCCCAATCGTCGCGGCGCGGGTCGAACACCTGCGGAGTCGCACCCCAACTCGACCACCGGGCCAACACTGCCTGCTCGTCGGCGGTGGCGTACCGATCCTGCGCGGTCACCGCCGCCAGCACCCGCAGCGCTTCGATTTTCGCTGTCACACGGGCTTTCGCTCCGGACGGCACCAGTATCTCGGTGCCGGGCCGGAAGTCGACAGGCTCGACATTCCACAGTCGCTCGGCGACCGTCTGTGTGTCGACCACCATCCCTTCGGTGGTGTCCGGGACTGCGATCTCCGGGGAGGCGGGGACAGTCTCGGATACCGGCGCAGTCGTCTCCGGCACCGGTTGGGCTGTGGGGGAGTCGGTCTCGACGCTGAGTGGGGGAGTGCTCTGCGCCGGGAGGAGCTGGTCGACGCGGCGGCCGTCGACGGCGATCAGGTGCCGACTCTGGTTGCCGTAGCTCACCGCCGCGGCGTGATCGTCGGGCCCGAGGGTCTTCTGATTCTCTTCCGGAATCAGCGACACATCGCCCGCGCGCCGCAGCTCCATCAGCGCGTCGGTGACCTGGTCGGCGGTCAGCGTCCCGTCGAGGTCGGCGCGGATCCGCGCCAGCCGCACATACGCCTCGTCCTCACGCGCGAGCCGGCCGTAGGCATCACGCACCAGCTCCGTCGGCGACGGAGCTGGTGACATCGGTGCCGAAACGTCGACGGCGACATCCGGGGCGACCTCCGGTGCGGGCTGGAGCTCGCGCGCCTGCCGGGATGCGGCGTCGGCGGCGAGGATCTCCGGATCGACCGGTGCCGGTAGGGGTGTGCCGCCGATCTCGGTGGCGGCCGGGTCGATCGGTGCGGCACCGTCGGCGTCGAAGGAGAACAGATCCAGTTGGGCGTCGGATTCGCTGCGGCGGGTTACTTTCCGCTTGCCGCGTGCTCGGCCACTCTCTCGTCGAGCTGGTTGGTGAACGATGGATACAGCGGGTGGCTCTGCGATGTCGGGTAGGGCTCGTTGTCCTCGATCCTCGCCGCTATCAGATGCGCTGCGTAGTAGAGGAACTGCACCGGCCGGCCCTTCCACAGTTGATCGGTCAGCCGGTCCGCTTCCTTGTCCGGGTCCGCGCAGTTGAGCGGGTTGCGCCACCGCTCCGGATCGCTCTTGTGGACCTGAATCCGCGCCTGGTCCCGTTCCGCTTCGGCTTCCGGGCTCTCCTGGTCCGGCGGGTATGCCTCCATCTCCGGCGGGAGCTGGCCGTAGATCTCCTCGTTGATCACGAAGTCCGTCGCCTGCGCCCACGCCTGGTTGATCATCCCGACCTTCTCCATGTACGGGGGCGGCTGGCCGTTGTCTCGCATGTAGCGTTGCAGCACTTGCTGTTCCATGACGATCTTCATGTTGTCGATCCGCTCCGCGATCCGCTCGCTCTCGGTCTCGAGGAACGCCTGCTGATCGGTCGGGCTCAGCTCCTGCGGCAATCCCTGGTGCTCCAAGTAGAGCTTCATTATCTCCTGCGTTATCGGGTCGATCATGGGTGTCACTGTCCTCTGTCTCGGCGAACAAATCGAGTTGGAAATCGTCGGAATCTTTAGCCACGGTGTGCGCTCCTGAAGTCGGGCGAGACGTCTGTGCGACCCGCACTGCCCGGGACCGGGCAGGGATCGTTAACGTCGTCGTCGGCCGGAGACGCACTCTCCGGCCACATCGGACCTGGTGGGTCTAGCCGGACCCACCAGGTTCCTTCGGTCGATCGAATCGGTAGTTGTGTCAGGCTCCAACCCGAATCGTCAACGTATCTTGACGATTCGGGTGGAGCATCAGTCGAGCCCGTCGAACCAGCCCGCTGGGGGCAGAGTCAACGTTCGCCGTAGCGGCGGGGTCGTGACGTGCTTGTCTCTGCTGCACAGATACATCGGGCCACCGTCCGGATCGAGCAGCACGCGCAGCATCGGGTCGGCGTCGTGGATCCACCAGGCACTCGGAGCCCCGAGATTTTCGCTCGCTTCCGCGCCCTCCCACGCCAGCCACAGATCACGCAGGCGTCGCACCACTTCGTCGTGTCGCCACCACTCGGGACAGAACACCCGCCCGCTCTTACCGGCGGTGCCGCTGAGCTTGCGAGTGATCAGAGTCGCGAACCAGGTGTCGAACCAGTCGAACATCGACTCGTACTGCCGCTCCGGTGCCGACGGCTCCTCGTCCGGGCCGCCCTCCGCCGGGCCGCCCTCCGCGGGGTCGAAGTCGTCGAATGCGGTCACAGGCTCCGCCGGGTCGAAGTCGTCGAATGCGGTCACAGGAACGGCTCCTCGTCGATCTCGGTGACCTCGTCGAGGTCGATTGCATCCTCGTCGAGGAGAATCTGTGCCTTCTCAGGGATTCCGTATCGCTCGGCAGAGGCGGTGATGGCGTCGGCGTTCGGGCCGTCGGACCAGTACAGCTTCTTCATCAACACCGGCCGGTTACCCGAAATCTGCACCAAGGCGCGGGTTTTCGGGATCGCGGCGAGGTCGTCGACGGTCATGATCGGTTCCTTCGACCAGGACTGCGACTTCGAGGACGAGCCGCTGTCGAACATGCCACCGCCCCGCGAGGCCGACCAGCGTTCGACGTCGATATCGCCGACGGGCGCGGACAGGTCCGACAGGGTGGTCTTGTCCTTGATTCCGCCGCCGTACCAGAGGAAATTCGCGGCGTCCTGGAGTTGCTTGACCCCGTCCTGGCCCCACACCTTCTGAGCCTGGGAGAGGTTCTGCACGATCGTCATCAGGCAGATCCCCTGCGAACCGAGGTGGGAGTACCAGGCGGGGAGCTCGGGGAGACGGCAGACGTTCGCGGCCTCGTCGAGGACGACGAGCATCGGTACCGGCATCCGGCCGCGCGGGCTGCGGCGAGCGGTGCGCTGAGCGGCGTCGATGATCGACCCGATCAACGCTGTGGTCAGCGCTGACGACGAGTCCGGCCCTTCCTTCGACAAGGCGTAGAGCGTGTCGGTACTGGTCACGAACTTCTCGATCACGAATTCACGCATCGAATGTGGGTAGCGCACGCCCCAGCCGATGTCGGTGTCGAGGACCGCGCCGAGCGAGACGTCTACACGCTCGGGTGGAAGTACGCTCATCACGTAGGTCTGCTCCTCGAGCAGCCCGATGAACCGGCGAGCCATGTCGTACAGGCCATCTCGCTGGCGCGGGTTGAGTCCGCGCACCGATTGCAGCCGCATCGCGACGATCTGGTGGTTGTGTTCCTCGAGGATCTTCTGGGGGAGTTCGTTCTCCTCGTCGGAGAGCCAACCGTAGACGTGCAGCAGATCGCCACCCGCACACGATGCCGCCAGCATCATCTGCGCGAGCAGTTCCTGTGCACCCCCGTCGAAGTACGCATCGACGCGAGCCGAATCATCCTTCGACGCGGCCGCGAAATAGGAGGCGAGCTTGCGGGCCGCGACGATGGAGGTGACCCCGCGGAGCGGATTCCACCAGAACCCGTCACCGCCGGTGCGGGGGCCCTCGGCGATCCCCTGCAGGTCGTAGCGCCACACCGCTCCGAGCTCCTCGCGGACTCCACGGGTGAGGTCATGGCCGTCACGCTTGTTCGAGGTGAACATTGCCGCGCCCGGCGCGGTGCACAAGGCGTCGATCGCCATCGCGGCCGTCTTACCCATACGAGGTCCGGCAAGGGCGAACATCATGTCCTCCCACGACATGAACACCTTCTGGTTGCCTTGGACCGTGCGGCCGACGATGACCCCGATGTCGGCGTCGTCGAGGGTGTCCCGGTCGGCCAGATCCGAACGCAGCGACTTCGCTCGATCACGGGCCTGCTTGCCCGTCACCCCAGTCAGCTTCGATGTCGACCCCATCAGACGAGCCTTGGCATCGACATCGTTCTTCCCGCCGCGTGACGCCCGAGCGGCCGCAGCGACGCCGGCGAGACCGGAGCCGATGATCACCGCCATCACGAAGATCACCGTCGACACTGTCGGCCACGTCAGCTTCCCTCCGGCCACGGAGAACAGTGCCTGAAACGGGTTGCCGGGGATCGACTCACCGGTGTCGGTGAACGCGTGCCCGAGCCAGAGCGATCCGTATCCGAGGGCGATCAGCACGATCACCAGCGATATCGCGATCAACGGGAACAGCGAGGACTGAGTGCCGGCACCCTTGGCGGTCGGCCTTTTGGTCACCATGCGTCCACACCACCCTCGACGGCCGCGTCGACGCCGCGGTCGATCTCGATGACCTGCGCGACCCGGTCGGTGATGTCGACGACCGCACCCGACGACTGTTCCTGGCGCGGCGTCTCACGCAGAAGGTCGACCAGCCTCAGGGGTTCGACGTCGGCAGAGGTGGAGGACACGTCGAGGGCGTGTTCGGCGATGTCGTCGAAGTCGAGGCCATCGAGCTCGGCGGGCAACTCCAGAGCATCCATCGACAGACCGGGACGGAGCACCGCGTCGTCGATACCGTTGTCGACCAACCGTTCCCGCCACGCATCCTCGTGCACAGCCGTCCGATTGGCGGTGGCGTCCGCCCACTCCTGCTGAGCAGGATCGGTGAAGGTCTGTGCGGTGATCAGCTCGTGCGCGACACCGGACGCGGCGAGATACGCCGCCGCCCGCACCAACGACACGTCGGTGTCGAGCATCCCGAACGCGCGACTGTCACTGCGCGGCTCGTACGAGTGGGAGCGGCTGCGGATCTCCTCGCGGCGCACATGCGCCCGATCGGGCAGGCTACGGCGTCGAGCGGCAGCCAAGGTGGCGCGGCGACCGCGTTCGTAGGCGGCGGCAGCGATCTGGGACCGGCGCTGCAGCTCGGCCGTCGAAACAGAGCGAGTCGTCATCGAGGTTCACCACCGTCGATGGTGAACGAGATGTGGTCAGTACTGGGGGAGAGCGAATGAGGAATCGACATGGAGGGCCTTCACTGGGAGCGTCGGCCAGCCCACAGCGAATCGCACCGACACCCAAACAATGGTGTGGCGCAGCGCTGTTGCTGGATGGACGCTCGACCGTGACCCTCATCGACGGTCGAACGTCAACAGCTTAACCCATCATCACGCTGGTACGTATGGCCACCGGCAGTCTTCACAGTGACACGCTCGGTCATCGGGTGTTTGCTCCTTGTTCGTCGCTACTACGCAGCTGTCTCGTTCTTGCCGCTGGTTCTGTTGAGGACTGCTTCCAGCATTGCAGTCAGAGATGCCGTTTCAGGTTGCTGGTTTGTCGTATTGAATGCGGGTTGGGCAAATATCCTGAGGCCGAATTGTTCGAGGACGTGGTCGCGGGCGTCGTCGGCCAGAGGCTTGCACGTAAGCACTGATGGTCTGCAGTTGTGCTGCGGTGGTGTGAGCCCACCAGGCCTGGTGGCGATGTCTGCTGGCGACACTTGACGCGTAAGCAGATAAGGCTGCTACCGGAAGGGCTAGTGCGAGGTGGAGAAGCTGGCGGGTCCAGTCCTGGCTGTGCTCGGCACCGATCCACAAAACCAAGAGTGCGACCGCCGCGGTTCCTATGAGACTGACCACCGCCAGTTTCGACCAGCTACCGGCACTTTTAACTTCCTTCGCCGCGAGACTGTCGAAGTAAGTTGCCAGAGTTATTGTTCCGGCGCGTCCTGCCGTTTGTTCTGCTGCGGCGGCTGCTTTTTCAGCTCTCTTCGCGGAGCCTTGCGCTGCTTCTAGTTCGGCCCTCTCTGTCAGGATTTAGTGAGACACTCGGAGGCAACCGAGATCACTCACTGA
>NZ_JBJURM010000049.1:0-24439 GCF_046097995.1 Rhodococcus sp. 5A-K4
CGATCTCGGGAAGGACTTCCACATGATTACCAAGCTTGAATTCTTGTTCAGAGAATCCTGCAGTTTCGGGCCTGCGTGGACCGACGACTACGACGGACCAGGCGGCCACGATGGTTGCGATTCACGCAACAATGTTCTGGCACAACAACTAATTGCCGTAGAGACGAAGCCCGGTACGCGGAACTGTGTCGTCATAGCGGGAACGCTTCAGGATTCCTACACCGGTACGACCATCGAGTTCGAGAAGGCCGACGCATCGGCGGTTCAGATCGACCACGTGTATCCCCTTGCCCGAGCATGGAAAATGGGCGCTTCGACTTGGGCGGTCGACAAACGAATCCAGTTTGCCAACGACATCGATCGCAACCTGATGGCCGTGGACGGACCGACCAACGGGAAGAAATCCGACAAAGGACTCGATGAATGGATGCCCCCCAATACGGCGTACGGATGCGAGTATGCGGCACGCTATTTGACAGTCGCCCGCGACTACGCGTTGAGCGTCACCACCGGTGACCTCCACAGCGCTTCACTTGCGTGCGGTCTAGATCCGGAAATAACCAAGGAGAAATGACAGATGAGCCCCACACCGACCAACAAGAAGGCAGTGGACACAGCACGCAAGAGCGCTGAGGCACTGGCACACAAAGCTCTTCAGGCACGTGTATCGCTTGTCGGAGCAATTGGTGAGGCGCAAGCCTCTGCGCAGGAAATACTCGATCAGCGCGAGGTTCTCCTTGCCAAGCACGCCCAGGAACTCGAATCGCTTGACGCAGAGCACGCGCGCGCGGAAGACACGATCAAAACCGCATACGACACAGCCATTTCCGGTGGCTGGACAGCGCGTGAACTCACAGATATGGGCTACTCGGCGCCGAAGAAGAAGAAGGCTCGTCGACAGAAGCCGGCCGCCGCCGAAACAACGTCCCAGGCCGCACCGCCCGCATCACCGAATCACACCGGTGAACAGCCCAGCAGCGCCGGTACCAACGACTAAATCGCCTGCCAGCTTTGCAGAACAGAGGAGTTCATGATGGACCACAACTCGCCGCTCGATATCGATTCGGTCGTACGTGTCCTCCCGAGCTGCACCAGCTGCGAACTGGAGAAACAAGCCGGCGTCGACGTGACTCATATCCGTCCGGCGCAGTGGGCTCTTACTCTGAGAGACTGCTGCGCCGGGTGGACCCCGACTCCGCATTTGGTGTGCCACATACATTTCGTGGAACTCGTCACCCAGCACCTTCCCGCCCAATGCGCGATGTGCGGGCGAACCAGCAGGAACATCTCCGACGTCCTCGACACTGCGATGACCTTGGGGACTCAAGTTCCCACTCCGCATCGCAAAACGGCGTGAGTTGACTCGTTCGAGGAAGTGGATCCCTATGTCTCGCAGTTACACCAGGTCGAGCCCTGACGGAGTATCCGGTGTCGTCGATGTCGACGGCGGAAACTCGAATATAGCGACGAAGAAGCAAGCTCTCGTCATCCCGGAACAACGGTATGCGGAGCGAGAGAAGGAAAGAGCTTCCGCACGGAACCTCGACTCGGCCACCGAAGGGATGAGCCTGACCCGAGCTTCGAAGGACCTCAACCGCGCATTTCCTCGGCCGGGAACTGCCCCGATCACAGATGCGAGATTGCGCCGCAACTTGCCCGGTGAGATCGAGCTCCGCAAAAACTTGAGTTCGAGACAACGCAAAGCGCGATCGGTGGCCAAACGTGCTGTCCTTGACACAATGCCCGGGACACAACATCGGGCGTTGAACGGTTTGGTGTCGGACCCGAAGACATGGGCTGAGACGAATGCCGCTCTGTCGAGAGTCAACGGTGACGCTGTTCTGCTTGACGATAAACAGCGAAAAGAGGTCCAACGGATCGACCGTGCGATCCAATCAGCGGAGTCGAAAACAGGTCGAGGCCATCTGGTCTACACCGAAGTCACGATGCCGCATCCGATAGCGGGGCAGCATGATTGGCCATCGAATCTGCAACCAGGCGCGGTGATTTCCTTCGACCGCTTCACGGCCGGCACTCACACACTTCACGAACTGGATGCACACCGCGGGCCCAACGACGTTGCCTTCGAGATCGAAACCAGTCGCGGAATGTACCTGGGGCAATCCGATAGCGGAAACAACACCGCGCACGTGCTGCCCCGAGGAATGCATGTCGAAGTCGTCGCCATACACAACGCCCCTTACGAACGGCCTGGTCAGCCGCCTGGCGAAAGAATCGTCGTGCAACTGCGCGAGATTACGACAACCGAAGCGACTTGAGAAATAGAGGTTCAGCATGGCTTACACAGACGCACAAGGCCGCCCCGAAATCTTCATGCACCCCGAGATCCTGGCAGGGAAGTCGACATTCAGCCTCGTAGAACCGGCTTCAGGCGATTCGGCGGTCGAGCATCCCGAAAATAACAACACTGCCGGCGCAAAGAAAAATCGGAGGCCACCCAAAGGGTGATGCCTCCGACTCTCACGGTGCAATCTCAGTGCACTGACTCTAACCGAGGTAGGGCAGAGGATGCAACTGAAAAGTGCACTTGTACAACACTAATCAACAGCACGAGATAATGGAGAACACTGTGAAACGACGTTCGACCAGACGCTGCATCATCGCGATTGCAGCAATGACCGCGGCCACAGTTGCAGGGTGTACCGATTCGGGATCTGAAAACGAGTCGTTGACGACAAGCGCCACCAGTGAATCGTCTGCCTCGTCGACGTCCGGCACAGCACCCACTCAGGCGGGCGTCACGGACGTCAGAGGACAGGCGGGCATCACCACCGGAACTGCTGATCCCTTTCCAACGTCGCAGTTCCAGCCAGGTACTGCCCCGCCGGTTCAGCCCGGAATTTCGCCGGCGTCCGCCGCAACTGCTGGCGACCTGTGTGGGACAGTCGTCCCCCACGCCACAGGCGCCGTCCAACCAGTGATCGTCCTAACCGGATCTGTCGAGTGCGCAACGGCCCTTGCAATCAGTGAGCGATACCTCAATGACACTTCGGTGGTCATCGAAGGTCAAGGGCGGTTCGCCACAGTGGAAGGATGGCGCTGCAACTGGCCGTACGTCGACGGCCGCTCCCATGCCGAGACCTACCTCCAATGCACCGACTCCGCCCAAAACTCGTTCAAGATCGGCGACTAACACCCGCTTCACACTTAGGTGTCAGACGTACTCGCGGATACGGGGAAGTACATCGGCGATTTCCTCGAACAATGTCGGCCATCCGCGTCGTAGCCACGTGACCCGGCCTTGTTCGAGGAAGTGCCCGTCGATGAGATGGCTGACCCGCAAGTTTTCGTCGGAGACGCCGAGACCACGTAGTTTGTCGTAGATCGGGTTGGCCGGCAGCTTGTGTCGAGCCACGTAGCCCCAGACATCGTCGCGGCTCCAATCCCAGGCCGGCCCAATCACGCGAGTTCTGTCGGCGCGCGAGATCAAGCCACCGTGTGCCCGGCGTTGCTCCGCCTTAGTGGCACAACACGTTCGGCAGTTCCGTTCGATTTCGAGCGCGAGATTGCTGTGATAGAGCGACCATCGACCTGTGCCTTTGACAGATTCGTCGGCGCGTACACCCCATATCTCGCCTGGCCCGTGGTCGGCGTGCGCGCGACGAGCTGGCTCCGCAATCAATGATTCGTGCAGTGAAACGGACTTTAGGTAGTCCGCCGCACGTTCGTGCTGCCAACCCCCGTCTCGGGAGAGCATTTCCAGTAATGGGGGCTCTGCCGCATATACCTGAAAGTTCAACTTCCATTCCTGTGCCACTCGCTGCACGAATTCGTACGTCTCAGGAAACTCCGCTCCGGAGTCGAAGAAGACGACGGGAACATTCGGCTCCACGGAAAGGGCGAGGTGAAGCACGACAAGCGAATCCTTACCGCCGGAGAACGCGACGTAACCGTCATTATCTTCGAGGTGTGCAGCGATTTTCGCTCGTATTGACTCCAGATCGTGCCGGATAGGGCGGAATGCATTGAGCGTGGCCATGTTCAAGCCATCCGGAGTTGCACTCATCCCGTTCCCTTCATGAGGGTTTCAACCCTATCGGCAGTCTCTCCGCTTCGTGCGAAGCGCGTATCTGTGTGTGAATCCCGGAGACGGGAGCAGATATTGACTGCTCGTCGTGTATCCAGTCGGTGATACGTTCGCCAAAATCGCCCAAAACGAATTTCCAACGAAAGTGGGGGACCATGTCCAGCGACCAGAATAATCCCGAATTGCCACCATGGCTCGATGCCAGCGCCGATGACGGTGAGAACCCTCTGGACAGCGGCGGCCATCAAGTTCACACCGAAGACCGCGTCGCACGTCACGCACCACATCCGCATGAGGGATCATCGCCAGTCGACGCCGCACCCCCAGCGCAGCCATTCGCCCCGTCAGCTCCCACGCACGCAACCGAAGCCGGAGCGCCTGCGGCAAACGGAGGCTGGCAGCCGATCGCCCCGCAGGAGGCGCGTCAGAGCAAGCCGCAACCGACTACGCCCGATCCGCTCGATCACATCCGGAGTGTTCACGCGGAGTCAGAGACAGCGCAAAGGAGCCCGTGGTCCACCCGCCACGTTGACTCCACCCTGAATCAGGAAGCGCCTGTTGCGCACCCACAGCCGGTGCCGCCTGGTCCATCGCGGGTCGCAAATGTCCGGGTCGTGTCGCCCTCGAACCTGCCGCCGGCGAGCTCGCAGCCTGTACCCCCGACCACTTCGTCGAGTGCGCCCAACGCCGCAGTCGAATCAGCTCCGTCATGGGATCCGCCGACGACAGCGTTTCCTGCTCAAGGCGCCGGCGTCGACACTCAAGGATCTCGCGGCACTGGTGGATACAACGCCTCGGCCCCGCAGACTGAAGAACCGCGTTCGCACACCGCGCAGTATCAGCAGCCGTTGAGCGCGGGTCAGACCCACCCTCATTCCACCGCTCAGCCGGCCGCGCCAGCGGTAGGCCAATACGGTCAACAGCACTACAACGGCGCCCCGCCGCAGGGACCTGCCATTCAACCGCGTCAGGTCAACCCCGGAATCGCCTCTGATTTCCGATCCTCAACCCCTCCGAGGCGCACTATCGACGACCTCGACATCATCCGTCGTGCGAAACGCCCGCCGGCGAAAGGTTTCCGCCGCTTTCTGTTCAAATTGACAGGGGGCAAGGTCAACCCGGGTCAGTCGCAGGCAGAGCTCGAGTACCTCGAATTGGTCAAACGGATCAACCAGCCTTCGCGAGGCGTGTACAAAATCGCCTTCGTTTCCCTCAAAGGTGGGGTGGGAAAAACAACTGCAGCGAAAACAGTGGGGTCGACGTTCGCCTCGCTGCGAGGCGACCGTGTGATCGCGATCGATGCCAACCCGGACGCCGGAACCCTTGCCGATCGCGAGCATCGCGAGCACCGATACACCGTTCGAGACCTGCTGGCAGATCACCACATCCGCACTTACAGCGATGTGAGGCACTACACCTCACAGGGGGACAGTCGTCTGGAAATCCTCGCCAACGAAACTGACCCGGCCACCTCCGAAGCCTTCAACGAGCAGGACTATCTCGACGCGCTCAAAACGTTGGAAGTGCACTACAACATCATCATCACCGATTGCGGAACCGGCATGATGCATTCAGCGATGAAGGGCATCCTCGACGAGGCGGATGCAGTCGTCGTGGTCAGCCCCACCGCCCAAGACGGCGCACGATCGGCTGTCTCCACCTTGGCATGGCTCAACGAGCAAGGACATCAACGCCTGGTGGAAAAGGCAGTGGTGGTCGTCAATTCGACACGGCCGGGATCCTCCTCACTCGACCTGAGTCAGCTCGAAGACGTCTTCCGCCAACAAGGCGTACGAGCGGTCCGCATCATCCCGTTCGACGAACACCTCGGGGAAGGCGGCCCGATCGACCTGCCGCTGCTGAGCAAGAAGACCGAACGTGCGTACCTCGAACTCGCGGCGGATCTCGCCGACGATTTCGTGAACAAGGGACCCGCATAACGAAACCGACGCTGGCGGCCTCGACAGCTGCTGATCATCCACTGCCGTAATGTGCGCGGTGTTCGTAATGTCATGTGCCGCAGATAGCTTGCTTTGCATGACCGACTCGAACGCTGTGAGTATCGAAGACGTGTGCACCGCCGCACACAGGGCAGTTGATCCCCCACCTGTCGAAGGTCGCCGCTGCGGTGGCCCCTGCGCCCGGTGCGGGCGTGAGAGCCCCGGCAACATCTCTGTCAGATCCGTCGTTTCACGTACATTCACTGCCTTCGACGGGTGGTCCTCGCCCGCCGCGCAAGGGATGTGCCAAGTCTGCGCGTGGGTCTACCGCACCTCAGCACTGCGTCTGAACATCCAGTTGGTGGGAGCGTGCCCACCAACACTGAAAACTTTGACTTCGAGACAACTCGGAGCGCGCCTGCAGAAACCGTTAACCTCCGCGCACGCGCTCGTCGTGCCAGTGGGTATGCGTCGCAAACACCTTCTCCCTCATGCGCGGTGGGGCGAAATTAGTGTCGACGACATCTCGTTGTCTTGGACCAAACACGATGTACACACTCTCGCTGCGATGCGCCGCCTGCGCGCGGACGGCTTCGGAGAGCGGATGCTGGCAGCGAGCGCACCGCAATTCGCGATGATGCGCCGACTTCCTGCCGCACGGTGGACGGGACTCCTCGAAGACTGGGCAGAACTCGATCGATGGCGCGCGGCACCCCCATGGTGGGAACTCGGCCTACGCGCCTCCTCCTCGAACAGGAAGGAACCGTAATGGCAACCTCCACTGACAAATGGCTTGCGTCCGTTCCCGAACTACCCGCACTGACCGGGGCTCACTCAACCGCTGAACGGCTACTTCTGCTGCTGCACTACGGAATCGACTGGGAAAACGGATGGGTAGCATCCCGCCGAGCCGTCTACTGGGAACACCACCTTCCCGATCGAGTCCGGCTCGCCACCTACCGGTGCGGCGCCGATCTCGACCGATGGTGGGGCATCGTGTCCGAGAAGCTCGAATCCCGACCCAACGCATCGCAGCGACTCGAACTCTCGCAACTACTGAGAGAACCACCGAAGCCAGTGCTGACAATCATGCGCGAATCGACCCGGGCGCTGGTGCTTCGAACGCAGATCGTCGCGACGGCATACCGAGAGTCCCAAACCCACATCCGCCGGCAGCGCGACAACGCAGGAGAAACATCACCATGACCAGCACTGTGCATTGGGATCTGGACATCTACGCACTGTCGTCGATCTCGCACAAAGACGACAGCACCTCGACAACCACGGCGCTCTTTCGCCGCGAAGAAGTAATTCAGCCCGACGGGACGGGGGAGCTCGTCCCGATCATCTCCGGCAACTCCTTCCGCGGAACACTGCGACGCATCGGTGAGGAACTCCTCCGCGACGTGCTCGACTACGAGGGCACACTGTCGCTGCCGGCGGCCCACACCCTCCGCAGCGGAGGAGCCCTACGAAAAACCAAGGGCGAACCCCTCTCCGGAAACAGACTCGAGCATGCACGAAATCTCATCCCCCTGATCGGCGTCTTCGGAGGTAACAGCAGCTCCACGATGATCAAGGGCCGCGCCCAGATCGGGAAAGTCGTACCGCGGGTCAAAGAGACCGAACACATCATGTCCAGACCGTCGAAGCTCCCGTTACTGAGCCAGTTCGAGCTGCTGGGCATCGAGCGGTACAGCCGATTCGACGACTCGGACACCGCAGACTTCCCATCAACCGCCGCGGCAGAGTCCGACGCGGAGAACTCGGCGACCGGCTCACACCTGATGCGCTACGAAGTCGAGACCTTACCTGCGGGAACCACCTTCGAATCCTGGATCCGCCTCACCCGAGCCACCGATCTGCAGATCGCCTTCTTCACAGACGTCCTCGCCGAATTCACAGCAGCAGGACGACTCGGCGGGCGATTGTCGATCGGCCACGGGATGGTTCGCGTCGAATCCACACGATCGACGACTGCCGGCACCACAGCATCTGCGGTGGACTGGCGCGAACATCTGCGCAGTGTCCGAGACGACGCGCTGGAAGTTCTGGCGAACTGGTGATGAGGCCGCTACTGGTGAAAGCGAGACTCGCCCACGGAATCGCGCACGCCGCACCCTGGGGAGTGAGCCTCGACGGACTGCTCGCCGCCGAAATATGGGCAGACCAGAAGGCGGGCAAGCGCGATCGAGGAGAAGACGTAGCTGCGCTGGCAGCCGACGTCGACCCTGAAGACCTCGATTTGCCCTTGGCTCGATGCGAACTGTCAGGCGGAGGCTTATGGCACTGGGCAGCTACTTGCGCGTATCCCGAGAAACCTGTCGATCATCCAGTGGTGCGCTACTGGACGGGGCGCCCCGATCATGCGGCGCTCGGGGACCTCGTGGCAGATCTCCCGGGCGTCGTCTCGGAAAGGCAAGGCCCGTACCGGTCGCGGAGCATGCCGTTGTTGGTCACGAGCACCGACACCGTGACATGGCAATGTGTGGGAGACGATGACCGGATCATGGCGATCCTGCAAGGCATTGCCGCGATCGGAAAAAAACGTAGTCAGGGCGAAGGTCGAGTTCTGCGGTGGGAAGTGGCGCCTCTCGACGAGTCTTTTGGCTGGTCGGCAGGACATCTCCATGTTGATGGCAGCCTCGGTCGGCCAACCCCGGATGGATGCCTGCACGGAACCGCGGTGGCAACCGGTGGCCGAGGACCCACGGGTCTGCGGCCGCCGTACATGCACGGTTTCCGCCGGCATACGCTCAACCTGCCGTTCTCGCTCACTGTGTGAGTAGCGAAGACGATCTTGGAGCTAAGTTCTGTCGTGGCGCTCGGCTATTGCGCGGTACCTGAACTGGGGTTCTCTGGCCTGCTAGCGATAGTCATCAGCGCCCTGTACGCGCGATCTCGACGCCCTTCCGGGACGAGTTGCCACGAACGGTGTTGTGGGTTTTCGAGTGCCTCAGCGAGCTTCTCGAGTCTGCGTGGGTCGTTTTCCGTCATCGTCACATCACGTTCGACGATCGGATTGCCAATCGCACTGGCGAGGATTGCAGCGTCATCGAGATGGCGTTGCGTGTCTTTGCGGTCGCTGATGAAAGCTGCCCCCTTGAGGATCAGAGCCCCCAGAACGGTCGGCAGGCTCAAACGGGTTGGTACCCCGTCAATTTCGATCGTGCAGTTCACGGTTTTCCGCAATGCAGATGTGGCACCTGGGACCTGGAAGACCGGGTGCCCTTTCAGCTTCGGGACATGCTTCGGTGGTAGATGGTCGGCGACCATCACATCGACTATCTCGGGCGTCTTTTCTCCTCCACGTGTAAACCGGTGGATGGGGTCGTCGTCCTGGAGCGACCAGCGGAGTTCGTAGCCGAGATCCTCGAGTTGTTTCTTGACTTCGTTGAATACGGCTGCGCCGGTTTCTATGTGCAGCACGATGTCGACATCAAGGGTAGGTCGGTTGAGTGGCACTCCTGCTTTCGCTGCGTGCAGCTGCACCATCAGCCCCCCGATCAGTGTCCATTGGTCGGACGGGATCGCGTTGGCCAGTTCCGCGGCTTGCGGCCACGGTGTAGCCCACCCGCCGGCAGGCGCCTGAATAGTCCACTCGGGACGTTCAACGGAAGTCATCGAGTAGCTCCTGGAGTACGCGCGTGCCGGCGCTGCGCTGGCGGGTGTCGAGTGATTCCATCAGATCGACGGCGACGGCCGCGATCGGAAGCGTTGATGTACGGAAGAATGGGTTCAGGGTGGAAACGACCCGGAGGGTGACATCACCGTTTTGGGAGAGCATCCCGAATTGTTCTACGACGTCGTCGAAGTCGTCGTCGACGATGTACCCGTCGGCTTTGTCGTTTCTCGCGGAGGACAGTCCGAATCGCGCCGCTGTTTCCGGTACGTGGATGATCGCGCTGATACCGGTGGCGGCGAGGTAGCCGCCCCTGATCAAGACATCTACGTCGCCCTCCCCCCAGGTCTCCATGTGGTGTGTGGTGGCGCGGTTTCTGGCGAGGTAGGCCACTTCTGCCGCGGACGACCGGCGTAAACGATGCTTGAGTCGGGTGATCTGTGTCGGAGAAGCGATCCAGTCGACTGTGCAGTGGGACAACAAGGCCAGGGCTGCCCAGGAAACTTCAGGATTCCACGGGCGTCCGGGACGGCGAGAGCTCTGGGCCATCCGGTGGACGGATGCACTGTTGAGCAGGAGAGAATTGCCCACCTCGCGGGCGATGGTGATGGAACCGGCGCGAGCGAGTCTGGTGACCTGCCGTTCGGTCACCGAGAGTGCAGCTGCAGCATCGTGCACCGTCATCTCATCCATGCCATATATGGTCGCATTTGCGACCATATAAGGCAATAACTGCACTAAATCGACCAATTATTGATGTGTGATCGAGACACATTTTCTATCAGCCCTGCGGATTCCCAGCGGCGACGAGGCTGGTCAAGTCAGTCGGCCAGGGGTACTTTCCCGGTGCGTCTGTGACGGATTCGACGATGGACTTTCCCGAGGCTTCATCGATCTCGACGATGGAGAACACCGACTTACCGGTGGTGTGGATCCGGACATGATCGCCGACCTGCATGTGTGAATCTCTTTCTCGTATTCTGCGTTGTTTCGCAACTCCGCACTATCTCAGGTGTGTACGACACGATCTGGTCACACGGGGGGAGAGGGCCGGCCGGCTGGCCGGCCTTCCCTCGCCGCGCCCCCGGCACGGCGAGGGGCAGGGCCATTTAGAGCCACAGAATCCGTCATTTCCGCAGTTCAGACCGTATAATTCGAGGTGTCCTGTTGAGTGCGCGACTGACCATCGTGCCGATTTTTTTGGAGTGTTCTGATGGCTGATCTGGCTACTGCGGTGACTGTGTTGGATGCGAATGGGCGAGCGGGTGTGCCGTCGTTGCTGATTTCGGGTCCGGGGATGGGCAAGTCGAGTTTGGTGCGTGGGTTGGCTGCGGCGGATGGGGTGTTGTGCAAGACGGTGTTGGGGTCGTTGCGTGAGCCGTCGGATTTCGCGGGGTTGCCGGTGGTGCGGGAGCACGGTGTGACGTTGGAGGCTCCGGCGTGGGCGAAGGAATTGGTTGCCGGGGGTGGCGGGTATCTGTTTCTGGACGAGTTGACGACGAGTCCGCCTGCTGTGCAGGCGGCGATGTTGGCGGTGGCGCTGGATCTGACTGTCGGTGATGTGCAGTTGCCGAAGGGAACTCGGGTGATTGCGGGGGCGAACCCTCCGGATTGCGCTGCTGGTGGGTACGAGTTGGAAGCGCCGTTGGCGAATCGGTTCTGCCATGTGGAGTTCACGCCGTCTGTGGATGAGTGGTTGGACGGTATGTCGACGGGGTGGGGTGCGCCGCCTGCCTCGCGTGCGGTGGCCACCGATGAGCAGCGGGTTGCGTTGGTGCGCAGTTCGATCACCGGCTTTGTGCAGCGCAATCCTGATGCGTTGGATGCGTTTCCGTCGTCGGCTGCGCAGACAGGTGGTGCGTGGCCGTCGCGTCGTACGTGGTCGATGTTGGCGGCGGTGTTGCCGCATTTGCGGGAGGACGACAACGCGGCGATCAACACGGCGGTGTTCGGGTTGATCGGTGAGGGTGCGGGCGTGGAGTTCTTGGAGTGGCGTCGTAGCGCGGATCTGCCCGATCCGGTTGCGGTGGTGGAGAATCCCGATTCGGCGTTCGATTGGCAGTCGCGTCCTGATCTGGTGTGGGCGGTGCTGTCCGGTGTCACGGCGTGGGCGGTGGGACGCGGCACGGTGGAGGCTTGGCGTAGTGCGTGGGGTCCGCTGATCGCGGCTGCGGAGGCGGGCGCACCGGACGTGGCGGGCGCGGCGGCGCGCACGCTGGCGAAGGCGCGACCGGCGAAGGCGACTGTCCCGGCGTCTGCTCGTCGGTTCGCGCCGATGTTGACCGCTGCGGGTCTGATGGAGGCGGCAGCATGAGCGGGGTTCGGTCGCTCGCGCCGGATGAGTTGCGGGCGTTTCGCCTGGCACGGCTGGTTTCTGCCGAGCAGATGCCGTATTTTATGCGGGCGTTGTTCGCGGCGCAGCCTGTTGCTGCACCGGGGTTGGGCACGTTTGCGGTGGATGCGCAGTGGCGGCTCTATCTAGATCCGGCGTTGTTGGTGGGGGCTGGTGCGTGGCCGGTGCCGGTGGCGGGTGCGGTGTTGTTGCACGAGGTCGGGCACTTGCTGCGGGCGCACGGGGTGCGGGGTCAGTCCTTGCCGAAGCCGGCGGGGCACGTGGCGTGGAATTACGCGGCGGACGCGGAAATCAACGACGACTTGCTGGCGGCGGGCGTCGGGTTACCGGACGGGGTGATCACTCCGCAATCGTTCGGGTGTGAGGACGGCGGAATCGCGGAGGACTACTACACGCACCTGATCGATCCGGCTACGGACAACAGTTTCCAGACGACGACGACGTGGGATGCGGATCCGGTGCGGGATGCGCGCCGGTGCCGGGGGAGTTGGGCGCGGCAGCGGGGGAGGTCGCGGACGGGTTGGACGACGCGGAAGCGGATCTGGTGCGCCGTCATGTGGCGCGGGCGGTGCAGGCTGCGCAGGGGAAGGGGCGCGGGAGCGCACCGGCAGGGTTGGCGCGCTGGGCCGGTGAGGTTCTCACGCCGCCGACCGTGCCGTGGGATCGGGTGTTGCGTGCGGTGATCCGGCGCGCATTGGCGGATCAGTCGGGGCGGACGAACTACAGCTATGCGCGTCCGTCGCGGCGCAGCCTGCCGGGGATCGTGGCCCCGGCGATGGCACTGTCACGTTGTTGAACGCAGCAAACTGGGAGAATGTGGCGTGCCCACCCCGATGCCGTCATACAAAGGCCACCGCTACCCGGTCGAAATCATCAACCACTGCGTGTGGTTGTACTTTCGATTCCCGCTCAGCTTCCGTGAGGTCGAGGAACTTATGCTCGAACGCGGTGTCGTGGTCAGCTACGAGACGATCCGGCGGTGGTGCGCCAAATTCGGGCAGGCCTACGCCAACGAGCTCCGCCGCCGACGTCCACAACCCGGTGACAAGTGGCACCTCGACGAGGTGTTCATTCGGATCAATGGTCGGCAACATTATTTGTGGCGTGCTGTCGATCAGCATGGCAACGTTCTCGATGTGCTGGTTCAGTCACGCCGAAACGCGTTGGCAGCCAAGAAGTTCTTCCGGAGGCTGCTCAAAGGTTTGGAGTATGTTCCGCGGATGATCGTCACCGACAAGCTGGGCAGCTACCAGGTGGCGCACCGCGAACTGCTGGGATCGGTCGAGCATCGCCAGTCGAAGTATTTGAATAATCGCGCCGAGAACTCGCACCAACCGACCCGACAGCGCGAACGTGCGATGAAACGCTTCACCTCACCTGGGCACGCGCAACGGTTCCTGTCCACGTTCAGCGGCATCTCGCCACATTTCCGGCCGCGCCGACACCTGCTGACCGCCGCCGAATGGCGTACCGAGATGGCCGACCGATTCACGGTCTGGCGGGAGATCACCGCGACCGATGCCGCCACCTGAATGTGAACGGCCCGGCGTTGTCCCGTAGCGACCTGCACCAAACTAGCTGTGCCGCTATGCTTTTCAACTAACGTGACAGTGCCCCGCGGCGTCCGAAGACGTGAACCTCGACGGCCTTGTTGTTCTTGAGGCCCTCGTAGACGTTGGCGGGGATCTCGGTCGGCAGCAGTTCGTCGCCGGTCTTGGCGAGGACGCGGGCGATGTCGAGTGCAACGTTGCCCACGCCGAGGACGGCGACCTTCTCGGCCTCGAGCGGCCACGTACGCGGTACGTCGGGGTGGCCGTCGTACCAGGAGACGAAGTCGGCCGCGCCATAGCTGCCGTCGAGTTCGATACCCGGGATGCCGAGCGCGCGGTCGGCGTTGGCGCCGGTGGAGAAGATGACCGCGTCGTAGAACGACTGCAGGTCGTCGAGGGTGATGTCGGTGCCGTAGTCGATGTTGCCGAGCAGGCGGACCTGAGGCTTGTCGAGCACCTTGTGCAGAGCGGTGATGATGCCCTTGATGCGCGGATGATCAGGCGCGACGCCGTAACGAATCAGGCCGAAGGGCGCGGGCATGCGCTCGAAGAGGTCGATGCTGACGCCGCGGCCGGAGACTGCGGTGTCGGATTTCATGAGGGCGTCGGCGGCGTAGATGCCGGCGGGGCCGGCGCCGACGATCGCGACCCGGAGTGGGCGTGGAACATCGTCCTCGGGCGATATCGGTGTCGCGGAAATGGAAGCTTCGGTGGTCATGAAGATCTTCTGCGCCTTCTGTCGTTGACTGAGATGAAGTGCTGTCATGTCGAGTCCGGAAGAATCGGAGCGACGACCGAGACGAAGGGCCCGCGCATCGCGGACACTCTGGCTCAGCTGTGACGAGCTCGCTCTTCGTAGGCCCGCCTGGCTGCGGTGTCGACGTCTTCGAGAAACACTCTGTCTGTGTGAAGCGCTCGGGTGAGCGCTTCGCTGACCTGGCGGGGGAAGAATTTCTGACTGGCGGCGAGGGCGCCGACGAGCTTGGTCACCCGTACCTTCGGCTTGGGGTGTTCGATCAATGCCACGACGGCACGTGCGATGTCTTCCGGTTCGGCGTTCTTGAGTCCGGGAAGCCCCTTGGTACCCGCCGTCAACTCGGTGTTGACGAAGGATGGCAGTACCGCGGAAAACTCGATTCCCGTACCGCGGTGCTCCACCCGCGCGGCGTCGGTGAAACCGACGACGGCATATTTGCTGGCGCAGTAGGTGGCCAGTCCGGGCGTGTAGATTTCGCCGGCGAGTGAGGCGATGTTGACCACGTGTCCGCGGCCGCGCGGCAGCATTCGCCGAACAGCGAGTTTGGAGCCGGTGATCACCCCGAGGACGTTGATATCGAGGATCCGGCGGGTGACCGCGTCGGGTTCGTCCGCGATCCGGCCGGCGGGCATGATGCCGGCGTTGTTGACGAGCACGTCGATAGGCCCGAGCGTTGCTTCCACGTCGTCGAGGAAGGCCTCGAAGGATTCGGTGTCGGTCACGTCGAGCTTGCGGTAGCTGGTCAGGCCGAGTTGGGTCGCGGACTCCTTGAGTTTGGCCTCGTCGATGTCCCCGATTGCCACCTTCGCGCCGAGTCTGGTCAACGCGGTCGCGGTTGCGAACCCGATTCCGCGGGCACCGCCGGTGATCGCGATGACGCGACCGTGCAGAGATTGTGTCATTTTCCTTGTGTCCTTCAGTCGTCGTTACAGGGAGTTCGAGCGGCTTGCTGCGGACAGTCGGCGGCGCGGGTCACGCGCGACGAGGGCGCGCAGCAGCCGGCCGACGAAACGACCACGTAAGGGGGTGTATGGATACCAGAGCAATTCCCGCTTCATCACGGGTCCGCGCGGCATCGTGATCGCCTGCTGCCGGGTGTACTTGCGGATTCCGTATGCACCCCCGAATCGTGCGCCGAGACCGGATTGCTTCCAGCCTCCGTGCGGTAGCCCCAGCGCGA
Organism: Rhodococcus sp. 5A-K4; assembly: GCF_046097995.1. Classification (NCBI taxonomy): domain Bacteria; kingdom Bacillati; phylum Actinomycetota; class Actinomycetes; order Mycobacteriales; family Nocardiaceae; genus Rhodococcus; species Rhodococcus sp. 5A-K4. Next base: position 15,451 of record NZ_JBJURM010000049.1, read on the forward strand.
ACAGATTGGAGAAGGCGTCGTTGATGTTCACCGCGCCGGCGTCGAGTCGGCGGGCGATCTCCTCGCCGCGGGTTCTGTTCCCGCACCACACCGTCGCAGACAGGCCGTACTCGGAATCGTTGGCCAAACGTACGGCTTCGTCGGCGTCGGCGACCTTGACCACGGGGATGGTGGGCCCGAAGGTCTCTTCCCGGATGCAGGCCATCGAATGGTTTACGTCGACGAGGACAGTCGGCTCGAAGAAGGTGCCGGTGCTCCCGGCTTTGCCTCCGGTCAGGGCCGTGGCGCCGCTGTCCACAGCGTCGGCGACGTGCCGGGCAACGAGGTCACGTTGCGCCTCGGTGGCCAGCGCGCCGACATCGGTGCGATATCCGTCGTCGTCGGTGCCCTGTCGGAGCGAGCCGACGAGTGCCGCCAGTCGCGCGACGAACTCGTCGTGGACGGGGGCCTCGACGTAGACGCGTTCGATCGACACACACACTTGTCCGGCATTGAACAGGCCGCCCCAGGCGATTCCGGCTACCGCGCGGTCCAGGTCGGCATCCGCCAACACGATCGCTGGGTCTTTGCCGCCCAGTTCGAGGCTGCACGGCACCAGTCGCTCGGCAGCCCGCACCGCGATCGCTCGACCGGTTGCTGTGGAACCGGTGAACTGCACGAAGTCCACTGAATCCACTACCGCTGCACCGGTGTTGCCGCGGCCGGTGAGGACCGAGAAAACAGGGGGTGCGCCGATGTCCGACCATCCCCGTGCGAGTTCGACGGCTGCCAACGGCGTCACCTCGGACGGTTTGAGCAGAACCGCCGCGCCGGCGAGCAGAGCCGGGATGATGTCCATCGCCGGCATCGCGAGCGGGAAGTTCCACGGAGTGATCACACCGACTACCGGGTAGGGGCGGACAGTTTTGATCAGTCGCTTGGTCATCGAGAGCGGTCCGTGGGGTTTCACACGCTCGTCGGCGAGAAACGTGCCGGCATTGTCAGCGAAGTAGTTGATCAGATCGCACGCGAGCGCGGGCTCGATGGCTGCTTCGGCGCGTGGCTTGCCGGTCTCGGACTGCAGTACGTCGATGAGATGGCGCTCGTTGTCGAGGAGCCAGTCCCGCAGCTTCCGTAGCCACTTGGCCCGACCTTTCGGCCCCAGCGCTTCCCACTCGACTTGGTGAGCGCGCAGAGATCGGACGGTCTCGGCCACTGTCTCGGAACTATTGTCCGGTACGCGCGCGACGAGGCGTCCGTCCGCGGGGCAGTACACATCGATGTCGTCATAGCCCGTCTCGGCCTTGCTTCCGGATCTCATATGAACCCCGCCTTCTATGATGTGCGCCACGTCTTATTAGAATTACACAAGCAAACTGAAGTTTTCTTGGCGAAATAGGCCAAGGAGATCGGTCATTCTTGTACTTTGAGTCTAAATGCGAAAGAGGTGCTGACGTGTCCGCTGACGACATGGTGATGGCCTGGCTCCGGGAATTCGCTGCGGAGGCGCTGGTGCCCGGCACCCTCGATGGCCTTGTCGCGCGCTTCGACGCAGCAATAGTGGCGGAGGTCCCCGAAGTTTCCGCGGACCGGGAGTTGCGGCGGGACCTCGATGCCAGCACCCGCGGGCAAGGGCGTGCGCTGTTGATCTGGCTCACCGACGACTCCGCCGAGGTGGACCTGCCGCTCGCAGCTCATGATCTCGCGCGCACGATCGCCCGACGAGGTCTGCATCTGAGGGTCTTGATGCAGATCTACCGAGTCGGCCAGAAGGCGCTGCTGAGGTTCGCCGCGGAAACGGCAAGTGAGCGCATCACCGACCCCGTACTGGAACCGAAGGTATTGATACGGCTCCTGGAGCGGGCGAATCACTGGCTCAACGTGTCGTTGGAGATACTCACCGATACCTACAGTGAGGAACGAGAGCGCGGATTGAGCGGCGCGTTCGCACGGCAGGCGGAAACCGTGCAGGCGATCATCCGAGGTGAGATCGTCGATGCAGCGGCGGCATCGAACCGTTTGAATTACCCGTTGATCAGGCATAACACGGCACTGGTGCTGTGGTTCGACAATGCGCCGTCCGAGCAGACCGAGGACGTGATCGGCGTCCTGAATTCCGTTGTCCGCGCGGTCGCGGCCACGATCGGGGCTCGCCAGCTACTGACTCTGCCGTCGGGATCGCGAGGGCTCTGGGCGTGGCTGTCGATGGACGTCGAGTCGGATCTCGCCGCAGTGGACATCGGTGCGGATATTCCGGCCGGGATATCGATCGCGATGGGCAACCCAGGCAAGGGAATTCGAGGATTTCGGCAAAGTTACACCGAAGCTGTTTCCGCTCAGCATATTTCGGAACATCAGGAGGTTGCGGCTCGTCCGATTTTGTATGCAGACGTCGAAATTGTCCACCTACTCGACGGCCACCCCGACGCGGCGGGGGCACTGGTTTCGCGTGAACTACGCGGCCTCGACGGTACCGATGCAGCCTCCACCCAGTTGCGCCGCACTCTGCGCACCTACCTGAATGTGAACCGCAGCCCGGACGCGGCAGCTCGCGCGCTCGGCGTGCACAAGAACACCGTGCGGTACCGCATCCAGCGCGCCGAGGAGATGCTCGGACACCCCATCGGGGCCAACCGGCTCAAACTCGAACTTGCGCTCGAATACGCCGACACCTACGGTCCGGCCATCCACGAGTGACACTCTTCAGCTGGCCGATGCCCTGCAGGGGTGTGGTTGGAGCCCTCGCTACCCGTTCGATCGTGAACTCCCGCACCCGACTCCTTACCTGTGGGCTGTGGAGGTGAATTGATATGTTGCCGCATCGACGATCTCGTCAGGGGTGATGGCGATCTCGTCGTTCAACCATGCGGTGACCAACTCGGCCAAGCCGCCCACAAACAGCAATCCGTTGATTTCGCCCTGGTGTGGTGGCCATGCCCGGTCGCCGTACATGCGTGTGGCTTCGTCGGCCACCATCTGAGCAAAGCCCCGCAGCGCTGCACGTCGGTGGGTGCGCAGAGGTTCGAACGCGGCGGATTCGATCATCGCAACACGTCCCTTGCGTGGATCGTCGGTCAAGATGGTGACGAATGACGCTATGGCATTTCGTACGCGCTGCTCGAGCGTCCCGCCGCTCGCCCGAAGTGCGTCCAGTCCGGCTTCGCGGACTTCGTCGGCGATTCCGTCCAGGACCTTCTGCAGGAGTTCGTCTCTGCTGGTGAAACTTTCGTAGAAGTACCGCTCGGTCAACTTGGCGTGCGCGCAGATGGCGGTCATGGTGGCGCCGCTCTTGCCTGTGGCAGCAAAGACTTCCAATGCGGCTTCGAGCAAGGTTTCATGCCGCAGTGCTGCACGCTGGTCGCCGCTCAGGCCCGCGTATCGACGTGGCGTAGGAGAAGTCATAGGTCGATATTGACAGATCCGATCGCTGTGACGCAGACTACCCATATCTGACAGGATGCACTGTCAGATCAATGCGGAAGTCGAGGTTCATCCATGTCCAAGATCCTGGCCGATCCACCAGCACAGTCGCAGTTACTCCCGATCTCGGGCCGATCGGGGCTCCCCGGTGTCGGGCACGCACTCGAATACATCCGCGATCCCCTCGCCTTGATGCAAAAGCACTGGGACCGTTACGGCGAGGTCTCCTGGTTCTCGATGATCGGGCGACGTTGGGTCGCGGTCCTCGGACCCGACGCATGCCAAGAAGTGCTGCAGAACAAAGATCGAGCATTCGTCAACGGCGACGGCTGGTCGGTCCTGATCGGCCCCTTCTTCCACGGCGGTCTCATGCTTCTCGACTCGGAAGAACATCTACGACACCGCCGGATCATGCAGCAGGCATTCACCCGATCACGCCTGGAAAAAACAGTCGACGTTCTCAACCCGGCGATCGCCTCGGCGCTCGACGCCTGGACTCCCACCGACGGATTCCGCGCCTACACCGCACTCAAATCACTCACCCTCGATCTCGCCACCGACATCTTCATGGGAGGCGCGGAAGGATCCACCGAGAGCGAAATCGACTCGGTGAAAAAAGCTTTCGTCGATTGTGTACAGGCAGCCACCTCAGTCGTGCGCTACAACGTCCCAGGAACCAGGTGGAAGCGAGGACTCGACGGACGCCGAGTCCTGGAAGACTTCTTCCGGCAGTACCTACCGGCACGCCGATCACACGAAACCGATGACCTGTTCTCCGTGCTCTGCCACATCGAATCCGAAGCAGGACAACGCTTCAGCGACGACGAAGTAGTCGACCACATGATCTTCCTCCTGATGGCCGCGCACGACACCTCCACCATCACCATCTCCACGATGATGCAATACCTGGGCCAACACCCACAGTGGCAGGACAGATGCCGGGCAGAGTCCCTCTCGTTGGGAACAGCGTCACCGAGCTACGCCGATCTCGACGGACTCGTCAGCCTCGATCTGGTCATGAAGGAATGCCTCCGGATCGTCTCACCGGTACCGGTCATGGCGCGCCGCGCGGTCCGCGACACCCAGGTCCAGGGACATTTCGTGCCGGCAGGAACGTACGCGGCGGTGGTGCCGCATTTCACGCACCACATGTCGCAGTACTGGCCCGAACCAGAACGCTTCGATCCCGAGCGCTTCGCGGAGCATCGACGCGAAGACAAGGTGCACCGATACGCGTGGGAGCCGTTCGGTGGTGGTGTGCACAAATGCCTCGGCATGCACTTCGCCGGCGCCGAGATCAAAGCGATCATGCATCATCTCCTTCTGCGCTTCGACTGGCGCGTCGACGCCGACTACGTCGCCCCGCTCAACTTCACGTCCCTGCCGTTCCCCTCCGACGGACAACCGGTCGATCTGCGTTTCCTCGAGCAGTGAGGATGCGCCAGAAAGCTTGCTCTACAGGCGGATGCAGTCACCCTCCTGATCGCTCACATCATCGACGAATGCTCTGACGAGTTCGTACCGTCCTACGACAGTACGAACGGACGCAACGAAATTCAGTTCTCCCACAAAACATCGACGCAGTAGGAGTTGGCGTGGAACGTACCCTGTTCGAACCGGAACATGATCTTTTCCGGGAGTCCTTCCAGAAGTTCTTGGCACAGCACGTCGCGCCCTTCCACGACAAGTGGGAAGAGCAGAACATCGTCGATCGCGACGTCTGGGTGGAAGCCGGCAAGCAAGGTTTCCTGGGAATGGCCGTTCCCGAGGAATTCGGCGGCGGCGGCGTCAAAGACTTCCGATACAACGTCGTCATCACCGAGGAAGCGACCAAGGCTGGTTACAGCGGTATCGGTTTCATGCTCCACAACGACGTCGTGGCGCCCTATCTGGTCGATCTGTGTAACGACGAGCAGAAACAGCGTTGGCTGCCGGGATTCACCTCGGGAGAACTGATCTCAGCGATCGCCATGACAGAACCCGGAACCGGCAGCGACCTACAGGGCATCAAGACCAGAGCCGTCCGCGACGGCGATGACTGGATTCTCAACGGGTCCAAGACGTTCATCACCAACGGCATCAACGCCGACATCGTCATCGTCGTGGCGTGCACTGATCCCGACATCGGAGCGCAAGGCTTCAGCCTCTTCGTTGTCGAGCGCGGAATGCCAGGCTTCGAACGAGGGCGCAACCTCGACAAGATCGGGTTAAAGGCACAAGACACCGCAGAACTGAGCTTCACCGACGTCCGAGTCCCCGCCTCCAACATGCTCGGCGAGGAGGGAATGGGCTTCCTCTACCTGATGAAGAACCTTCCCCAGGAGAGGCTTTCCATCGCCGTGGTCGCTGCTGCAGTCATGGAATCCGTTCTGGAAAGCACGATCCAGTACTGCCGCGAGCGCAAGGCCTTCGGCAGGTCGATCGGTAGCTTCCAGAACACCCGATTCGTACTGGCGGAAGAGACCACGAAGACTACGGCCGTCCGCGTTCTCGTAGACAAGTTCATCGAGCAACTCAATGCCGAGAAGTTGACCGTGCAAGAAGCTGCCATGGCTAAGTGGTGGACCACCGAAGCCCAGGTCAAACTGATCGACCGATGCCTCCAACTCCACGGCGGCTACGGCTACATGAAGGAATACCCGATCGCTAAGGCATACATGGATTCTCGCATCCAGACCATCTACGGCGGCACCACCGAGATCATGAAGGAGATCATCGGGCGATCCTTGAACCTTTGATCGAGTCCGTAATCAAGACCTGGAGTGGAACTGTCGGCAGGCTGAATTTTCGATGTAGATATCTCCACTTGTGACAAATTGAGCATCTACCGAAGCGATAGCCCCTGGTGCATTCACGATGGCGAGGAGTCACGGTGGGTCAGATCGGCAGAATAACCCTCTGAACTGCGAAGATCGAACTCTCGAAGGTGGCAATCCGGAGCATTGAGAGGAGTCGTCATCCTCACTAAGTCCTCAGACTGTGCAACTGAAAGAGGCTTATGACAACGGGTCTCGTGCTTTTTGCTTGAGGCGTTCGTACGGTGTTTGCCCCGCCAGGGCGCCGTGGGGTCGATCGACTCTTCTATGTTCGTCAAGCCCCGGCTGAGGATGTGTGGAGCGCTTCGAGTGTTCGGTAGATTCGGCGGGCGAGGTAGCGTTTCAAGCAGCGTCGAATCTCTTTGGTCGTGCGCCCCTGAGCTTTTCGTTTGTCGACGTAGGCGCGTGTCTCGGGATCGTGGGCCATGCGCGTAACGGTCGCCATGTGCAGGGCTCGATTCAGTCTCCGGTCTCCTCCGCGGTTCAGCCGGTAACGAGTGGTGTTCCCGGATGAGGCTGGAATCGGATTCACACCTGCGAGTGCAGCGAACGCGGCTTCGTTGCGCACGCGTCCAGGGTGTGACCACGCTGCATAGGCAACGGCCACGGTCACTGGACCGAGGCCTGCCTGCTCCAAGAGCGGAGCTGCCTCACTCTGCTCGATCAGCTTCTTGAGCTGCGTATTGTTTTCTGCGAGTGCGCCATCGAGGGCGTGGATTCGCTTCGCCAGTCTGACTGCCTCGGCTCGTGCGACCGAGAGTGCGAGTTCCTCGACGCGGCTGCGCCACGAAGCTACCTCGGTGATCTGTGCGTTTGTCAGCGGGCGGCGAGCATCGGTGCCGAGATCGACGACCCGCAACAAGGCGGTAAGCGCATTGATGCAGGCAGTGCGGTCGGTGCTCATGTGCTCACGAGCGGTCGTCAGGACACGCAAAGCGGCCCGCACACCACTGTCGGCGCGTGGATGACGTAGCTGGTCGAGCTCGAGCGGCAGAACGGCGGCATCGATGCGATGTGCATCGAGGCCATCAGACTTACCGACCCCGCGGTGGGCTCGCGCATCCATGCGAGCGGCCTCGACGACCTCGTAGCCGGCGCCGGTCACCGTTCGTGCCAGCCCGGCCCCGAACGTTGCCACGCACTCGATAACCCACAGTGCCGCGAGGTCGCCACCCGTGAGGCGAGCAACCCAGCTCAGGGCCCTTTTCATCCCAGCAGGAGTCGTGGGGAATTCGTTGGTGGCGATCAGTGCACCGGTGACCGGGGTCAGGATCGCGTAACTGTGTTTGCGGGCATGGGTATCGACTCCGATGACGAACGGGCGGCTATGCGCGACGATAGACATGGCGGTTCGTGCTTCCTTCCGAGACGGGAATGATGACGCGGCCGCTGCGGGCCGGTGCGAGCCTGGATGGAAGTCACTTCGGGGCAATACTGTGATGAGTCACGACCTCGCCTACTGGGCGCGGAGCGGACAGTCTTCTGATCAAGCCATCGGAGTGGACCGGGTGAGCACCGACCGTCCCGCGCCGGAGCCGGACATGTCCATCGAAACGCATCCCGGTAGGGAGCGAGTAATTGTATGAGTCACGGCCATGGCGCGGGAGCGGCACGATGCCTACCTTGCCAGCCAGTTCCAGACCAGCCACCCCAAGACTCACAGTAATTGTAGTGAACGTTCCAGACTTCGACGGCGGTGCGTCGTTGCTGCTCGCTGCTGTATTCGCGGGAGTAGAGAAGTTCTTCGGCGAGGATGCGGTTGTAGCGTTCCACTTTCCCGTTGTGTTTCGGTGTGTACGGCTTGATGCGGTAGTGCCGCGCCTCTCGCAATGAAGCAGTGAAATCGGCTGCCCGATAGCATGATCCGTTGTCGGTGATCACGCGCTCGATCCGGTTGATGCCGTGTGCGGCGAAGAAGACGCGGGCGTTGTTCATGAAATCGATGGCTGTTGCGGCGGTTTCGTTGTCGCGTGCCTCGGTGTACGCCAGGCGCGTATTGCCGTCGATCGCGGAATGCAGATAGGTGTAGCCGATGCGGGCCTGTTTGTTCCTCGTTTTCCGGCGCTGCGATCGTTTGGCCTGCTCGGAGCCGCGGCCGTGGGCACGCCACCCGCCGCCGTCCGGAATTTTTCCGACTTTCTTGATGTCTACATGCACCATTTGACCAGGTCGTTTCGCGACGATGACCTGCGGTTTTCGGTTGGTTTCGCCGTTCGGGTCGATGAACCGGCGGCGGTGCAATCCCAGGTTCCGCAGGATTTTCGTGACCGTTCGACGGGCAATGGTGATGCCGTCGGTGCGCAGTTCGAACGTGATGCGTGAGGCCGACCATTTCCGGGTTCGGCGCATCGCTTCGATCTCGGCCACGATGCCCGCGGCTGTGGCGGTCGGCTGATGATGTGGCGTACTGGACCGGTCCTGTAATCCCAGCTCACCGAACTTGCGATACCGGTTGACCCAGGTGGAGGCGCATTGTCGTGAAATCCCCATTTCGGCGGCGACGTGGGCAATCGGACGACTCTGGCAGCGCTCGATCAAGCGTCGTCTTCCCTCCACAGTCAGCGGAGCATTACGGTGTGTCACAGGGCTGGTCCCTTTGCTGTTGATGGTCAGTTTCGCAACTTCCATCCTGCCGCGAAGGACCAGCCCGTCCACTTCAATCCCGCGTCAGCAACGTCCATACCCACAACATCTAGCTCCGAGTGCGGGCTGTTGCAAGTGGCATGACCCCCATTAAGTGACCCGCTGGTTATGAGAATCCTTCCCGCCCTGAT
>NZ_JBJURM010000004.1:0-320902 GCF_046097995.1 Rhodococcus sp. 5A-K4
TCGACGAACACGGCGCTACGAGTGGGCGACAATTGCTCGATGCGATTGATGTGAGCCCCGGTCTGACCTGTCAGATCTCCTGGTGGATTTTCGGGCGCCGGTTCGGCATACGCCACTCCGCCCACAACAAGCGCGAGCACGACCAACACAATCCCGACAAACCCAAATCTCCGCATCCGTCAAGCGCCCCCTGAGCATCGCACGACTATCGCTAACCCTTGATTGGACAGGACGAACGTCCCGGGGTCAACCCACTGGTTGGGATTTATTACTCGCGGGTATCCGATGGAGTTGGACAGTTTTCCACCGATGCACACACAGGTGTGGATAACTTCATTCACATCCACTTCCCAGTTGTGCATAACCTGTGGACTAAAGAATGAATTACACCGAAGTCATTCCTTCTACCTGCATCTTTTCGTTTCCCCACAGTGTGCATAACTTTGACGAACATGCCGGGCACGACAGCGGTTTCCGGGCGTGTCCATGCAGTTCACTCCACCGCGCCACTCTTTGTTCACAGGGACGACACCACCGACCGAGAACGCTCCCCACCCCGGCTTCATACTTGGTGCATGCTGACCGCTCTCCTCGCCGCCACAGCTGTGCTCGCCCTACTGACCCTGGTCCCGGGGCCCGACATGGCCGTCGTGACACAGGCTGCTCTCGGCGCCGGCAGATCCGCCGGATTCCGGGTAGCGGCCGGCATCGTCTCGGGCCTTCTGGTGTGGGGCCTGCTGACCGTCCTCGGACTGTCGGCGATCCTGGCCGCGTCGGCGGAGGCGTACACCGTCGTCAAGCTCGCCGGTGCTGCATATCTGATCTATCTCGGTGTGCGAACACTGTGGGAGAGCCGGACGTCGCGGATGCAACACAATGCCGACGCTCCACGGTCGCAGAAGGCCGGAACGTGGAAGACGGGCTTCACCACCAACCTGCTCAACCCCAAGATCGCCGTCTTCTACACCGGACTGCTGCCGCAGCTGGTTCCGGCCGGGTGGCCGACGGGACCATCGCTTGCGCTGCTGGTGCTCATCCACGCAGCGATCACCATCGTGTGGCTCAGTGGCTACGTGGTCCTTCTCTCGCGAGCGCGTAGCACCTTCGAGAAGCCCCGAGTGCGACAGGCACTCGAGCGCATAACCGGAACAGTTCTTCTAGGATTCGGAGCGAAGATCGCGCTCGAAGCGCGCTGACACGGCAATCGGAAAAGAGTAGACAGTGGGCGCGTGGGGATCGGGACCGTTCGATAACGACGGTGCAGGGGATTTGATCGCGTCCATCGGACACGGTGACTTCACCTTCGAATCGGTGGAGTGGGCATTCGAGGACGACTACCTCGAGGTGGACGGCGGCCAAATCGCCGTCGCCTTGCTCGAATTGGTGTTGATCGTGCGCGCCGATCGCAAACGCGACCCCGCCGCCCAGGACCTCGATCTCGATTCCTTCACCTCGGCCCTGACCAGCGAACGGCTCACCTGGCTGATCGAGATGGTGGAGCGCACCATCTCCTCGACCGATTCGGAACTGTTCGAACTGTGGGACGAGCAGGGACCGGAAGAGCTTGCCTCGTGGCGCGTTCCCGTCGTGGACGGTCTCGAGGATTTGCGTGTTCTGTCGGTTCAGTAGCCCGCCGACGGATCGATTACCGCAGCAAGGTCCTCACCCGCAGCGAATCGAGCGACGTTGGCGGCCACGTGATCTGCCAGCACACGCGTGAGCGTCGTAGCCGGGTTGGCGACGTGCGGCGTGATGATCGCGTTGGGCAGCTTCCACAACCGGTGCCCGTCCGGCAGCGGCTCGGGGTCGGTGACGTCCAGTGCCGCCCCGCCGATCGAACCAGCTTCGAGAGCATCGACCAGCGCGTCCGTGTCGACCAGGTTGCCGCGTGCGATGTTCACGATCCAGCTCGACTCCGACATCTGGTCCAATGCAGCCTTGCCGACCAGATGCCGCGTCGCGGACGTCGACGGTGCTGCGATCACGAAGTGATCCGCCTGGGACCAGATTTCACCGGTTCGATCGGCCGAGAGCGTTTCGGAGGCACCTTCGACGGGGGTTCCCGAGCGGGTGACGGCGATGATTCTGACCTTGGACGCGGCGAGGTACGGGATCAGCGCACGGCCGATTCCGCCGCAACCGATGATCGCCACTGTCGAGCCCTGCAAGGTGCCCACCCGTGGATCGAACTCTTCTTTTCGCCACGACTGCGCCGCCAATTGTTCGGGGAGAGAACGCACTCCGGCGAGGAGGAGCATCATCGTATGTTCGGCCACATTGCCCGCGTAAGCCCCGGCAGCGGACGTCCAGACCCGCTTGTCGTCGATCACGTCGGCATCGAACCATGGCTCGATCCCGGCGAAGGGCAACTGCACCCAACGAACCGAGTCAGGTAGCGACGACGGGAACGTGTCCGGACCATGTACCCAGACCACGCCCTCTGCCTCGGCGAGTGGAACGAGAACCCCACCGACTCCGCGAATTCCGTCGGCAATGTGCGGATCCTCGACGGGGCCGAGATGGATGCGAGGGGCGCTGGAGTCTGTCATTTAGGTGCGTTCCTTCGAGAGTGGCGGGGCGATCGGATCAACTCATCGGTGTGCCCCAGCGTACGGGCGCCTCGCCAATTCGGCCCGTCTAGCCGTTCGCCTTTGCGATCGAATCCTTGCCTTCGGCCGCTCCGCCCTCGATGGTGTCGTGCTGGATGGGAACGAACTTCTTCTTCGGCAGCAGGAACAGCCACGTCGCGAAGACGAACGGGCCCGTTCCGGCCGGCAGGCTGATCGGAGCGAACGCAGACACCAGCGTGCCGTGGATGACAACAGTGACCAACACTCCGAAGACGGTGTAGACGAACACACGCCACGACGGGTTGTAGAACACCGATCCGAGAGCAATTGCCGTCAGCACCGAACTGAGCCCGTAGAGACCATTCCCGATGTCGACGGTGTTGGCACCCAGCGCCAGTACCGAACCCATCGCTATCGCGGAACCGATGAGCGCGAACAACGCCGCCCAACGCGACGCGACCAGCAGCGCGATCACGAAGATAATACCGGTGACGGTGTTGTTGATCAGAAAGATCTGGGAGACGTTGCGAAACAGCGTGTCCCACAGGAAGTTGAAAGTGATGTCGGCATGAACCGACGAGTCCCCGATGTGCTGGGGAAACTGGCCGGCGCTGAGGTCCGACGTTTCGATCCGCAGGAACTGGAACGCCGCGAGGAGGAAAAACCAGTTGACGAGGTTGAACGGAAAGGTCAGCGCCGGTACGCCCCACGTCTTGAAGACATTGGCGACAGCCAGGAACGCGATGGTCGACGCGGCAGCTCCCACCACGAGGTAGATCCACAGCATCACGCCACCGGCAAGGAACGTCGGAAAGGCAGCTCCCACAAGAATTCCGTTGTATCCGTACAGGCCGATACGCATCGAATCGTCGTCGGAGTGCAGCATCATGCCGGTGACGGTGGATACCACCAGACCCACCACGGCACCGATCGCGACGGTGATCGTGTCCGCGGCTATCGCTCCCCAGAAGATACCGACCAGAAACAGCAGGCCCGTCAGCGCATTGCCCTGGAACATCACCTGCCCGGAGCCTTTGAGATTGGTGTCGATGAATCTGAGCACGACGTTCTTGTCCGCGACGTCGTCCCAGGGTTTGGTGATGGTGGTCATCGCACGTCCCTCGATCCATATCCGACGATCCGCGTCATCCCCAGAGCGGGACGGGCGGAATGGTGGTGTCCAGAACTGCCTTTCGCACCAGAGCCCAGAAATCACGAACCTTCGCCTTGACGGGTTCGCTCTCCGGACCGAGGACTTTGAAGATGAGACCGGCGTCGTTCGGTAGCCGACTCGCTCCGGAAACGACCTTGCCGTCACGGCCCGGAACTACCTCTTCGAGAATCGCGTCGGCGTGCTCCTTCGGCGTCAACAAGATGACATTGCCGAACACGTCGTGGTCACCCATGATTCCGCCGTATCGCACGGGGAAGCGTGCCGGTTCGATCACCAACTTCTCGGTGAAGAGGTTCGTCCCGTCCGGACGCTCCGCCTTGATCATTGTGGAGTACAGGTCGTAGACGAACATCTCTCCGCCGTCGTGGTACTTGCGACCCGACATCACGATCTCCGAGAACAACAGCGTTGCAGTCGGATCCACCGTGATGTCGGTGCGCGCGTAGTACCTCGCGTTGCGGTGTGGGATCGTCACCCCCGGCATCAGTTCGAGATACGAATTCTCCGCGAGCACCACTTTCTGGAGTTGCGACGCGTGATTGGCGTCCATCCGGTGAACCTTGGTGGCCGACTGAGTGGTCACGTGCGCGAGGGAACCCGGTTCCATCTCGATGGTCAGGAACAGTCGATCGCCTTGCAACACACTGCCGGACGTCGAGATCATGTAGACGCACGGCATGGTCGGCAACGCTTCGTCCCAGTACAGCGCCTGCTGAACCAGCAGCGGTGTCTTGCGGTACATGTCCCGCAGAATCGTCTTGTCGCCACGGTCGACAAATCGCATCTCGAGAACGCCGGTCTTCCCGACCTTGCCGGCCGGAGCCTGCTTCGGTTGGTCCTGGTACTGGTCGAGTTCCGGGATGGTCGGGATCGGACCCGGGAGCGCCCGCGATGCTCCCGGGACGGGCGGTGCGCTCACGGTGCGCTCGCTCCCACTTCCTCTTCGTCGAAGAGGACTCCGTGCACGATGAGGTCCACCACTTCCTTGATGCCTTCCCCGGTCATGCAATTGGTGAAGACGAACGGCTTGTCTCCCCGCATTCCCTTGGAGTCGCGATCCATGACTCCGAGATCGGCGTTGACGTACGGTGCGAGATCGGTCTTGTTGATGACCAGGATGTCGGACTGCGAGATTCCCGGACCGTTCTTACGCGGAATCTTGTCGCCTGCGGCTACGTCGATGACGTAGATGAAGAAGTCGACGAGAGCCGGGCTGAACGTCAGTGTGAGGTTGTCGCCACCACTTTCGATGAAGACCACGTCGGTGTCTGGGAACGTCTTCTCCATGTCCTCGACGGCCGCGAGGTTCATACTCGGGTCTTCGCGAACGGCGGTGTGCGGACAGGCCCCCGTCTCGACGCCGACGATGCGTTCCTCCACGAGAACACCTTTGAGAGCCTTGCGCACATGCTTGGCATCTTCGGTGGTGACCACGTCGTTGGTGATGATCAGAACGCTGGTGCCCCGCTTGATGAACTCCGGCGTGATCGCCTCGATGAGTGCGGTCTTACCCGAACCCACGGGTCCGCCGATTCCGATGCGCGTTGTCTTCTTCATCGTTCTCCTTCTAGTTCATGAACATTCGGACGTGCGCCTTGACGTGAACCGCAGCCAGAATGTCGATCATCGGGGCGAAATTGGACATGTCGTCGAGTCCGTAATCACGCACTGCGGCGTACTCACGGCCGGCGCTCTGATTGACCTCGAACAGAATCTCCTGTGTCGCAAGGTGATCTACTCGGACGATGCGAAGGGCAGCGCCGAGCAACGTCATCGCGACACCGTACTGATTGACCGTGAAAGCGTCCTCCTCCGGAGAACCCATCTCCGCGAAAGCAATTCCGAGGCCGACGGGGTAGGTACCCGGCGTCTCCCCCGATGCGATCGCGGCCAACCACTTGTTGAACAGGGTCTCACCGGCCAAGCGCCCGCCGAGTTCGGCCAACTTCTTACCCATCCGGGTACTCATCGTGCGTGCTTCTTCGTTGAGCTTGCGTTCGATCACTGCATGATCAGCGGCGAGGATCGCCGAGAAGTCACCGGCGGTCGCGCCCCGGTGCGCCGCGAGTACGGCGATACCGTCGCACGTCGCACCCTGACGGGTGGCCGAGAGCACAAACTCCCGCAGCGACGGACCGCCCGTGACAATTCCTTGCGCCACGGCCGATTCCAAACCGTTGGAGAACGAGAAGGAACCGACCGGGAACATGGAATCGGAAAACTGCATCATCCGCATCGCGCGGTTGATGCTGAGCCCGGATCCCTCAGACGAGAGGGTCATGGGTATGCCCCTCGCCCTCACGCGCGGCCGCACCGAACAAACGGCGTGCCTCGTGTGGAGCGATGTAGGGAATGACCTCGGCGCCCGGGATGAAGGTGTACTCGATGCCCTCGAAAGCATGTGTCCGCATCACCGAGCCCATGACCGCCTTGTCGACCGTCAACGGAACGTAGACCTTCATTCCCTTCACCACCGCAGGCCAGTGCTGGTTACCCACGGCATGTCCCAACTCCAAGCACGTCTGAATCATCTTCTCGGGCGTCACGTCGACCAGTGCGCTCAGGTCGATCTCCAACACGTCCTTGAGGTTGATCCTCGCCACGACGACGGTGTTCACCGGCTCGTCCCACAGCAGAATGTCGCCGTCCTGCAACTGAATACCCCGATCGAGCGAGACGGCCAATTCACGGCCACCGATCGTGGTGCGTCGTAACCGACTCTTCTGCGCTTCCCACTGATCGAGCGACAAGACGTCGACTACCGCATTGTCGAGTCGACCGGCCCACTCCTCGTCGGTCTCCTTCCCGAGCAGCGCGTCGACTCGCGTCGGCTTTCCGCTCGGCGCGGTCATCTCGCCGTGCGTGTGTGGCGTCGCATCGGCGCCGTGCGTGTGTGTGATTGTTCCCGACACTGGAGACCCCTAACTGAAGAAGTAAAGTTGGTTCAAGCGAATGGATTCGGCAGGTTCGACGTATGCGTGGACGCCGTCCGCAGTCACCGCGAAGGTCTCCGGGTCCACCTTGATTTCCGGAGTGGCCGAGTTGCGAACCAGATCACGCTTGGTGACTGTTCTGGTCCCCTCGACAGCAACAACCTGACGTTCGAGACCGAGCCGGTCCTTGATGCCGTCGTCGAGTGCCGCTCGCGAGACGAACGAGACCGAACTCTGCGGCAACGCCTTGCCGAATCCACCGAACATCGGCCGGTAGATCACCGGTTGTGGTGTCGGGAGCGACGCATTCGGATCTCCCATGGCGTGCCAGCTGATCAGACCGTTCTTGATGATCGTCTTCGGCTTCGCACCGAAGAATGCGGGCTCCCAGAGAACAAGATCCGCCATCTTCCCGACACCGATCGACCCGACCACATGCGAAAGACCGAACGTCAACGCGGGATTGATCGTGACCTTCGCGACGTAACGCAACACGCGGAAGTTGTCGTGCGTCGGCGAATCCTCGGGCAGCTTCCCGCGGGACCGCTTCATGCAGTCCGCTGTTTGGATCGCGCGTAGCCAGTTTTCTCCGACGCGGCCCATCGCCTGTGAGTCACTCGAGAACATCGAGATGACGCCCATGTCCTGCAGTACGTTCTCGGCCCCGATCGTCTCGGCGCGAACGCGGGACTCGGCAAACGAAACATCGGAGGGCACTTTGGGATTGAGGTTGTGACAGACCATGATCATGTCGAAGAGTTCGGCCTGAGTATTGATGCCGTACGGCAACGTCGGATTGGTCGACGCCGGAAGTACGTTGTCCTCTCCCGTCACCCGCAGAATGTCGGGTGCGTGACCGCCGCCCGCGCCCTCGCTGTGATAGGTGTGAATGGTACGGCCTTCGAAGGCCGCGATGGTGTCCTCGACGTATCCGGCCTCGTTGAGTGTATCCGTGTGAATGGCGACCTGAACGTCCATTTCGTCTGCCACCCGCAGAGACTCACGAATTGTGGCCGGGGTTGCGCCCCAGTCCTCGTGGACCTTCAGTCCGGCCGCACCGGCCTTGATCTGTTCGACCAACGACTGATGCCCGGACGAGTTGCCCTTGCCCAGCATGCATACGTTGACCGGCAAACCCTCGTTGGCCTTGAGCATCATCTCCATGTTCCAGATACCGGAAGTGATGGTGGTGCCGTTGGTTCCGTCGGTCGGGCCGATACCACCACCGATCAGCGTCGTCACTCCCCCACTGAGTGCGTGGTACGCCTGTTGTGGTGACACGAGGTGCACGTGCGGATCGATGCCGGCGGCAGTGAGAATCATCTGCTCACCGGAGATCGCGTCGGTCGCCGGACCGGTGGTCAGCCCCGGAGTGACGCCTTCCATCGTGCTGGAGTTTCCCGCCTTGCCCCAGCCGACGATCTTGCCGTCCTTGATTCCCACGTCCGCTTTGACGACCCCGATGGTCGCATCGACGATGACCACGTTGGTGATCACGAGGTCGAGCGCACCGTCGATGCTGCACGACTCCGGATCCTGGCCCATGCCGTCGCGCAGCGTCTTGCCGCCGCCGTAGATCGACTCGTCTCCGATGGTTCGAAGATCTTCCTCGACCTCGATGTACAGGTCGGTATTGCCCAGTCTGATCTGGTCACCCGTGGTGACCCCGAACAGACCTGAATACTCTTGTCTCGAAATGCTTGTCATGGGTGTTGCTCTCCTTCGTCCGCCGTGAACGAGAATCAGTCGGTTTGAGGTTCGGACAGAAAGCCGAGTTCTTCGGCACGCTGGACGGCTCCGGGAAGCCGAGGGCGGTAGGCGGCGTGGGTCGGCGCCCAACCGTCGACAAGTCCGTTGAAGCCTTGAACCCGTTGCTTGCCGCCGAACGGCACTAACGTCACTTCCTTCTCGTCGCCCGGCTCGAATCTGACCGCCGTGCCCGCTGGAATATCGAGGCGCCAGCCGAAGGACTGTTCCCGATCGAAGGACAACGCGCGATTAACTTCCATGAAGTGGTAGTGCGAACCCACCTGGATGGGACGGTCACCGGTGTTTCGGACTCGCAACTTCAAACGTGGACGGCCCTCGTTGAGTTCGATCGGCTCGTCCCGCAACACGTATCCGCCGACCGGTACTTTCTTCTCGCCGCCGGAATCCTTCTTCGTCGATTTGCTTGCCATCTTGGAGTGCTCCTGACATCTCGGTCGGGCTACTGGATCGGAGAGTGCACGGTGACGAGCCGGCTACCGTCGAGGAACACCGCCTCGACCTGCACACGCGGAATCATCTCCGCGACACCGTCCATCACGTCGTCGACCGTCAAGGCGTGCGATGCGTCGGCCATGACCTCCTCGAGCGTCTTGCCCTCCCGAGCTCCCTCCAGGGCGGCTGCAGTGATGACTGCGACGGACTCCGGATGGTTGAGTTTGAGCCCCTTGGCCTTTCGCCTCAGTGCGACATCCGCCAACATGAGAATTGTCAGCTTGTCGAGTTCTCGCGGTGTCAGATGCATTCCGAACGCTCCTTGTCGATCATGCGGTAACTCCCTGTCGTCGAATACATGTCAGCTCCCCTGTTCCGTCGCTTCGGTGAGTGGTTCGGCCGCTTGCTGGACGAAACCGCTCCTCCTGCCGCCCGAGTACTCGTTGATCGCGTCCAGAACCGCCTGGGCATGTTCCGAGGCGACCAGCACCTCGACACGCAACCGCTCGGTGAACACGACGTCGTTGCGTTGTCCGCGGAACTTGAGCGAGGCCGAGTCACTCGCGGAGACATGCGCTTCCGATACGACTATCGACTCCGCTCCGGCAGCCAGCAGCGCCTCCCGTAGCTTCTCGGACTCGATGGTCTGCAATACCGCGGTGATGAGTTCGTGCTTCGGGGCGCCGAGGTTCGGAACAAGTTTTGCCCCCTCGACCAGGACCCCCGAGTCGAACCCGCTGGTCTGCGGCGCACCACCTGCGTCGACGAATGCGGCGTTGTAGCGGTATGCGTCCATGCCTTGCTGACGACGGTCGATGTCCACCTGGTCTTTCGGGGCCAGCTTGAGACCGATGGTCTTCTCGATGCCCGTGGCGATCAGCCAGGTCACCACGAACGAGAAAGCGATGACGACGATCAACGCCAGCGCCTGCTCGCCGAGTAGTCCTGCCCCGCCGCCGAAGAAGAGTCCGTCGCGGCCGATCGAATTGATGGCTTTTTCGCCGAACAAACCGAGAAGGAGTGAACCGAGGATGCCGCCGATGAAGTGGACCGCGATGACGTCGAGCGCGTCGTCGAACTTGAAGATCGACTTGAGCGCGAGCGCGAAGTGGCAGACCAGTCCGGCAAGCGCGCCGATCGCCAACGCGGAGAAGGTGCTGACGAAGCCGGCGCAAGGGGTGACGGTCGCGAGACCGGCTACCGCGCCGGTGATTCCGCCGATCGCCGTGGCCTTGCCCTCGGTGTACCTTTCGATGACGAGCCAGACGACCATACCGCCCGCTGCGGCGATGTGAGTGTTCATCAAGGCCTGTGCCGCAACACCATCGGCAGCCAATCCGTCGCCCGCGTTGAATCCGAACCAGCCGAACCACAGGATGCCTGCGCCGATCAACGCCAGAGGCACCGAGTGCGGGACTGCCTCGGCGTTGGGCCATCCCGGACGTTTACCTACCACCAGCAAGATTGCCAGGGCGGCGGCGCCGGCGGATGCGTGGACGACAATTCCGCCGGCCCAGTCCTGAGCTCCGCGGAGCGCCAACCAGCCTTCGGGATTGAAGAGCCAGTGCGCAATCGGGGGGTAGACGATGATCGACCACAGCACGAGCAGAACGGCCCAGCCCAAGGGCTTGAGCCGGTTTGCGGTCGCACCGGTGATCAGCGCGGGCGTGATGATCGCGAACATCATCTGATAGACCACGAACGCCAGAGTCGGTACCGCGACTGCACCTTCGATCAGGTGGAAGCCCGGGGCGGCGGCTGTGTGTATGTCCTGCAAGCCGAACAATTTGAGGTCACCGAGGAAGCCGGAACCCCAGTCTCCACTGAACGCGAAGCTGTATCCGAACACGACCCAGGTAATCGAGACGAGTCCGAGTGGGACGAGGTTCTGCTGCAACATGACGAGCGCACTGCTACCACGCACCAGACCGGCGTAGAAGAAGGCGAGTCCGGGAACCATGAAGAGAACCAGACCCGCGGAGATCAGCACCCACGCCGTGTCCCCACTGTCTATCACTGCTTCGGCTAACACCATTTCCATCGACATCGACGACCTCCGAGCATTATTCGGACCTGAACAAAGTCATTGGTTAGAGCAGCAATTCGCGATGTTCCGGTTCGCTGCGACAGTTACGCTACGCCCCATGTTTGCACCTTCTCAGCAAAATCGGGGGAACATCCGGTTTTCACGTTTAGTAGAGCATTGTTCTGGGAAAAAATGGGACTTTGCCTAAACATTGCGGACGCTCCACAACCTGCAATTGCGAGACTAAATCTCGCCGAAAGTGGTTTAAGTCCTGCAAAATGGGGAACGTAGCCGCAGGTGAGCGCCACTTTCGGAGCAGAAATGCCGTTTCCAGCTCGGGACTTAGCTCCCTAACCAAGACAATCGCGAGCACCTTATGCGATTACCAACGTCGGTGACCCGCCTATCCAATCGGGTAGGTAATTTCACCGAACATCTTCTCACCTGTTCAGATGATTAACCTTCACCGCACTGAGGGCAATCCTGTCGTTAATATGTTCTTAATCCGTACTGGATATTTCGACTGGAAGATCAAAGATCACCTTTCGATAACCTTTGAAGGTGAAATGACTTTCGCTGTAACTCTTTTGTTATGCAGAACCCTAGAGGGGAGGATTGATCCCACCAGGCGAGCACTCGGATGCCGGACAAAGTCAGCCACTTCGACGGCTCCCCCGCCTTTGTGTCGACCTCGAACCACACCCGCCCCGGTTGGCGACCGGCCTGGAGCCACGTCCCATCCGAGGCTCGAGCGGCCCGGATCATCTCGATCGCGTCCGCCATTCGCGGATCAGGCTCATTTCCATCCGACAACGACGCTTCGCGGAAGTAGTCGGCTGCGTTGAGCACGTTGTAACGCCACCGGAACGGGTACGCGAACCGGCCGATCCAGTCCCCCACCGGTTCCCCGGTCGAGAGTCTCCGGAACAGACCGCGCTGCAGCAAGAATTCCTCACCGGATCGTCGAGCCGCGCGCGTCTCAATTGTTCCCCCGGTCGCGATCTCGTACGCGAGAAGCCCTTTGAGTGAATTGAGGGTCGAATGGAACGACGATCGGGTCGAACCTTCGATCCACTCGCAGTTCCAACCACCATCCGGAAGTTGATGCCGCACAAACCAATCAGCCAGTTCATCAACGCGCATGTCGAGCCACACACCGTTTGCCACCGTCCAGGCGTTGATGCAGCAATCGACCTCACCGTCCCAGTACGGCCGGCCCTCGTACTCCCAGCGACAGTTTTCCGCGAGCAGTTCTGCGGTACGACGCTCCCGCAGAACACTGGCGTCGAGGCCCCACTCACGCAATGAGTTGAGCGTCCAGGTTGTTGCCGTCCAGGGTTGCGAACCTTCTTCTGCTGCTTCGGGTCCCACGAAGTCGAATTCAGCCGGGAAGAACGCCCCACCCGCCCATTGGCCGTCTCGATCCTGCAATGAAAGCAGGCGTGCACCAAATCCTTTGGTAGCGATCGACGCGCGCGTCGCCGCCCACACAGTGGGCGCTTCGTTCAGCAGGTCGCGCTCCACCTGCCACCGAATCGCCGGATCCGAATCGAGGAGCCACGCGAGCAAGTCGGCTCGGGGTGCCATCTGGCAATACTATCGAAAGGCGAAGCAGGCCATCCGGTTAACACATTTCTCGACGTCTGATGCAATGGTGAACTCCGGACCCGTTGCGTGGCCTACACCGGGTAACCCAACGCCGTCCGCACCGCCACGATGTCGGCGGCAGCGACCTCCATTGGCTTGTCCCCCAACCGAATCAACGTGCCAATGGGCAGTTCCTCCACCACCGCAGATTGGGGCAGCGCGCTGCGATCGAACGTAACTCCTGAATGGAAGTATGTTTCCCATCCCACCTCGACCTCAGCTTTCGACCGCTTCTGAAGATCAATGTAGTCGCCGATGCTCCACCGAGCCCGATCCGGATCCCAATGCTTGACGATCACTCTCACGATCGCGTCTCCGATATCCGGGTCGAGCAACCGCCGGGTACTGTCGGTGAGCTGCTTCTCCGTCGGCAACGACACCCGGACACTGTTGGGAGCACTGGTTTCCAGCCCGCCGACCCAGGCACCGACCCGGCGCGCGGTCCCGTCCTCGGGCGACAAGTCGATGTCGTAACCCGGTCCCGGGGTGTCCGAATACCCCATCTCCTTCGAGCGGGAATGCTCGAAGATTCGCACCAACCCGTCCACACTGAGATCTGCTGGCACCTTGTCGAACTCGGCAGTCGAGACCAACGACAACGCCAACTCCGGGTCGATCGCTTCCAGGTCGTCGAGGAAAGCGCGCATCGTCTGCGCCACTTCCTGACTCGACTGCACCCGCGTGCCCCAATATCCGGCTACCGTCGGCCGCCGCCCGAAAAAGCTCATCGCCCCGTCCTTTCCAATCCGACCTGATCTCCATAGCCCGACACTGCGCGCACTGCCACGATGTCGGCGGCACCGACGTGCATAGGCTTGTCTCCCAACCGGATCAACGTGTCAGTGGGTAGTTCCTCGATCACGGCGACTTGGGGGAGCGCGCTGCGCTCAAGGCATGCCATCACATAGTTTCACCACGGCAAAGCATATGTTGGGCAAGTTGGTTCAGCCGAGCCATTCGGAGATGGTGGCGTTGTCGATGCCGCCACCGAAAGAGTGGAACACCAGCAACGCTTGCCCCGACATCACCAGGCGGCCGTCCTCGGTCAGGCCGATATCGAGCATCCCCGCTTGCCCATGCACCTGACACCACACAAAGTCGGGAACCCGCAACAACCCCGACGCCGGGTCCGTATCGAGGTCAGCCGGATGAAGGGACACTTCACCGAAGACGTTGTCCTCAAGCGCTTCCGCGGTCTCACGGTCCGCCAACACCAGCGGTCCGGCGCCGATCAGTCCGTCGGTAGGTTGCCGGGTGAACACGAAGTGCGCCCTCTCTACCGTCGGCGGCGAGGTTGCGGCATCGACAACTGTGCGATCCCCGACAAACCCTGGCTGTTCCGGGACGACGACCCAGTGGTCCATTGAATTCTCCTCTTGAAGCGTTGTGGTCGAAGCAAATTCGAGATCTTTGCTGTCACATGGCTAGCCGTCGCCCAGGTCTTCGAGAACGTCGGCGAACACCGAATCCGGTAACGGGTAGTGCTCACGCACCGTGGCACGTCGATGCTCGTCGAGCCACCACAGTGTCCTCTCTCGATCACCGGCAGCAGCGACCTCACGAAACTGCGTCCAGAACATCACAAGTGGAGCTATCGGGTCGGCAACCCGGCCGCGGAAGTATTCAATTGCGTTGTCGATAACCTCGAGCGGTGAACCGGTGTCAGTGATCACACGCAGCCCCGCCAAGATTGTCCAGCGTGCTGGACCCGACTGACTGCGCTCAAGGTACTGCTTCTCACGGAGTGGGGTGAGTGCCTCCACCGATCGTGCGTCGAACAGGTCGGATGCTGGCCCCTCAGCCCACCAGATCACTAGCTCGGCAGCGGAGACGGTATCAAAGATATCAATCTGGCGGCCGTGGTAGTCGTGTCCGCTATGCCTGCTGTCGTAGTGGTCCTGCCACTCAGTGAGTGTTCCGGGATCGAGGGGTTCGATGAGTGGTAGGTGAGTAATCGTCAGTTTCTCACGGTTGGGAATCGGATCGATCCCGACGGTGTCGAAAAACCATCGCACCGGAGTGTGCAGCAGCTTGGCTCGCAACCCGCTCCCGATGATCGTCCAGTTCGGCCCGAGCTTCTCAACCGCCGCTCCCAACACCTTCTCCCACGCAGCGCCTCTCCCCTTTTTCGGAGTCAAGTCTGCGATCGCATCTTTCGCCATCTCCCGCAATTGATCCCGGTCCATTCCCAGGGACTCAAGGACCTCAGTGACCGATTTCGGTGGCTTAGGCTTGTCATCGCTCATGTGCATGCTTGCCATAAAGGACCATTCATATTATTTGGTAGACGAAAAGGAGCGATTGTGCGCACCGACAGCGGTTTCTCCGACGCGGCGCGCGATCCATCCGATTCCACTCCCTCACGCCTACTTCCCTCGGCTACGAGTCCTCAGTACGGAAAATCACATCGGCAAACGCAGAATCCCGAAGCCCGTATGCATCCTTTACAGAACGACGTCTTTCTTCGTCCAGCCACTGCAATGTCGCTAGTCGGTCTCTGTTTTCCGCGACCGCGCGAAATTCTCGTCAGAAACTTTGGACGTGGCCACCGACGTCACGGCGAGCCAACTCCCAGAGGACGCTGTCGATGACCTCGATTGGCGAACCGGTGTCAGCTATCACCCGCAGTCCAGCCGAAATCATCCAATCCCGGCAAGGCTCTTCCTTGCGGTCGGCATAAGCCTGCTCGTCTGCAGCTACCGAGTCGGGAAGCGGCGGTGCAGCAAAGAACTTGGTGGACGGACCGAGCGCCCACCAGCGCACGATCTCCGCAGCACCGCGGGTATCGAAGATGTCCATCTGCATGTTCGGTGGTCCAGAATCTGTGGGACCAGATTGATATGAACTCTGCCGAAAGGTGATAGTGCCCGGCGTGAATTCTCTCATCAGGGGCACATGACTGAAGGTCAACTCTTCCCGGTTCGGTTTGGGATCCAACCCAATGGAATTGAACCACCATCGCACTGGTAAATGGATCAACTCCCCCTGGGTGCCAGATCGTGCCACAACCCACTATGGGCCAAGGTTGCTCGCCGCAGCCTTCAACACCCGCTCCCATGCAGAACCGCGCACCTTCCTCGGGGTCGCCATGGCCAAGCCATCGATTCCCTCGAGGATGGAAGCCAACTTCGCTCTCCGGTGCATCAAACGATCGAGCGCTGCCAGTGGCCTTCTCCAGGTAAATCACGATAACGCAGCAAGAAGTCGGAAATATTCCGCCCCACGATAGGCCAGTCCCCACGTCCGTCGAGAGTTGAAGCTAACAGAACATTGAAGTCGTTTTTTCTTGTGTCGAATACAATGAAATCTGGCTCGACCACCATTGTGCCGATTATTATGTCACTCTTCAAGAAGCGCCCATCCTCGTCATCCCAGAATTCCAGCTCGCGTTCCGTAACTTCTCGAGCTTTGGGCGGAGAAAGGAGTGTTATTCCACCCTTTCCTGAGCCCCTATCGTGGTGAAGTCTGCATTCTCTCGCGCTTCTCCATAAATCGAAGAGATCTCTCGGCAGGGTATCTAGATTCCAATACTGAGACACCTCTTCAGCCTCTGCCGGCGGGTCGTAGGTGTTGCAGATGTCGAATGATCGGCCTGGATGCGTCGGGACTAGGAACCGCTGGATGTCGGAATAGGACTCCAGCGCATCAGTTATAGATATCGGCATAAAATTCCCACCATCGAGTGAAGAGTGCATGTATAGAAGTGGGCAGGGGAACTAGATTCCAGAATTCATTCGTACCTCCGTACTTTCGGGGAAGTATGTGATGCACCTCCCAGCGCCTTCGACCGCGCCGGAATCTCCCACATCGACTGGATCGCCGAAGGGTTCGACGCCATAGACAAAGGCCGCAGCCGGCCGCCAGCCTTCGAAAACGGTATGGTCTCCGCTGACCGCCTCACTACCGACCCACGAATCATCCGCACAATTAGCCCCGGCCTACCTGGCAGTCCGGACATCATCCCTCAATATCAAGCACTATCTGCGAGGGTTCCGGAATCGCGGGATCCGGGCGTGCAGGTTCATTCACGG
This sequence comes from Rhodococcus sp. 5A-K4, assembly GCF_046097995.1. NCBI lineage: Bacteria > Bacillati > Actinomycetota > Actinomycetes > Mycobacteriales > Nocardiaceae > Rhodococcus > Rhodococcus sp. 5A-K4. Next base: position 16,584 of record NZ_JBJURM010000004.1, read on the forward strand.
ACGGAACAGAGGGTTGATCATGCTCGGCAGGTGGAACTGTGCCGTCCATGGCGGGTATGCCGCGCGGTGGCACTCCACCCGGAGCGTCGATCAGCTGGTGCGTAGCCGGATCGGGATCGTGGCGCAGTAATTGCGGGCAGGCTGGTCGGTCCGCGCCATCCTACCTGCAGGCAGCCCCGAGTGCGCCCAACGTAGGGCTCACAGCCGTCTGAAACCTTTGGGTAGAGGAATCTCCGGTCGTTCGGTCGGCAGTCCTGCTGCTGCGCGGATGCTTCGGATGTCCTCGACGGTTAACGGCGTGGACAGATTCTTCTGGATGACGATTGTGCCGTCCTGGTAGGGAAATGCCTCCACGCTGGGCGGGAGCTGCGTTTCCTTGATCGGCAACTCAGGACCGAAGTAGGTGCAACTGCCCACGATTGCGTCACCCGGTACGTTGCGCTGAGGCGATGATTCGGTTCGGCGGTAGAGCACGGTGACACGCGAGTCCCAGATGTCGGCTAGTCCCTGTACGAGCTTCGATGCCAGCGAAATCAGTGATTCGTCGGCAAAGGCACATGCGAATGCGCCGGACCCTGAGGTGCCCCCGAAACTAACAACGACTTTGACGTCTCCAGCGGGTGAATACAGGGTCATATGTCGTCCCAATGAGAGGGGATACATACCGCCGGTGGCATCAGGGGATCGTCTGCGCTCGATCAATGCGGCTTCGATCGATTTTTCCGTCGGAGGTACAAGGATCTGACGGATATTCGACGCCAAGGCTTGCTCGACTCCGGCACCGTCGGGGAGGGCATCGCCTACTGTTTGGTACAAGTCGACGTCGAAGACAGGATCGATGTCGCGAAGCAATCGTAGCGAACGTGCAACGAGCGCGGCCGTGACGGCCTCGCTTTCAGGCGCACCCTTTCGTGGAATGACCTTCACTGTCAAGCCCGCCGTAGGATTGCGGCGCAGTGATGATGTAGGCACTCTTCACTCCCCTCCAAATACGATGATGTTGATGTTCTCCAGCCCGATGACCTCGTCGAACGCATCCTCCATTATCTGCGCAGCTTGTTCTTGCAGAAACACCCATTGGAGGTGTGCATCGCTGCCCGCAAGAGCTATGGCTCGGACCTGTCGCTCAGCTTGCTCAAGCATGCCATCGACAATATTGTCGCGCATGAAGTCTGGTACATGCGGTCTGAACAGCATGTCGTAATTACCTTTGACCTCTTGAAGCATATTGAGTTCTTGGATCCAGTTGTCGATACTGATGCGCCCGGTTGGTCTGAAAGGCGCCGGAAGGTAGTAAGTGAACGCTGGGTCAACTCCGGTAACAAACTGCTGAAAAGCTGCGTTGGGTGTCAAATTGCCGTTCTGGTCGAACATCGACGCGATCTCTGATGGATAGGCGTTGTCCCAAATACCGTGACCGCCCTCAGGATCTCCGAGTATCGGAATACGACCTGCAGGAACGTCTGCGGGTTCACCGGTTTCGATTCCGCCAGGATCCGTCTGCGTGTTGGTAATCGGAAGCGATACGCCTGGTTCGCCAGAATCGGGCTGTAGCGGCGGGGTAGCGACAGTCGGCCGGTCTGTCGGACCTGGAATAACACCTGGCTGCTCGATCGTGCTCGGATCGGTGGCGAAGGGGTCGAATTCCGGTGGTCCGGGTTGCTGCGGAGCGCCGGGAGCATCCGGATTCACCGGCACATGACCGACATCGGGCAAAGTCGGCACACTCGGTTCCTCGACGTGACCTGGCGAGGGAGCCTTCGGTTCTGGGTTCGACCCCGGATCAGCAACCTCACCGGGCGAGGGTGATTCCCACTCGCCACGATCGGGATCGCCGGGCGAAGTGGGTTGCGAGGGTTCCGGAATCGTGGGATCCGGGCGTGCAGGTTCATTCACGGAAGGGATCGTGGGTTGGTCATGTTCGGCAGGTGGAACGGTGCCGTCGATGACGGGTATGCCGCGCGGTGGCACTGTGCCCGGCCGGGGAACACTCTGCGCCGGAACAGCCGGTGAAGTAGCCGGGGGGCGGGTCGGTGCTGTCCGGTTCGAGACGATCAGGTCTTCGGCCCGGACTGCGCCAGCAATCAGACGCCCCCCACGCAATGGTGGGAGAACGAAGCTCATGATCTCGCCGGTGTAAGGCTGATCGTAAGCGACACCGGGGTCCAGATGCTGCGCGTCGCCTATCCGAACTGGTTCGCCGGTGCTCCAGTCGTACAGGGACAGTTCCGAGTTGGAATGGTCGAAAACCTGGTAGGGACGTCCCTGCTCGTCGTAGGTGACCTGCAGGTCGTGCTCTTCTCCCTGCGCGTCGGTGTACGTCCAACTCCACACGTTCGGCACCTTCGAGGGTGTGCCGGACCAGTTGGTTCCGTTTTCGTCCGTGAAGGAGGTGTCAGTGACGACAGGTTCTGTGGTGTAGTCCTGCCCGCCGATGTTCGAAGTGATCGGCTCCTGCGTTTGATCGGCGAGTATCGCGTCGCCGACAGGGTTTCCGGTTCCTGTTTCGGCGATCGGTGGTTCGGAGACCTCGTGGTTGGGGTCACCGACCATGAGCTGGCCGAGGTCTGAATCCGCTGGGTCCGCAGGTTCTGTGGTGTAGTCCTGCCCGCCGATGTTCGAAGTGATCGGCTCCTGCGTTTGATCGGCGAGTATCGCGTCGCCGACAGGGTTTCCGGTTCCTGTTTCGGCGATCGGTGGTTCGGAGACCTCGTGGTTGGGGTCACCGACCATGAGCTGGCCGAGGTCTGAATCCGCCGACTCCGGAGGGTTGGCGGCGAGGACGTTTTGTGCGTCCCGGCGTGCTTGTTCGCCCTCCGGGGTCATCGGGCCGATGAAGTTCGCCTGCGCTTCGAGCGCAGCACGTTCTTCCGGTGTCAGCTCCGGGTCGGCGAGGATCGGGTACAGCAGGTTCTCTATGCCTGCGGTGTCGACGACCTGGACGAGTTGCCCGTCCCGGATCTCGTAGTGCGTCGGGATGGGTGTGCCGTTGGCGTCGTACGCCCACGGGGCATCGATTGTCGAGACCGGGTTTCCGTCGGCGTCGAAGACGGTGACCGTGCCATCGGGGTTGACGCTCATGTGACCGCCGGGCGGCACCGTCACCGGAATCACGGATTCGTGCGACGACGTTTCGTCGTGGATCAGGAAGAAGAACCGGCTTCCGCCGGTGATCGGATCGAACACCCGCAACGAGGACTGCCCGCCAGGTGCGTACGCAGTCAACGGCGACGCGACAGTCCCGACCGCCTGGGAGAGTACTGATTCGGGCGTGCGGGGGCTGAAAGGTCCCGGCCGCCCGCGCACTCCGATACCCGCAGCGGTGAACGCTGCAGCGCCGATCAGGGTGAGTTCGAGATACCGGTCACGGCCCGAGTCCTCCCCGTCGGTGGAAACATCTGCTGCCGGGTCCGGAACCGTTTGGGCCGGTGCGGTATTCGAATCCGAATCCGTGGGGATCGGTCCGGGACCACGATCGGTGGTGGTTCCCTCACCCGGGGTGGGTGTGGGTGAGGGAACCGCTGATGCCGATGCATTGGGGAATGCACCGACACCAGTTTCCGAGGCCGGGGACTCGGAAGCAATGGGCGGAACCTCGATCGTCGGCACAGGGACGATGGGGGTGCCGTTGTAGGTGGGAAAGTTCGTCGGAGCATTGGCCCCGACATTTGGGCCACCGCCTGGAGCCTGCGCACCGGGGAGCCCGACAGTGGTCGTCGGCGCAGTGGTCGACGTCGTGGACGGCGCACTCAGGCACGGGTTGATGATCTCTGGCGGGATGGGCGCACCAGGTGGCAGCGACGCAATGAGATTCAGGTAGATCTGATGATCACGTGCCCGCACCGCCGCGCAGTCTTCTTCCGGCGTCGCGTTCGCCGGAGCGGCGGAGAGTGCGATTCCCGCACCGATCGCTCCGGCCGCTCCGGTCAACAGCGCCCCGGCGGCAAGCACTCCCGCGAGAGTCCGGCGAAGTCGTCTACCGGACTTCACCGGTGCGCACCACGATTGTCACTCTTCTTCGTTCGGAGTAGCGCGATGAGTTTGTCGGCGCCCCACCAGAACAACCGTCCGGAGATCGACATCCACAAGAAGAATGCCAGGTAAACCAGGATCGTCCCGTAGTCGTTCGCCCAGCCGGCGAGCTTCCCGATCACCGCGAATGCCGCGATCAGCAACCCCAGTCCGACTGCGGTGGCGATCACAGCCTTGGAAAGTGGACTGAGTTCGCTGTCCGGATCCCAGTCATCAACGTCTGCAACGTCTTTACTATCGACGGCAGTGGATTCCGACTGGACACTGCGGCGTTCGGCGTTGTTGACGGTCATGGCTGGAACTCCAAATAGGAAGGGAGAGCGGGGACAACGGGTCGCCGGCGTTCGGCCTGGTATCAGTTCCAGTACTGCTCCGTCAGCACTATGTGCCCCTCACTGGCGGGGTGATTCGGGTCGGAGACAAAGACATTGGCATGCCCACCACGCGCGGCTGCTTCACCGAGCACAGCTCCTTCGAGGGCGTCGACCTTGCCATCGGTAACAGTTATCGCGGAACCAGGCGCCAACCAGACCCCCCTCAGCGAACCTGGAACGATGTTCGCAATCGCATCAGGAATCGGGCTCGCCGCCAGCGCCGCCGTTTCGGCGTTCGAAAGTGAAAGTCCGATCCGGCCATGTTCCGGTTGCACGATCGGAGTTGCAGCAGATGCCACGCCGGCGCCGAGAACACCGATCAGGGCGATACCTGCGGTGAGGGTTCCGGCAGTGGCCAAGGTACGAATCTTCATGATTTCTCCTCTGTGAGCGTGATGAGTAACCACCCCGGGACGGGACGGATCAGGAATTGCTCGCCAGCAGCGCTGACGACGGCTGCTCGGGGTTAGAGCCAGGTGGGATCGGAGTACACGAACAACGTGTTATCCGACGTCGCCGTCGACACCGAGAGTTGTGCATACGAGCGGATCGTCACCGGCCCCATGCACGCATCAACCTTCACGTCCACGTTCTCTGCCGTGATCGACGCCTTCGACGACTCGAGATCCTTCTTCCCCAACGGAATCGTCGTGATCGTGCCCGGCGCAATCGTCGACTGAATACTCGGATTCACCGACGCATTCACACCCACGTTCGCCGACGGGACACCCGAAATACTCACACCGACAGAAGGGCCGAGCGAAAAGCCAAGCCCCAAGCCAAGTCCGGAGGAGACATCGATCTGGCAGCCGATCTGCAATCCCTGCTCGACATAACCGGTCTTCACTGCCGAATCGCCCGCACCACCGATCGTGCCGGTCACCTTCGCCGACACGAACCCCTCACGGGTGAACGCCGTCGTCGCCAGATTCGGCACCGGGTTCGCCGATAGTTTCGTGGCGGCAAGATCCAACGACCAGCCGTCATCGGTGATCGTGCTCGCGAATTTGTCCGACAACGCCGTTGGCGTTGCCGATGCGCTCCCTGCGAAGACCACACCAGACGACAGCGCGGCAACCGCACACGCCGCGAGCCCTACCGCGGCCCTCGATCGACGATGGGATACGCCGTTTTGCGATTCGATCGACATGAACTGCTCCTCCACGTGACACAGCAACCAGAGCGGTAGCCGACAACTAACTGAATTAGTTACCGGACGGTACCAATCGTCCTGTTTGCCCGCCAGCGCGCCATCTCCCCCATCTTGGATTTAGGGTGAACTTTCGGTAACAGATATATATCGACAGGCTTATCAGCAGCGAAAAGGACCTAGGTCCCACTATGAGCAAGGTCACCGTTTACGGACGAGAAGATTACTCAGAAACAGTGCGGCAAATCGAATTGAATCCGCATTTCGCGGGCCTCAGAGCAGTTGAAGACCGAAAGTGCGGGCATCAAGCCAGTGCGCGTACTTGAATATGAAACTAACAGGCATTACTTGGCAATCAATCGTGAAGTACGGCGCCCGAGCGGGGCCTGGGAGCGCAACTCTGCACAGCTCACGCCGAGATACTCACTTCGTGGTCGGCGCGAACTCGTCGGACCCAACGGCATCGCATCGTTAGCTTGTCAATCACTGATTCGCGCAGGCGACGCACACAAGTAGTACGCAAGTACGAGAAAAGGCTCTGACCAAGACCGGAGTCCTTGATCAGAGCCTTACCAACTCGGGGTCGAAAGTTATGCCGGTTCTCTCATGATGCCGAGATGCCGTGCAGTCCCGGACACCCCAGGAACCTCTTGCACAGGAGACCAGGTGTTCAGCCCGTCCGTGCTGTCGGAGTAGAGATACTTTCCTTCGGTATAGGCGTCGAGATAGATCCGCCAGTCGCCGCTCGGCAACTGAACCACGGCCGGACCTTCGACAAGCGAACCCCAATTCCCGGGCGGGACAAACGAATAAGGTCCCGTCACCGAAGGAGCGACCGCATGCTCGACGACCTTCCTCGTCTCGTTCTTGGTGAACGCATGATAGGTCGATCCGACTTTGACCACGGTGGTGTCGATGTGGTCCGCACCGATCCCGGCGAGCGGAACAGGCGGGCTCCACAACCGGAGCGACGGTTCCAACGCCGTCATCAGATACGGCACAAATCCTCCACCGGTCGACATCGACAGGATGACGTTGACGCGATCGCCGTCCACAAACCATTCAGGCGCCCAGGCCTTGGTGACGAATGGTGACAGCGACGGTCCGTCGCTGAAACCAGCCGAACCCGAGAAGCCCGGCGGACTCGCAGAACCGGTGCCATCTCCCGTGCCAGGCATCAAGGCGCAGCAAAACGGAACCGGATAGTTCCCCAGCGGCGTCCAGTTGATGCGGTCGCTGCTGCGTGCGAACCCGATGTTCGCCCCACCACCCGTCGTGTAGGTGAGGTAGTACAACCCGTCCGTGTTCCGGAAGATGCTCGGATCACGCACGAGCCCAGACGGCGGCCTGTACGCCGACTGCTGGACGAGCTGAAAGCCGGTGCCGTCGACCGACTCGTAGACATCCATGTCGCGGTCGCTGGCATTGCTGAACGCCACCATTGTGTATTTCCAGTCAGGCGGCGGCGCGGCGCTGCTGGCAGGGGCTGCGACCAGCAACCCCGCGACGACGAGGATCACCAGCGATACAACAGAAAGGCCGGTCCGTTTTGTCGGAATCACCGATGAAGTATGTATGACAGCAGGCCCACCATGGGTAACTTCGGTCGGAGGCAGAGCAGGATCGTTACCTAAGGCGATTCGTCTTGTAGTGACGGCGGGACGGCGGCAGGTCGGCCGTTAGCATCACGCCATGGAACTTGGGGTACATTTCGCGCTGTCAGACAGCGTGGCAGCGGAACTTCTGGACGCGCGCGGCGACGACGACAAACTCGGCGCTCTGGTCGAGGACATCGAGGAGACGGGCCGATCCGAGTTCTCGTGCGACACGGACAAGGCGTGGGATCCGATCCTGTGCGCCCTCTCCAGCACGGGGTACGAGCGCGTGTCCGAGAACTGGCCGGCCTACGGCGTGATCCTGGGGGACGAAGACCTCAACACCGACACCGACGACCAACTCGTCACCTACCTGGCACCCGATCGGGTCGCCGAAGTCTCCTCGTACCTGGCGGAAATCACCGAATCCGAGTTCGGCGTGCGCTACGACGCAATGCCACTCGACGACCGCAACCCGGAGTACGGCTCCGACGAGCGCGGGTACGCCTGGGGCTGGCTTCAGGAAGTGGCGGACTTTTTCCAGCGCGCGGCCCGAGAGCGTCGCCACGTGGTATTCACCGTGCGGTTCTGACAGTCGAGAGCCCACTGCCGAAGCAGCGCGCCCTCGAAGAATGAAAGACCGCTTGACAGTGGCGCTCAACTGCGGAGGACCCTCTGCGCGGGTTCTTGCTCTGACAATTCCTGTGCCGCAGCGTTTCTGGGTGACCGAGTGCGTGTCCTTCTCGCAGCCAGACTTACCAGTAACGGAACCGTAACGACAGTCCGCGCGCTTCTCTGGCATTCACGATCTTGACCAGCAGTTTCACTGAAACAGTTTATTCTTCAACGGATTTCCAGTAGTGAGCTGCATCTCAAACCAACCCAATGGATTGCTCATTGTTTGCGACATGTCGTTGACTGTTACCGGAAGAATCAGACAAAGTGGCCCGTGGAGGCGCCAACTCGAGTGGGCCACCGACGAGGGAGAAGCCGAATGACGCACCTACGCAGGATGATTACCGCGGCCGCATTGATACCTGCCGGTATCGCAGCCATCGCACTCAGCGGCGCGGGCGCAGCATCAGCTGTTACTCCGATCGCCGACAACGGGCGCATCGGCGTGCAGCTGAACCAGGGTGAGACGGCATTGTTCGGCCAGCTCAATGCCGGCGCTGCGATCGAAAGCATCACTAACTCCACCCAGATCGGCGTGCGCCTCGCACCAGGATCGCGCTTCGAGAGCGGCCCCAACGTCGTCTGGGGACGTCTCGACCAGTTCGCCAACGAAGCAGCCTCCCGTGGTGGAGAAATTTCTCTCGGCGTACTCAACCCGGCGAGGGGTTCACAGCAGTTCTTCTTCATTCAGAACTGGTAATACCCTCCGCCGTCGAATTGATGCTTCGCTCTTCCTGTGGCGGGGCGGAGCATTTTTCGTTTCCCGTGGCCACGTTCGTCGCCGAGTGTTGAACAGGCGACGCTATCCCGGGCGACTTTTGTGAGGACTGTAAACGCGCACCGATTCGAGCGAGAAATTCCTTGTGCCGCTGCGTAATAACGCATCCACAACCGACCCCTGAGGCGAACGAATGAGCTGGACTCGAAAAGAGATAGCGATCATCGTGACCGCCACCGCGGTGAAACGGGTGCTGCCGTCATGGTGCGAAATGGTGTGACGCTGTTCCCAGCAGGATCCGGTCCCACAGGGTTCAGCGTGTGCATGGTGAATGGCAAGCAAAACAGCAGCGCGGGACCATCGCTGAGGTGGTCAAGACCGTCTTTGATTAATCGTCCCCGGACCGAACAAAAAGGACTACGGAAGCAATTCCAAGAATTCTTGGATAAATTCTCGAACTGCCGTCTCATTTTTGGATGCCTTCGCGGGATCGTCCCACCGCACCGCATTTACTATTTCAATCTGAAACCACGCACCCCTCAATTCCTCGAAATCGGGCGCATTTTCGGATTCACGTGCGTCCACATAACTCTCAAATATATCGACGAGCGTTTGTAAGGACATTTTACCTTCCCTGTAATCACGACTAACTTGCTCGCCTTCAGTGCGATATTTTCCGTTTCCCGTCATATCAACTTCACTTTCCTCTTAGCCGACCAAATGAGGTCGTCACAACTGTACCGACCTCGTTAACGACGACTGATAGGTTATTTGCCGAATCATAGAATACGATCGTTGCGTCGCTGCTAGGGGTGGCCACCCCATTTCGAATTGCCTGTTCGACAAGGGAGGGGAGGTTGCCGCGCCGCTGCATTCGATCAAACGCATGCCCAGTGTATCCGCGACCGTTGACCACTCCCGGAGGATTGGTTCCTGGCTTTACGTCCAATTCGCGGCGGATGCTCGAAAAAATGGGATGAGCTGCAGAGACTAGGGGAAGAGGACTACCGCTCGCGATGGCGTTGACAGCTACTGAATTGGGCTGCGCGAAGAGCAGTTTCGAGCCATCGATCATCCTCGTTGCTGTACAGCTTGCGCAAACCGGGCGCGTGTACGCCGCCATGTGGAAAGTACTGTTTCCCATGGCATCTCACTACAAGCTGTTCGGGTACGCGCGAGGGTGGTATTGAGGACATCACGTCAAAGCGCTCTACGCGCCGGCTCAGGTGTTGACCTGATTTCCGTCAGAATCGGTATCTCGTGCTTGGCGGTCAGTGTCTTTGTAGTGCAGTTTGTCGTACCTGTTTACCGGAGGTGCATCCTTCTGCTCGCGGTAGAGCGCCCGTGTCAGCCAAGCACCGAAAACATCGTTGAATCCGGTGGGATGCCTTCGCGTGAGGAAGGGGGTCCACCACCACGCCACGAACACAGCAGCGAAACCGCACAAAAGGACAGGTCCGAGAATCGACCGCTGAGGAGCGGTGAGCCAACCGAAAACGATGGTCAGGATCGACGAACTCCAGTAGATCGTTCTCGCATGACTGCGGTACATCACGTAGGGCGTGGATGCGATCAACGCCACAGCCCCTGTGGTGATCGCACAAATTGCATAAAAGGTGGTCATGGTGCCGATTCCGCTTGAGGAACGGTGTGTTGTCGGTGCACAGGACTCTTCTGCTGGACGCTGCTGTACAGGTAGTCGGTTTTACCTGGAATCATCAGGATGTGGTTGTGTTCCTCTGGGATGCGGTAGGCGAGGTAGTCGTGATCGGCGATCAGGGCAAATGGATGGCCACCCTCGAAGGCGAAGACGTCTGAACCGTCAGCCTGCGAATCCTAATCTGCTCCCACATCACAATAAGCAACTGCTGGCCAGTGTCACTTGACATGACACTGGTCGCGCAAGTGAGTCAAAGCCTGCCTTGATTAGTCGCCCCTGGACCGAGAAAAGAGACTACGGAAGCAAGTCCAAGAATTCTTGAATAACTTCTCGCACCTCCGACTCATTTTTGCTCGAATTCGAAGGATCATCCTGGTTAATTGCATTCATTATTTCAATTTGACCCCAGGCCCCCCTCAGGGTTTCGGAATCTGATGCACGCTCCGATTCGCGTTCTCTGACGTACCTCTCGAATATTTCAACTAGCGCATGCAAGGATATTTTTCCGTCACAATAATCGCGATTAACCTGCTCAGCTTCCAGGCGGTAAATTGATTGATCCGTCATGTTTTTCACTTTCCCGATAAATTGCCAAATGAGGTGGTCACAACTCTGCCCGTTTCATTGATGATAACTGATAGGTTGTTTATCGAATCATAGATCACGGTCGTGTTTCCTCTGCTCGGGGTCGCCACCCCTTCACGAATGGCCTGTTCAACCAGGGATGGGAGTATGCCGCGCTCTTGCATTCGGTCGAACGCATGCCCCGTATATTCACGACCGTTGACTATTCCAGGACGATTGGTTCCGGGCTTTACATTTATTTCGCGATCTCCGCGCCCACCCACAGGCGTCGAGGCCGGTCTGTCTCCGACGGGAATAGTCGGATCGCTAGGGGCTCTATTCCCGGCCTCACCGGCGGTGGCGGCTGCCCTGCGACCTGCGGCTTCGGCGTCTGCGGCGGTTCCGCCGCGCCGCAGAACAGCCTCCACCGCTTCTTGCACGGCAGCTCCGCCGACTCTGCCTCCTGTGCCTACGATCGGAATGAGGGAGACGATATTTGCTGCTGCGGCAGCGATCTCAGCCGGAGAATGCTCGGGTGAAGGTTGTGCTCGTTGGCCGCGATTGAAGCCGAACGGATCGACGGCGGCATCGTGCACGGGGACTACGAGGAAGTTTCGCCACGCATCTCCGAGCGTTCCGACGCTATCGACTGTTGTGTCGACGGCACTTTCCCCGACACCCCACGCGGTGTCCCATACTTTTTGCGGGAACGATCGGTCGTCGGGCGCGTTCGGATCTGGCGGGATCGGCACATTGCCGGTGAACCCGGCAGGCACGTCCCCGTGCGCTTCGGCAAGCTGGTTCGCAGCTTGTTGACGTGGACTGACAGTGGGTTTGGGGCCCGGACTGGTTGTGGTGCGTGGCGACTGATTTGGTTGCGCGGGTTTCGAAGGTGCAACCGGAGGGACTTCGCCGTGTGCTTGGGCGAGTTGGTTCGTTGCTTGTTCCTGAGAGGTCGGCGCGGGCTTCGGTCCAGGTTTGGTGGTGGTGCGCGGTGACTGATTGGGAGATGCAGGTTTCGTGACCGGAGCGGAGCCTTGGGTGGTGATCCCGGCGCACTTACCAGCGGTGGTGCCGCTGTTCGTGGCTCCGGAAGTGTTGCTCGAGTTCGTGTTTCCACTGTTCTGCGGTTTCTGCGGACTTGTGCGCGAGGTCATCGAATTCGGCTTGGGTGCGGCGGTGTTCGTATTTTTCTGGACTTGTTTCGAAGCGACAGAGGTGGGTGCTTTCGCCTTCTTTTCCGGCGGATCAGCCAAAATCGGGTACGCGGTCGCTTCGTCGGCGTACACCGTCTGAATCAGGCGGCCGTCGCGAACTTCGTAGTCGGTGGGAACAGGATTGCCGTTGGCGTCGTACGCCCACGGAGCTGCGACGACCGAGATCGGGTTTCCGTCCGCGTCGAAGACGGTGACTGAGCCGTCCGGATTAACGCTCATATGCCCGCCGGGCGGGACGTCGACGGGGATTTCCGCTTCGTGTGAGGACGTCGCGTCGTGGATGAGGAAGAACGTACGACGTCCTCCGCCGGGTTCGGTGACTGTGATCTTCGACTGGCCACCCTTGACGTACTGCATCAGCGGTGAGGCGAGGGTACCGACTGTCTGGGAGAGGATCGATTCCGGCGTACGCCCACCCAACGGTATGCGTGGGCCGAACGGTGAACGACGCCCACGTACTCCGATCCCGCCGGCTGTGAATGCGGCGGCACCGACCAACACGAGTTCGAGGTACCGGTCACGGCCGTCGCCTTTGTCGAGCCCCGAGGGGGTGACCGTGGGATTTGATTCCGATTGCCCGGGAGCACTATTCGGCGTTCCAGAGGGAACAGGTCCGGGACCACGATCGGGGACCGCTGTGGGTGCGGTCGATCCAGCGGGTTGGGGTGTGGTCGGGGCAGGTCCGCTGGTGGTCGTCGGAACCGGGACTCCTGCAGGGTTCTCGATACCAGATGGTGTCGGCGTATTCGGCTGTCCAGGCAGCGCGGCGCCGGGGACGGGGACGATGGGGGTGCCGTTGTAAGCGGGGAAGTTCGTCGGCGCGTTCGCGCCGACGTTCGGGCCACCGCCCGGAGCCTGTGCACCCGGTAGTCCGACGGTGGTTGTCGGGGCCGCCGTCGGAGTCGTGGTGGGTGCGCTCAGGCACGGGTTGATGTACTCGGGCGGGACGGGGGCACCGGGTGGCAGTGACGCGATCAGGTTCAGGTAGATCTGATGATCACGTGCCCGCACCGCCGCGCAATCCTCCGCCGGTCCCGCAGTCGCAGGTCCAGCGGTCAGCGCGATTCCCGCACCGATCACCCCCGCCACCCCGGTCAACAGTGCTCCGGCGGCGAGTGCTCCCGCGATGGACCTGCGCAGCTTCAGCACGGACTTCACCGGCGATCGCCCGTGTTCGACTTCTTCCGCGCCTCGGCGATGAGCTTGTCTGCGCCCCACCAGAACACCCGGCCCGCGATCGACATCCACAGAAAGAACGCCAGATATACGAGAATCGTCCCGTAGTCAGCCGCCCAGCCCCCGAGCCGTCCGATCGCCGCGAACGCCGCAATCAACAATGCGAGACCGAAGACGGTGGCGATCACGGCCTTCGAGGTTTCGCTCAGCTCGCTGTCGGGGTCCCAGTCGTCGGTATCCGCACTGCGGGCGCCGCGAGCAGTGGCCGGCGGCTCAGTCATCGGGCGGGACCGAGCGTGTTCAGCGTTGCGGATGGTCATGACAGAAACTCCAAACGGCGGATAGGTGAAGTGAAACAACGAGTTCGGCGGCAGCAGTCAGGGTCTTGGTTTACCGGCCCTAGTTCAGTTCCAGTGCTGGTAGGTCTGCACGATGTAGCCCCCGGTGACGGGATTGTTCGGGTCGGACACGTAGATGTTGACGTAGCCACCCGGATGCGCAGCAGCTTCGGCGATCACGACCCGATCGGGGGCGCTGGCCCTGCCGTCGACGTTCGTGATGACCGAACCCGGTGCCCGACCAACCCACCGCTGCGAGCCGAGAACAATGTTCGCGATTGCATCGGGGATCGGGCCCGCCGCCAGTGCTGCGGTTTCCGCATTCGAGAGCGAAAGCCCAATCCGACCATGATCCGGCTGCACGATCGGGGTGGCAGCCGATGCCACGCCCCCGCCGAGAACACCGATTACGGCGATGCCTGCGGTGAGCACTCCGGCTGTGGCCAAGGTACGAATCTTCATGAACTTCTCCTGTGATGGTGATTGATGGGCAGACCCATGCCTAGGGCCTCGCCTGATGAGTGCGCGCGGACACGGCGACTTGCACGGATCGGATTTCGACGGCAGCCCTGACGGTGCCCCGTCAGGCGTCTAGAGCCAGGTCGGATCGGAGTACACGAACAACGTGTTATCCGACGTCGCCGTCGACACCGAGAGTTGTGCATACGAGCGGATCGTCACCGGCCCCATGCACGCATCAACCTTCACGTGCACGTTCTCTGCCGTGATCGACGCCTTCGACGACTCGAGATCCTTCTTCCCCAACGGAATCGTCGTGATCGTGCCCGGCGCAATCGTCGACTGAATACTCGGATTCACCGACGCATTCACACCCACGTTCGCCGACGGGACACCCGAAATACTCACACCGACAGAAGGGCCGAGCGAAAAACCAAGCCCCAAGCCAAGTCCGGAGGAAACATCGATCTGGCAGCCGATCTGCAATCCCTGCTCGACATAACCGGTCTTCACCGCCGAATCGCCCGCACCACCGATCGTGCCGGTCACCTTCGCCGACACGAACCCCTCACGGGTGAACGCCGTCGTCGCCAGATTCGGCACCGGGTTCGCCGACAGTTTCGTGGCGGCAAGATCCAACGACCAGCCGTCATCGGTGACCGTGCTCGCGAATTTGTCCGACAACGCCGTCGGCGTTGCCGATGCGCTCCCTGCGAAGACCACACCAGACGACAGCGCGGCAACCGCACACGCCGCGAGCCCTACCGCGGCCCTCGATCGACGGCGAGATGTTCGTGCTTTCAATTCGGTTGCCATGAGTAACTCCTACGTCGCGGACCAGCAACCAATTCGGTAGCTGAACACTAACTAAATGCAAGTTACCGGACAGTACCAAGCGTTCCGTTTTATCAACAGGCTCCCGCGACCAACTATCGGAGACTTGCGGTGAACTTCCGGTAACAGATACATATCGACAGGGCTCAGAGCAGGGAATGGGACTTAGGTCCCAATGTGGCGAACGACACCAAACTTGGACCATCCGCCCAGTGGTGACAGTCGAGCAAACGTGCAAACAAGGCACGATCCGGAGCATTTCAGCAGATTGCATGCAACGCGGTCTCTGGCGATATGGCCACGCAAACTTATTGAACGACCAACAGTTAATTGGTGGCGCGCAGCTCATTCGGACACCAAGCGCAAGGAGGCCGCGTAAACCACGAGCCCATCTAGCCAAGGAGGGAATCGAATTGACCACCAGCCGCACGATGCGATCACCTGGAACTCTCGTCGCCGAGCGCCGCAATGGCTGATCGTTCACCACAGCACAACGAGAACCGGCAGATTGCCGCAACATCGGACGTAGCACCGAAGTGGCGAAGCCATTGCTTCACCCGGCGACCCCAGGGCGGCAAAGATTGCTACACATCCGACTCCTCGACGCTCCTGCGCTTCGTAGGGCACGAAAAAACCCAGCCCACGCTTTCGCGCGGGCTGGGTTTGAACAACGAACATTTGGCGGAAGCGGAGGGATTTGAACCCCCGGTGGGTTTAACGCCACGCTCGCTTTCAAGGCGAGTGCATTCGGCCGCTCTGCCACGCTTCCGTGGGCGATCCTATCGGGTGTTCCCACGGACCGCGAAAACGGCTCCAGAAGTCAGCGCTCGCCGATGGCTTTGTCGACCTTCTCGAAGACGTCTGCCAGCACGTCCAGTTCCTGGGGAGTCAGCAGATCGACCAGATTGTTCCGCACTCCGGCCACGTGAGTAGGCGCTGCCTCGGCGAGGCGACGCCTACCCTCTTCCGTGATCCGAGCGAGCACGCCGCGACCATCTTCGACGCAAGTGTCTCGCACGACGATGCCCTGAGATTCCATCCGCCTGATCTGGTGCGTCAGGCGGCTCCGCGAAGACAGCACGCCGTCTGCCAGGTCACTCATCCGCAACGACCCGTCAGCTGACTCCGAGAGCATGACCAAAATGCGGTAATCGGCCAACGACAGGTCGTGCGAATCCTGTAGTTCGCGGTTGAGAACCTCCATGAGGCGCTGATTACCGTCCATGTAGCCGCGCCATGCACGCATCTCGCATGGCGTCAGCCACGGTGTCTCACCGTGCGCCGCCTGCGATGTCTCCTCGGTTGTCGCTTCAGCTGTCACAGGTTCCAAGTTTAGACCTGTGTCCGCCCGTCACAGTAAGACTCACCCTAAAGTCACGAATTGGACATCAGGATCGAACGGTCGATTTCGGCGACCGATGCCAGCCCCGCCAGTCCCATAGTGAGATCCAGGTCGGCAAGGAGACTCCGGAGCGCATGACGCACTCCGTCCGCTCCGGCCAATCCCAACCCGTACACCCACGGCCGCCCGTACAGCACTGCGTCGGCACCCAAGGCCAACGCCTTGATTACGTCTGCGCCACAACGAATTCCGGAGTCCATCAGGATGTCCACCTCATGCCCCACCGCATCAGCGACGGGACCGAGAGCATCGAGTGCCGAAATCGACCCGTCAACCTGACGCCCACCATGGTTGCTCACGACGATGCCGTTGGCGCCGGCCGCGACGGCCTCACGTGCGTCGTCGGGATGGACAATTCCCTTCACTGCGATCGGAAGTGTCGTCCACTGGCGAAGCTTCGCGATATCGGCAATCCGCACCGCATGATTGCCGAACAACGACACCCACGTGAGAACCGCGATCTGCAGCGCTTCTGCGCTCTCCTCGGGCGGCGTCGCCAGTTTGGCGCGGAACACCGGATCCGACAGGTAGTTGGCAATACCCTTCGCCTGCAGGAACGGAAGGTGACCGAGTTCGAGATCCCTTGGACGCCAACCCATACCGGGAGTGTCGGCAGTCAGGACGATAGCCTTCGCGCCCGCCGTCTCCGCTCGGCGGACAAACGACTCCGCAAGTTCGTCGTCGGCCGGCCAGTACAGCTGGTACCACCAGTTCTCGCCGGAGGCCGCCGCTACGTCTTCGATGGTCGAGGATGCCGCCGTCGAGAGAATCGATCCGATCCCCAACTCGGCAGTGACCGAACCGACCGCAACCTCGGCGTCGTCGTGGACCAAGCCGAGCACGCCCACCGGAGCCGTCAGGATCGGTGCAGCCAACCGCGTCCCCAACACCTCGACGCTCAGATCGCGTGCGTCCGGCGCCGCAGTCCCCCGCAACATCCGCGGCACGATCGCATGCTTGTCGAACGCACGCAGATTCGACTCCGCGGTTCGTTCGGTCGACGCGCTACCAGCGATGTACCCGAAGGCCTCCGGTGAGAGTTGCTCGCGCGCGGCATCTTCCAAGCCTGCCGCAGTCATCGGCAAAGCCGGCTTCGCGCCGCTCAGTCCCGTCAGATAGATCTCGTTCTGCATGTTCCCGAAGTAAGTCACGTCCGCGACGGTAGCGGCAAAACACCCGTCAGCGGGGAGATTCGCTAGCGTCGTATCCATGTACGCCATAACGATCGATCAGCCCGGCGGTCCCGAGGTCATGAAATGGGCGCAGCAGCCCGATCCTGAACTACCTCGCGGGCACGTACTCGTCGAGGTCGCCGCAACCGCGGTCAACCGCGCCGACCTGCTCCAACGTCAAGGCTTCTACCCGCCGCCGCCCGGCGCGAGTGACATCCTCGGCCTCGAATGCTCGGGCGTGATCGTCGAACTCGGCGAAGACGTCACCGGTTGGTCCGTCGGCGACGAAGTCTGCGCATTGCTGGCCGGCGGCGGCTACGCCGAGAAGGTTGCGGTCCCGGCAACACAACTTCTCCCGGTTCCCGCGGGCGTCGATCTCCGGGTCGCAGCGTCCCTGCCGGAAGTTGCGTGCACGGTGTGGTCCAACGTCGTGATGCGCGGAGGTCTACGACGCGGACAGGTCCTCCTCGTCCATGGCGGTGGCGGCGGAATCGGCACCCACGCCATCCAGGTCGGCAAAGCCCTCGGCGCCCGCGTCGCAGTTACCGCGGGTTCGGAGGACAAATTGAACCGCTGCCGCGAATTGGGCGCGGATATTCTCATCAACTATCGCGACAGCGACTTCGTAGCATCACTCGCCGAAGCCACCGACAACCACGGCGCCGACGTGGTTCTGGACAACATGGGAGCGTCGTACCTCGGGCGCAACGTCGACGCACTCGCCATGGACGGCCACGTCGTGATCATCGGAATGCAGGGTGGCCGCAAGGGCGAAGTCGACATCGCCAAGCTGATGGGAAAGCGCGGAAACATCACGTCGACGGGCCTGCGCGGGCGTCCGCTCACCGGCCCCGGCGGTAAAGCGGACATCGTCGCCGACGTCCGTGCGAAGTTGTGGCCGTTGATCGCCGACGGATCGGTTCAACCGATCGTGTCGACCGAACTTTCGATCACCGAGGCGCCATTAGCCCATCAGTTGCTGGATTCGCCGGAAACCGTAGGCAAGGTCATCCTCACCGTGAAGTGAGCCGAGCGGGATCGATCAGCCCAGGGCGCCGAGTTCGGCGACCAGCTGATTGATCTCGTACCGAGTCGTGTACGGCGCAAGGCCGACGGTGACCGCGCCGCCTTCGTCGTTGACACCGAGGGCGTCGAGCAGCCTGGAACCACCATGCGTACCGCTGACCGTTGCGATGCGCTTGTCGGCCAGGTGCGCGGCGACCTTGTCTGCCGCCATCCCCTCGAGCGTGAAGCTGAGCGTCGGCACCCGCGTGGGTGCGCCGCCGATCACCATCACGTTGGGCAGGGCTGCGAGAGAACGCATGAGGTGATCGAACAGACCGTCCTGATAGTCCTGCAGCGAGCTGATCGAGGTTTCGAGGCGCTCACGCCTGGTTCCCGTTGCCGATTCGTCCAAGCCCGCCAGGAAATCGATCGACGACGTGAGACCGGACAGCAGCGCGAACTGATGACCGCCCACCTCGAGTCGCTCGGCGCCACGCGCGTACGGGTTGAGCGACACGGCCGGAATTCGGTCGAGCAGTCCGGGATCGCGGAAGACGAGTGCGCCCACCTGTGGACCGCCCCACGACGGCGCACTGACGGCAACGATGTCCGCCCCGAGGTCAGCCATGTCCACATGCGCATATGGCGCCGCTCCGACGGCGTCGACCACCATCAGCCCACCGAATTCGTGCAGACGATCAGCTGCGGCACGGACGTTCGGAGCCGAACCGACGATCGGCGACGCGGCCGTCAGGGCCACCAAGCGAGTAGTCGAGGTGATGAGTTCATTGAACTGCCAACTCGGGAGCTCGCACGTTTCGATTTCGACTTCGGCCCATCGCACCTGAGCGCCGTAACGACTGGCCACACGGAGCCAGGGCGCGACGTTCGCCTCTTCGTCGAGGCGCGAGAGCACCAGACCGGTTCCGAGGCCCAACCGCGAACTCAGCGACTCGGCGAGCCAAGCCAACAACACCGCTCGGTCTGATCCGAGAACGACTCCCGCAGGATCTCCGCCGACCAGATCGGCGACAGCGGTGCGCGCACTCTCGAGAATGGCAGCACTACGACGGTTCGAGACGTGGCGACCGGAAGAAGAAGATGCAGAGGCACGGAACGCGGTGGAGACCGTCCGCGAGACGGCGTCCGGGATCTGCATTCCGGCCTGCGGATCGAGGTGGATCCAGCCGTCACCGAATGAGGGAATCAACCCCCGTACGCGGGCAACGTCGTAAGCCATGCTCGACACTCTAGGTGCAGACGCCCGCTTAGTCGAAGGCAGTCACCCAATTACCCGCCAGTACAGTTATTCGATAGCTAACTTTTCGGGGGTTAAGCGGCGTTTGTCGCCCACACACGACAAGATGGAAGCATGACGAACCCCGACAAAGAGCAGGTACTCGTTATCGGACCCGACGGTCGACCCGTCGCGATGCCGACTGCCGAGGCAGAAGCCGCCACCTCCGGCACCACCGAAGGCGCGGAAACAGAAGCCGAGTCCGTCGCCGAGATGGTCGAGCAGCCGGCCAAGGTCATGCGAATCGGCACGATGATCAAACAACTCTTGGAAGAAGTGCGCGCCGCGCCGCTCGACGACGCCAGCCGCAAGCGCCTCAAGGACATCCACACGTCGTCCATCCGAGAACTCGAACAGGGCCTGGCACCCGAACTCCGTGAAGAACTCGAGCGACTGAGCCTCCCGTTCACCGACGACTCCATTCCCTCCGACGCCGAACTGCGAATCGCGCAGGCCCAACTCGTCGGCTGGCTCGAAGGACTGTTCCACGGAATTCAGACCGCACTGTTCGCCCAGCAGATGGCAGCGCGCGCTCAGCTCGAACAAATGCGTCAGGGCGCACTGCCTCCCGGCATGAGCATCGGGGCTCCGCATTCGCCTGCACATCCGGACCAACAGAGCCCAGGAACCGGCCAGTATCTGTAACCCGGACCACCACTAGGTCCGAGGGAAATCCGGCGCCGACGCCAGGCCGGTAGGCTCGACCTCCGTGTCAGCATCCGCAATCGAATCCGAGACGCCGGACGCACCTGCGCCCGTGTCCGACTCCCAGACGTTCCGTCGTGCGTTCAAAGACCTTCGCGACGGTCTGAATCAGCGTGAGTTGTGGCTCAGCCTCGGCTGGCAGGACATCAAACAGCGCTACCGCCGGTCGGTGATCGGTCCGTTCTGGATCACGATCGCCACCGGCGTCCAGGCCACCGCCATCGGCATTCTGTACGCGGCCCTGTTGGACATGCCACTCCAGGAGTTCCTGCCGTATGTGACGGTGGGCCTGATCGTGTGGAACCTCATCAATGCCTCGATCATCGAAGGCTCCGAAGTCTTTGTCGCCAACGAAGGCCTGATCAAACAGCTGCCATCAGCCTTGAGCGTGCACATCTATCGACTGGTGTGGCGGCAGATGTTGTTCTTCGCACACAACCTGCTGATCTACGTGATCATGGTGATCGCGTTCGGGGTCTGGCGGAACCTGAGTTGGGCGTCGTTGGCTGCGATCCCGGCGTTGGGACTGATCGTGCTCAACGCACTGTGGGTCTCGATCGTGTTCGGAATCTTCGCCACTCGATACCGTGACATCGCACCGATTCTGTCTTCGCTGACGCTGCTGCTTTTCGTGCTGACACCGATCATGTGGACAACACAAAGCCTCGAGGCTCAGGGCGGCGCGGTCCGAGATCGTGCAAAGATCGCCGAACTCAATCCGCTGTTCCACTACCTGGACATCGTCCGCGCGCCGATGATCGGGCAGCCGCAAGAGCTTTACCACTGGTACATCGTCATCACGATCACGGTGGTCGGCTGGGCCGTCGCATTGCTGGCGCTTCGCAAATACCGGGCCCGCGTGCCCTACTGGGTTTAGGGACATCGCAATGACCGAACATGTGAACATCTCAACGCACAACGCCTGCGTCGACTTCCCGATCTTCGACGCGAAGTCCCGGTCGATGAAGAAGGCATTCCTCGGTAAAGCGGGTGGCGCCATCGGCCGCAACAGTTCCGACGTTGTGGTCGTGGAAGCCCTGAAAGACATCACGATGACGCTCAAAGAGGGCGACCGTGTAGGGCTGGTCGGCCACAACGGCGCCGGAAAGTCCACCCTGCTGCGCTTGCTCTCCGGGATCTACGAACCCACCCGGGGATCCGCCACCATTCGCGGACGCGTCGCACCTGTTTTCGACCTCGGAGTCGGCATGGATCCCGAGATCTCCGGCTACGAGAACATCATCATCCGCGGCCTGTTCCTCGGTCAGACCCGCAAGCAGATGCTCGCGAAGATGGATGAAATCGCCGACTTCACCGAACTCGGCGACTATCTCGACATGCCATTGCGCACGTACTCCACCGGCATGCGCGTGCGCATCGCTATGGGCGTGGTCACCAGTATCGATCCCGAGATCCTGCTACTCGACGAAGGCATCGGTGCCGTCGACGCCGAATTCATGAAGAAGGCCAGAGTTCGGCTGCAAAAGCTGGTGGAACGCTCCGGCATCCTGGTATTCGCCAGCCACTCCAACGAATTCCTCGCTCAGCTGTGCAACAGCGCGATGTGGATCGACCACGGCCAGATCCGCATGCAGGGTGACATCGAGGATGTCGTGCGCGCCTACGAAGGCGACGACGCCGCCGAACACGTGCGCCACGTCATCAAGGAGATGGAACGGGAGAACACCCTGTGAGCGCACCCGAGAAAATCATCGGGGTTGTCGTCACGCACAAGCGTCGTGAACTGCTGGCCGAATCCTTGAAGGTCCTCAGCACCCAGTCGCGGCCGCTCGATCACCTGGTTGTCGTCGACAACGCCGACGAAGCCGATGTGAAAGAGCTCGTCGACAACGCTCCACTGCCGACGAGTTACATCGGTTCTCAGCACAACCTCGGCGGTGCCGGAGGATTTGCTCTGGGCATTCTCTACGCACTTTCGCTCGGCGCCGACCGCGTCTGGCTCGCCGACGACGACGGGCGTCCGGAGGGCCCCGAGGTCCTGGAAACCCTGCTCGACTGTGCAATTCGGAACGACCTGGCCGAGGTCTCCCCCGTCGTCTGCGACATCGACAACCCAGACCGCCTCGCGTTCCCCTTGCGCCGCGGCACGTCGTGGCGCCGGTTGCGTTCCGAACTCGGCGACGAGGATCTCCTGCCAGGCATCGCGTCCCTCTTCAACGGTGCACTGTTCACCGCCGATGCGATCGATGCTGTCGGAGTTCCGGATCTACGCCTGTTCGTCCGCGGCGACGAGGTCGAGGTACATCGTCGCCTCGTGCGCTCCGGCCTGAAGTTCGGTACCTGCCTGCAAACTGCTTACGTCCACCCCAACGGCGCGGACGAGTTCAAGCCGATTCTCGGCGGACGTATGCACACGCAGTACCCCGACAACGACACGAAGCGCTACTTCACGTACCGCAACCGTGGATACATCCTCGCCCAACCGGGAATGCGGAAACTGCTTCCGCAGGAATGGGTTCGGTTCGGCTGGTACTTCCTGATCACCCGCCGCGATCCGGCCGGACTGCGCGAGTGGATGCGACTGCGCAAGCTCGGCCGGGAAGAGAAGTTCGAACGCCCGAGTTAAGTCAGTCGTCCTGAGTTGAAGCAGTTGCCCTGAGTTGAAGCAGTTGCCCAAACATCTTTTAAATCAGTTGCACAGTCGCGTCTGCGGCTGAGACGATTCTGATCCGACGCATGGTGCGTCCTGAGAATTACGAGGAGTGAGTATTGATGACTGTCGTGTTCCGCAGTTTCAGCGCCGTCAACGTTCACACTTCTTCGTACTCGAGGACACAATCACCATGCCGGAAAACAACACGCTCCTGACCGAATACGGTTGGAACGCAACACTCTCGAACACATTCACTACCCTGGCCCCACCGGACTCCGCACCCGGGCGCGTTCTTCGCGTCGACCGCGGCCGGTGCGACGTGGCCGTCGCCGAAGGCACAGTTCGCGCACTCACCGGCAGTGATCCGCTCGCTACCAGCCAACTGTGCACGGGTGACTGGGTGGCCGTCGCCGAGGTACTGAACTCACGCGAACCCGAGATGCACACGGTCACTTCAATACTCCCCCGATCGAGCAGCATCGTTCGATCCTCGGCGTCCGGAAAATCGGAAGGCCAGATTCTGGCTGCGAACGTCGACACCGTCGTCATCGCCACGGCTTCGGACGGCGACGTCGATCTCGGGCGCATCGAGCGACTACTCGCACTCGCCTGGGAAAGTGGCGCAACACCTGTCGTCGCACTCACCAAATCGGATGCAGCTCAATATATCTCCGACACTCTAGCTGAGGTCTCTGCCATTGCGCCCGGCGCAACAGTGCTGGCCGTCAGTGCCGAGACCAACGAAGGAATGGATGTACTCGATGCAGTTCTGGACGGCACCGTGGCGATATTCGGTCCATCCGGCGCCGGTAAGTCGACGCTCGCGAACGCACTCCTCGCGGACACCACAGGCGCCGATCGACTCGAGACCGGCCGCGTTCGAACCGGCGACGGAAAGGGACGCCACACCACAGTCACGAGAGAACTGATCCCCTTCTCCGGCGCCCGGACGTTGATCGACACACCCGGCCTGCGAGGGGTTGGCATGTGGAATGCGGCGGAGGGAATCGACAAGACGTTCCCCGAGATCGAGGAACTGATTGCAGAGTGCCGGTTCTCGGATTGCGCACACAACTCCGAGCCGGGATGCGCAGTCCTGACCGCACTCGGGCGCGGCGATCTGGACGAGCGGAGACTTGCGAGCTACCGGAAACTACAGCGAGAGAACGCGTGGAACGCCGCCCGAAGCAATGCTCGGCTGCAGGCAGAGAGGACGCGGGAGATCAAGGTGATCTCCCGCAATCTCAAGAGTCACTACCGTGGTCGGAACCGGTAGCGAACAAAGCCTGGCAGCATGGGGGGTGATCCCGACGAGAGGTTGTCATGTTCGAGCGGTTCCGTTCCAGCGCCAGGACCAAGCTTCAGCGTGCGGTATCCGAGGTGGTCGAGACCGCCGACCGTCGCAACGCCGATCGCACGCAGCAGATCCTCGACGCGCTGGCACTCTCACGTGACGAACTGGCCGAGGCCCGCGTTGACATCGCGGGCCTCCGGTCCAGGATCGACGAGCTGGAATTTCGCCAGCGTCGGGATCTGGCCTACGCCGTGGATCTGGAAGCGACAGCGTCGACTGCCGAGTTCATCCTCGAACACCTTCGAGTCGCGGAGACATTCGGCCACCCGCACGACACGCTGCGCCACGCATTGGGCTTGATCGAAATACCCGGCATGGCACTCGAATTCGGCGTCGCCAGCGGAACCACACTCAGGATCGTCGCGGAGGCTTTCACCGAACGCGAGGGGACCGTCGCAGGTTTCGACGTGTTCTCCGGCCTTCCGGAGACCTGGCGCACCGGGTTCCCGGTCGGCGAGTTCGCACAGGAATCCATCCCCGAAGTGCCTGGAGCGCAACTTGTTCCGGGCCTCTTCGAGAACACCTTGCCCTCGTTCCTGAACGACGAATCCGGCCCCGTTGCGTTCCTGCACCTCGACGCCGACCTTTACTCGTCCACCAAGACCGTGCTCGATCTCCTCGGCGACCGACTGGTCCCCGGGTCGATCGTCGTCTTCGACGAGTTCTTCAACTATCCCGGATGGCAGCAGCACGAATACCGGGCGTGGACGGAGTTCGTCACACGCACCGGCATCTCGTTCGAATACCTCGGGTACACCGTCGACAACGAGCAGGTCATCGTCGAGATCACCAGCTGAGAATCACTTCTCGTACAGACGTGCCCAGTTCTCTCGACTCGTGAGTTCCGGCATCGCAGCACGGTACTTCGCCGACACGGCAGGTGCTTCCTTCTGGAATCGACGCAGTAGCTTCACCGTTCGGATCAAGAGAGCACGCGCCGTAGCCTTGTCTCGCTGCCGGATACGTACCCCCGACTGCGAAGCATCGGTGACGACTACATGGTCGAACTGCGAGATGTGCCACCAGTGCGCATCCTCGCGCGGAATATTGACCAAACCGCCACGGGTGCGCCCCAGCCACTGATTCAACCCACGTTTGGCCAGAATCACTCGCATCAGGCTCGGTTCACCACCGGCACGCTCGGTGTGGAGTTCGTTCGAGGCGATCGGGGCGGTAGCCGCATCGTGTTTGATCGTCTCGGCATACTGCGCTCGGCCGGCACGGATGCTTGCCATGGCCTCGATGCCGCCGTCCCGCAACGCTTCCGGACCGTCGAGATAATCCTCGATGCCCTTCAACGTCGTGAAGGCAAGGCCGTATTGCATTCCGACGAGGAATTCGGAAATCTGGCGGAAGAACTGACGTGAAAGTCCCTTGGTGTCGAGATCGCTGTGCAAAGACCCGACGACGAGGGAGTTACGCGTACTGAAGTAGCGGGCCCAGTCGTCGAAGTCCTTCCAATAGAAATCGGCATGCCACACAGCGGCGTTGGGCAACGTGACGGTGACAAACCCTGCTTTCCGGGCCCTGATTCCGTACTCGACGTCATCCCACTGAAAGAAGATCGGAACGGGTAACCCGATGGCTTCGACAACTTCGGCGGGGATCAGGCACGTCCACCAGGCGTTGTATCCCGCATCGACTCGACGCTCTTGACGCTTCTTGAGCATGCTCGTGTTGATGAGAGCCTTGGGCACTCGTTGCCCGTGATGGAGAGTCTTCAGATCTACGTCTTCGGCACCGACATTGAGGAAATCGGGATTGAGCAGATACATCATCTGCGCACCCACCAATGTCGGTTCCACCGTCATATTCGCAAAAGCGTTGAGGCGCAACACTGTTTCTGGTTCACAGAGAATATCGTCGTCCATCAGGATGACGTCGGCGAGATCTGCCCCCTCGGATGTAGCCTCGAAAAGCCCACGTGAAAAACCGCCCGCTCCGCCGAGATTCGGCTGCTGCAGATATTTCAGCTTCTCACCGAGCTTGTCTGCCGCCTCGACGAAGCGCGCCCGATCTTTCACCAGGTCGTTACCCTGATCGACGACGTACACGGAGCTGACGAGGTCACGCACAGTGGCATCGGAAGCCAGTGCAGCAACAGTCTCGGCACAATCGTCGGCCCGATTGAAGGTGCAGATCGCCACCGAGACCGGGCGAACCGTCTCCGGAGCGGCCACGGTCCATTCCAAGTGGTCGATCGTCATCGGAGCGTCGACAGAATCCACCTCGAGCCAGAGGGCGCCGCCGTCGACGAACTTGTCCAACGATGTGGTCAACGTGACCTCCGAGGACCCCGATCCGTCGCGGGTCTCGAGAATACGGCGATGCCCGGCGATATCCGAAGCAACCATCCGGACGCGGAACCGACCCTCGCTCTCGATCCGCAGCGAAGCCTCGACCTCAGTGACAGTCGTCCACCGCTGCCAGTAGCTGGCAGCGAAACGCCCGAAATAGGTGTTGGTGCTGATACGTGCGCCCTTGTCCAGAGCGACTCGGTGCCGGGTCCGCTCACCGGAGCCCTTCCGGAACTCGACGTACAGGTCGTCGTTGACTATCGGCGACATTCCGACGAACACGCCGCGCTGGACCACCAAACGGCGAGCCATGACCTGCCCGTTCTCCGGCACCCCCACCTTTACCTGCTCGGGCATATGACTCCTACGTGAATCTTGAAAAAGCTGTACCTGTCACTCGCAGGGTATCCGAGGTGGAATTACCCCCGAAACTCGAAAACACAGCCTCGGCTACTGTCTCTGGTGCATCCACCCGTGCGACCTGGAGATCCCTTGACACTCGAACTACCCGCTCCCACCCGTCGGGAACGCTGGAGCTGGGGCGCTGTGATCCCAGCAGTCGTGTGCCTCGCATTCTTCGCGATCGTCACGGTGGACCCTCGCTACTTCTATGTCGACGACACCGAATCCGGTGCGGTCGGCAACTGGGTTCAGCTGGGCCATCTGATGCGAGAGGGACAATTCCCCTCGCTGGTTCTGGATCAGTGGATGGCTGGAAACTATCCGGTCGAGGGTCAGGGTGGGCTGTGGAACCCGGTCCAGATCTTCATCAACTACATCGCACCGTCCGTCGACAATCTCGCTTTGCTGGCCACGCTGGTGAAGTTGGCATTCGCGATCATCCTCGGATGGGGCGTCTATCGAGTCTGCCTCGAATACGGCGCGCGCCCCTACTGGGCGGCCGTCGCCGGAAGCGCAGTGCCCTTTGCCGGGTTCACCCTGTACTTCGAGTACCCGTCGTGGGTTACGTCGGTGATCGGAATGGCCTGGGTGGTGCAGGCGTGGGCCAGCGGAATTCGCTATGCCCGCGGCCGGTCGGGGCCGATACCCGTCTTCGTCTTCCTCTATCTCGCGATCAGCGTCGGATACGTCCATGCGGCATTGATGGCCGGAGTGACCGTCGGGGCACTGATGGTGGGCGAATACGTCCGCAGTCCGCAGTGGCGGACAACAGTGAAGCTCGGACTGGTCGGCGTCTCGGCCGCAGCCTGCGGCGCGATCACCTTTCTTCCCGGTCTGCTCTCCTCGGCCGTCACATGGCGCACCGGCGAAGAAGGTACGTTCAACGACAATTTCCTGACGGCACCGTGGTCGGAAACACTGACGGCGAGTATTCCGTCGTCCGTCTCGAGCATCGAGTCCTGGACGGGCGAAACCACCTACGCACCGATCACCTACATCGCCTGGTTCGCGATACCGGCACTGGCATTCATCGGCTGGCGGAAAGCACAGGGTTCGCTGCGAGAGTTGGTGACCCCGCTGCTGCTGTTGGCCTTCATTCTGCTGTTCACCGCGGGCCCCAGCGACATCGGCCAGATTCGGTGGCCGGCACGACTACTTCCCTTCGTCGCGGTGTTCTCCCTGGTACTACTCGGTGTGCTGCTGAGCCGATTCGGGACTTTGGACAAACTGCGATCACGCGTCATCGCTGCATCGTTGATCGTGTTCGTCTTGATGATTCGTGCCAGTTCTTCGGGTCCGCAGTACTTCATCCGACATCTCACCTGGGCTGTCGTGATCATCGCCGTCGGAGCACTCGCCATCTACCTCGGTCGTAGATACGGCGCCCCGGCGATCGCAGGTCTACTGATTCTCACCATCGCTCCGGTGACTCTGTATCAAGTGATCGCGTATCCCCAGGCGCTGAACAAGTGGTACCTGCCGACCAGCCAATCCGAAGCCAAGGCGAACTTTCCGGATTTCCCGGGCACGACCCTTCAGTTCGGCAATCGCGCGCTGATCCGAATCGACGCCGAAACAACAGAACTCCCGTGGACTTCGCAGGTGTACGGAAACTACGCCAAGGTGCTCGATCTCGACTACGTCAACGCGTACACCCCGGTCGGCCACGCGGACTTCGCTTCGCTTCTGTGTATGGGATTCGACGGGTCGACGTGCGACGACGCCTACCGAAACGTGTTCAGGCCGGATGAATACACCGGTCGAACCAGCGCAGACCTGATGCTGCTCGACCGCGTCGTCCTTCAACGGAAGCAGTACCCGGGCGCTGACAACGAACCCGCCCCACCCGGGTGGCACTGGGCAGAAGTGCCCGAGGTCGCCCAGGACCAGATCTACGTCCTCGAACGCGACGCCGGCCCGATCTCCGGTCAACCGGGCCGTGTGTCGGCAACTGTCAATGCCGACGCACAGTCCGAGTACATGAGCGTCAAGAACGAGCGTGTGCGAGTCAGCTCACCGGGCGGTGGCAGCGTGGTATTCGCACGGTTGGCATGGCCGGGCTACACCGCGACCCTCGACGGCGAACCCATCCCGACCAAGGGCCTTGGCGGAACGTACCTCTACGTCGATCTGCCGCCTGGCACCGACAACGCGGAACTGGTGATCAACTTCCGTTCCCCAGGACAGAGGATCGGCTATGTCGGTATGGGCTTCGGGCTCGTTATCCTTGCCGGCCTCTCCGTGATCTACTACCGCGACAGGCGTCAGAGCCGGGACGGGACCTCCGCGATCACCACAGACTCGTTGTAGATGAACGGCTTTCCCATCCACCGCGGAAACGGGAACGACAGCGAGCGCCTGACTACAAGACCGTTGTCCGCACAGATCTTTTCGAGGTCGACGCCGTCGAGGAAGACGGTATGCGTGGGATCGCTGGCGAAGCCACGTTCCTGAGGGCAGATCAGCATGACGGTCGCACCCGGTTCCAGGAATGGAAGGTACTCGGCGACGATGCCGGAAGCTTCTCCCGCCGGCAGGTGCTCGAGGAGATGCGCCATCAGCATTCCGTCGAAGGTTCGCTGATCGCTTTCGGAGTGAAATTCCGCAGAAGAGTACGCCTCGAACCCGAGCGATCGACAGAACTCCACCGAATGTTCGTTGTGGTCCACCCCGACACTGCCAGGGGGAAGATTTCGCAGATTTCGGCCGATCCCGCAGCCGACGTCGAGCACCTTCCGGCCGCCGAGGAAACGTCGGATATTCCACTGATACGGCGCTTGCACGTTCAGAACGCGCTTCCATTTGGCGCCTTGAAGCTCACGCAACCGAGCCGTGTACTCGGTGTCGGTGGTATCACCGCTACCCGTATCGGCTCTCCCAGGAAGGCCTGTGTTCTCGCGATTGTTCTCGCGTCGATCGTTGGTGTGATCTTCGAACTCGGCCACTGGAGACTCACTTTCGTCGAGTGATCCGGATCATAACTTCACGATTCTCCGACATGTACGCCCCCACGCCGAGAAGCCGACCCTCGGCGACGTATACACTCCCCGCCTGTGAAGACCGATGGCACACCCGAGTCGGTGCAACCGCACCGAATTTCCGTCGTCGTGCCGGTTTACCAGGGCGAACACACTCTCAATGCACTCATCGACGAGATACTTCCCCTGACGAAAACCCAGACCACTCCCGGCGGGCGGCTGTTGGTCGTCGAAGAAGTCCTTCTCGTCTTCGACCACGGTCCGGACGGATCAGCTGCGGTCATCCGTGAACTCGCGAGACAACATGACTTCATCCGACCCATCTGGCTCTCGCGCAACTTCGGCCAACATCCGGCAACACTGGCGGGAATGGCGTCGAGTGGTGGCGAATGGGTTGTCACCATGGATGAAGACGGCCAGCACGACCCGGCCGACATCGGTGGACTCCTCGACACTGCACTGGATCAACAGGCCACCCTCGTCTACGCGCAGCCCGTGAACGCGGCACCCCACGGTGCGCTACGCAACGCGGCGTCGAAGTCGTCGAAATGGTTGACCACCAAAATTCTCTCGTCCGAGAACTCCGTGAAGTATCAGAGCTTCCGACTGGTCCTCGGAGAGGTCGGACGGTCGGTCGCCGCATACGCCGGATCCGAGGCTTACCTCGACGTGGCTCTGGGCTGGATCGCGGGAGAGGTCACCACCAGCCCGGTTCAACTGCGTGAGGAACGCGGACGCGCATCCGGATATCACCTCAGAAGCTTGCTGTCGCATTTCTGGCGAATGGTTCTCTCCAGCGGCACCAAGGGCCTGCGAATGGTCAGCTTGATCGGCTTCCTGTTCGCTGTCGGCGGTCTCGTCATCGTCCTCTACGTGTTGGCGTCGTACGTGTTCTTCGACGCCGGCGTCGAGGTACGAGGATGGGCGTCGACGATGATCGTGATGCTGTTCGGTTTCGGGGCAGTGCTCTTCTCGTTGGGTGTGATCGCCGAATACATCGGTGTCGCAGTCAAGACGGCAATGGGAAAGCCGCCGTACCTCATCGTCAGCGACCCCGCGTCAGGCCCGTTGGGGCGCCGGAACGCCACCGAGCCACCCGCGTAACAATGAATGTCCCCACGTGGGTAGTCGGCAGCGGCGGCCTCCTCGGCAGCTCCGTGGCCCGCGAACTCGAGCGCCGTGGGGCCGACATCCGCACCAGCCGCGTCCCGTGGGGCGAACCCGCTCTGGCCAGAGAAATCCTGTTCGCCGATGCCAGGAAACTGGTTACTGACGCCGCCGGCGGCCCGTGGCGAATGGCGTGGTGCGCCGGTGCAGGTGTGAACGGTACGAGCAGTGACGAATTCGCTCGCGAGAACCAACTCATGAAGGACGTTCTCGACGAGCTGGGGACGGCGGACGCAGGCGTCGGGACCGTCTTCCACGCTTCGTCTGCCGGCGGCGTCTACGCCGGAGCTCCCGGAGCACCGCACACCGAAACAAGCGCGACCAATCCACTGGCCGACTACGGGCGAGCAAAGCTCGATGCCGAATCCATTGTTCGCGAATTCGGCTCCAGAAGCGGAACCCGCACTGTCATAGGAAGATTCGCAAATCTCTACGGCCCGGGTCAGAATCTGGCGAAACCCCAAGGCCTGATTTCGCACCTCTGCCGAGGCTATCTGCTGTCGATGCCCATTTCGATCTACGTTCCCATGGACACGCTTCGGGACTACGTCTACGTCTCCGACGCGGCCG
Organism: Rhodococcus sp. 5A-K4; assembly: GCF_046097995.1. NCBI lineage: Bacteria > Bacillati > Actinomycetota > Actinomycetes > Mycobacteriales > Nocardiaceae > Rhodococcus > Rhodococcus sp. 5A-K4. Next base: position 48,339 of record NZ_JBJURM010000004.1, read on the forward strand.
AAATGGTGGTCGACAGCTTCACCCGAGCGGAAGCGTCGCAGGAACCGACGGTCACCAAGATCTACGCGTCCGGACGCAGCGTCACCATCGGGGCGATCCTCGGCGCGTGCCACACCGTCTTCAGAAAACGCCCCAACGTTGTGCTCGCCAGTTCTCCACTCGCTTCGGCGCAAGCCCGAGACCTACGGCTGCGATCGATCGTGTGGACTGATCTGGACCAGCGCACACATCGCCCGTTGCCTGCCGGGATAGCGTCGACCCTCGACTCCATCCGCCGCAATCTGGCTGCGCGCTAGGAAGTGGTCTTCTCGCCGGCTGCCACGTATGCCTGCTCGGTCGCGTCCTTCTGCGGACGCCACCACTGTTCGTTGTCGCGGTACCAGTCGATCGTCGCTTCCAGACCACTGCGGAAGTCCTCGTAGCGCGGGGACCAGCCAAGTTCTTTCCGGAGCAGACTCGAGTCGATCGCGTACCTCACGTCGTGCCCCGGGCGGTCGGTGACAAAATCGAACTCGTCGGCGCCACGGCCCAATATCTGCAGAATCGACTCCATGACAGTTCGGTTGTTCACCTCACCGTCAGCGCCGATCAAGTAGGTCTGACCGATCCGGCCACCGTCGATGATCGCCCAGACCGCGCTGTTGTGATCGTCGACATGGATCCAGTCACGGACGTTCAAACCGTCGCCGTACAACTTGGGACGCAGTCCGGCGAGAACATTGGTGATCTGCCGCGGGATGAACTTCTCGACATGTTGATAAGGGCCGTAATTGTTCGAGCAGTTCGACAGGGTGGCCCGGACGCCGAACGAACGGGTCCACGCGCGCACCAACATGTCGCTCGATGCCTTCGTCGACGAGTAGGGGCTCGACGGGTTGTACGCGGTCGACTCCGTGAAACGGTCCGGATCGCCCAGTTCGAGGTCTCCGTACACCTCGTCGGTGGAAATGTGGTGATACCTGACGTCGTGCTTGCGCACAGCCTGCAGGAGCGTGAAGGTTCCCACGATGTTGGTCTGCACGAACGGCCACGGATCAGCGAGCGAATTGTCGTTGTGGGACTCGGCAGCAAAATGAACGACGACGTCGGCAGCGCCCACCAGTTCGTCGACGAGAACTGCGTCGGTGATGTCGCCGTGAACAAACGTGATGCGGTCGGCTATCGAATCGAGCGAAGACTTGTTGCCCGCGTAGGTCAGCGCATCGAGCACCGTGACCTCGGCGTCGGGGCGCTCTGCCACCGTCTGATGGACGAAATTGGCGCCGATGAAGCCTGCACCGCCAGTCACGAGAACTCTCACGTTTGCGCCTCCACGATCACCGAATCGAACCGATCTATCTACCGGCCACGCACGATACCGTGCGCCCGAGATTTGTTTCTCCAGCGAACACTGGAACACTTCGAGGCATGCGCGGAATCATTCTGGCGGGCGGCACGGGGTCGAGGTTGCACCCCATCACGCTCGGCGTGAGCAAACAGCTGGTCCCCGTCTACGACAAACCGATGATCTATTACCCACTCAGCACCCTGATGCTGGCCGGGATTCGCGACATCATGATCATCACCACAGAAGACGACGCACCGCAGTTCCAGCGGTTGCTCGGCGACGGCTCGCAGTTCGGCGTCGACCTGACCTACCAGATCCAGCACGAGCCGAATGGTCTCGCACAAGCCTTCGTACTCGGAGCCGGCCACATCGGTTCGGAATCCGCGGCCCTGGTCCTCGGCGACAACATTTTCTACGGCCCAGGTCTGGGCAGTAAGCTCACGCGTTTCGAGAACATCGACGGTGGCGCCGTATTCGCGTACTGGGTTTCGGACCCCACGGCTTACGGAGTCATCGAGTTCGACCGCGAAGGCAAAGCCGTCTCGCTCGAGGAGAAGCCGGCGAATCCGCGCTCCAACTATTCGGTGCCTGGCCTTTATTTCTACGACAACGACGTTGTCGCCATCGCCAAGGACCTCGAACCATCGGCACGCGGCGAGTACGAGATCACCGACGTCAACCGTGCGTACCTCGAAGCTGGTCGCCTCCAGGTCGAAGTACTTCCTCGCGGCACCGCGTGGCTCGACACCGGAACTTTCGATTCGCTTCTCGACGCATCGAACTACGTGCGCACGATCGAGGAGCGTCAGGGACTCAAGATCGGCGCGCCCGAAGAAGTTGCGTGGCGGCACGGATTCATCACCGACGACGAGCTACGCATTCGTGCTGAGAAGCTCCTCAAATCCGGATACGGAAAATACCTTCTCGAACTTCTCGACCGCGGCAAGGACTGGTGACATGGCAGATACTCACGTGATGAGCCAGTATCGCGAACTGAAAGTGCCAGGGGCCTGGGAATTCACACCCAAGCAGTTCGGCGACGACCGCGGAGTCTTCCTCGAGTGGTTCCGTGAACCCGGATTCTCCGAGATCACCGGCCGCACCCTCGACCTTCAGCAGGCCAATTGCTCGGTCTCGGCTGCCGGCGTCCTACGAGGCATCCATTTTGCCGACGTCCCTCCCGGACAGGCCAAGTACGTCACGTGTGTCAAAGGCGCGATACTCGACATCGCCGTCGACCTTCGCGTGGGATCGCCGACCTTCGGCCAGTGGGATTCGGTCCTTCTCGACGACGTCGACCGCAGAGCGATCTTTCTGTCCGAAGGGCTCGGGCACGCCTTCCTGTCCCTCGAGGACAACTCGACAGTGGTTTACCTGTGCTCGACGGGATACGCCCCCGAACGTGAGCACGAAGTTCACCCCCTCGATCCCGACATAGCGATCGACTGGCCCACCGTGGGTCGCAGCGGTGAGCCCCTGAACATCACGCTCTCCGCGAAGGACACAGCGGCACCGTCGCTTCAAGATGCCGTGTCGGCAGGGCTGCTGCCCACGTTCGGCGAAGGCTGATGGCTTCACCGGATTCGACTGCAACACCCCCCGCCGGAATGACCGGCAGGCCGGGTCCGTTGATGCGCGTCGTCAAGAATCAGGCCCTTGCCTTTCTGCTCGTCGGTGGCGTCAACACGGCGCTCGGAACCGCCTGGTTCATTGCCTGGCAGATCGCGCTCGGCGATCAATTCGGCTACCACTTCGCGATCGTTGCCGGGTACGTCTGCAACCTGCTGTGCGCTTTTGCGATGTACCGCTACCTGGTCTTCGAAGTTCGCGGTCACTTCCTCCGTGACTTCTGGCGATTCGTCGTCGTCAATTTCGGAGCCTTCGTGATCAACCTCGCGCTGATGACCGTCGCGGTCTCGGTCCTGCACTTTCCTCCCATCCCGTCACAACTCGTCATCACTGCGGTAACCGCAACAGCAAGCTTCTTCGGTTACCGCGATTTCTCGTTCAGTCGAAACAAGAGAACAGGCAACTCATGACTCCGCGTGTTTCCGTCGTCGTCCCGGCTTACAACAATGCCGACTACATTGCCGAGACGATCGACTCGATCCTGAATCAGACCTACCAGGACTTCGAACTGATCATCTCGGATCATTCGTCGACCGACGACACCGTCAAGGTCCTGGCGCGATACGCCGACGATCCGCGGATCGAGATCCTGTCGACCGAGGCCGGCGGCGGAGCGAAGCGAAACTGGGACCGGGTCAGCGAAGCCGCGAACGGAGAGCTCCTGAAACTGGTGTGCGGTGACGACACCATCTACCCCGAGTGCCTGGCGGAACAGGTCGCGGCTTTCGACGAGCACCCCTCGGTGGTACTCGTGGCCTCGCAACGCAAACTGGTCGATGCAAACGGAAAGACCATCCTCTCCGCGCGCGGACTTGCAGGGCTGAAGGGACGGGTCACCGGGCGCGACGCGGCCCGAAAGACGGTAACGGCGGGAGCGAACATCTTCGGCGAGCCCGGATGTGTACTCATGAAGCGATCCGCCTTGAAGGCCATCGGATGGTGGGACGACACCAACCCGTACGTCATCGACGAAGCCACGTACACCGCCGTCGCACTCCAAGGCGACGTCTATGCGATCGCCAAGCCCCTCGCGTCCTTCCGCGTCAACGCCGGACAGTGGAGTGTGCGTCTGGCCAAGGATCAGGCACGCCAGGCAGCGGCATTCCACAAAGATCTCCGGGAATCGGATCCGACTCTCGTCTCCGCAATGGACGTCCGAATCGGCGACGCACGCGCACTCGCCACCTCGTTCATGCGTCGCGGCGTCTACATGCTGTTGCGCCATCGCATGTCTTGATCGTTGCCGGTTGGGTAATCTTCACCTTTCACACTCGATGGGATGACGACCGGCGGGACGGACGGCTGGATGACCAAACGTGCGGGCAGACGCGGTCTGTGGACGGCCGCCGTTCTCGCAGCCGGACTCGGCGCCCTCGCACTGGCCGCACCGCCTCTGACCCCAGGCACGATCGAGTCCGCCCCCGTCACGGTCATCACGACCACCCCACCGGCGCCGGTTGTTCCGCTCACCCCGGAGGAGCTCTCGGCCCAGGTGGTCCCCACCATCGTCACCATCACCGCGCCGGCCGGATTCACCACCACCGCCGGAACCGGGATCGTGCTCTCCCCTGACGGAGTTGTGCTCACGAATCACCACGTCATCAGCGGAGCCTCGGACGTCACTGCCGTCAGCATGTCCAACGGACTGATCTACGACGCCGAGATCCTCGGGTACGACAGCGTCAGCGACCTTGCCGTCCTTCGACTCGCGGGCGCCACGGATCTGCCGGTGGCTGTGGTCGGCAAATCAGCAGAAGCCACTCGTGGGGATGCCGTCACCGCAATCGGAAATGCGGAAGGCGGCGGAGTACCCGTCCCAGCTCCCGGCGTCATCACCAACCTCGGTGTCACAGTCAACACCCGCAACGTGTCCGACGGATCGCGAAACCAGTTGAAGGGCCTCATCGAGGTGGACGCGGACATCCGGCCGGGCGATTCCGGTGGCCCCCTGGTCAATGCCGTTGGCGAGCTGATCGGCGTCAGCAGCGCGGGCAACGCCGTCACCGACCGCACCGAAACCTCACCGGCGCCTCAGTCCTACGCGATACCGATCGACACCGCGCTACCGATCGTCGAGCAGGTACTCGGTGGCCGCTCCTCCGAAACCGTGCGTGTGGGACCGACACCCGCGCTCGGTGTCGCAGTCAAGGATCACGCGGAGATGCCGGCCGGCGCGGAAGTTGTTGCCGTGAGCTTCGATTCGCCGGCCGAGCGGGTGGGGCTGACCAAAGGTGCGGTCATCACCGAGTTCGGTGGCAGCCGGATCGCGTCGTCCGCTGATCTCAACGCGGCGATGAGCTCGCGCCGCCCCGGCGACACCGTCGCAGTGACGTGGGTGGACGCAACGGGGCAACCCGGGACCGGTTCCCTGGTCCTCGACGAGGGGCCACCTCGCTAGTCGTACAAGGCGCCAGCCGTGAAAGCATCGTGGCATGACCACGGTTCTCCTGCTCACCTGTGACGGCGCCGCCCGCGAGGCGGATGTCGAAAGCAAACTCGTCATGGAAGCTCTCACCTCCTACGGCATTGCGTCGACGATGGCGCCGTGGTCGAGCCCGTCCCTCCTCGATATCGACGCCGACCTGGTTCTGATCCGGTCGACCTGGGACTACACCCAGCGCCTCGACGAATTTCTTGCCGTTCTCGATCAGCTGACCGCCCCGATCGCCAACCCGCTCCCGATCGTCGAGTGGAACGCCCACAAGGGATACCTGACCGAACTTGCCGCGGCCGGCGTCCCCATCGTCCCAACCGCTGTGATCGCTGCCGGAAAGAGCGAAACACTCACCCTCCCTTCGTTCGAGGGTGCCGACGTCATCGTCAAGCCTGCAGTGTCCGCCGGCGCTGTCGGAGTGGGAAAGTTTGCCGCCGGGTCCGCGAAGGCCCACGCTCACCTCAGCTCAATCCTCGAGAGTGGCAACGACGCGTTGGTCCAGCCCTTCATCTCGGATGTCGTAGACGGCGAGCGCTCGATCATCCACCTCGGCGGACGCTACTCCCATGCCGTCCGGAAGATCCCAGCCACCAATGACTTCCGTGTGCAGGAGTTCCACGGCGGAACCAACTACCTCCACGAGCCTTCCGCCGCCGAACTCGCGGTGGCCGACGCGGCACTGGCCGCGACCCCATGCGGCCCCGGCGAATTGCTTTATGCGCGTGTGGACGTCGTGGGGCCGGTGGATCAACCACTGCTCATGGAAGTGGAACTGATCGAGCCTGAACTCTTTCTGCCATTCGCCCCTGGATCTGCCGACGCCCTCGCACGGGCAGTTGTCGCGTCTCTAGGTCTGTGAAGCGCCTCGGAGTGCCTTCTTGTCGACCTTCCCCAAAGCAGTGAGCGGCAACGCTTCCACAATTGAAATCTCCTTGGGCGCCCAGATCGGGCCCTTGTGTGATCTCACGTGTGCGACGAGCTGCTCGGGCGTGACCGACCATCCCGTCTTCAGTACGACTGCCGCGGTAACCGCTTCTCCCCATTGAGGATCGGGGACACCGAATACTGCACAGGCGGCCACTGCGGGATGATGTCCGAGTGAGTCCTCGACTTCGCGCGGGTAGACGTTGAATCCACCACTGATGATCGTGTCCTTGATGCGGTCGACGATCGAGATGAGCCCAGTTTCGTCGATCCGAGCAACGTCACCGGTGTGCAACCACCCATTCGCGAGCGCTGCAGCGGTTTGTTCAGGTTTGTTCCAATAGCCGTCCATCACGAGCGGACCTCGCACACAAAGCTCGCCGGGTACGCCCGTCGCGGTCTCGTTTCCCTGCTCGTCGAACAACACCACTTCGACACCTGGCATCGCGCGCCCACAACTCCCCAGAACCGCGGGATCGTCCGTGTGCTCACGTGTATCGAGCACCGTCAACGCATTCGGGGCTTCGGCCTGACCGTAGTGCTGGCTCAGGATCGGCCCGAACACCGCCCCTGCCTGCGCGAGCCTGGTGGGGTCGATGGGTGCAGCACCGTAAAGCATCCAGTTCAGCCCGGACAGATTCGCATCCGACAGGCGTGGATGGTCGAGCAAGGCGTAGAGCATCGTAGGAACGACGAATGTGGCTGTGACTCCGTCATTTTCGATTGCGTCGACAACCCTGTCCGGGTCGAACGACCTGTGCAACTCGAAGCTTGCACCTCGCTGCAGACCGGGTGCGACGAGCAGACCGGCAGCATGAGACATCGGCGTGGTGAGCAGCATGGTGGTATCAGCCGGCCACTCCCACGTGGTGCAGGCCCAGGCATTGGCGACCAAAGATCGGTCCCTGAGCATGACGCCCTTCGGCTCACCGGTAGTTCCACCGGTGTAGAAGAGATACAAAGCTCGACCCTGACCGCCGAAGCCTGAACCTGTTCCCGCCGTAGCCAATTCACACGCTGATTCGAGGGCTGACAGTGACATCACTCGAGTCTGCGCCGCTTCGGCGCGCGCCTGGAACTGTCCGTCGGCAACCAACAGGAGATCGGTACCACTGTCTTTCAGCACCATCCTGTCGTTCTCTTCGGTCGCGAGCGGATGGAGGGCCGTGTAGCGCACGCCTGCCAGACACGCCGCGGCCATGACCGTGAATGCTTCAGGACACGGACCCGCAAGCAGGGCTACCCCGCCTCCGTCCGGCAGAGCGAGGCTACTGAGGACACCTGCAATCCGCTCTATCTGTTCAGCGGTCTGCCGATACGTCAGCTCGGCCCGATTACCGTTCCGATCCGTGAATCGAAACGCGATGTGGTCTGGTCGGCGTCGCAGCGCCGACAGAATCAGATCCGCATATCCCGCTTGCTCGTGCAAGCCTGGCGCCATCGGTTCATCGTTCATCATGTCCGCGTTCATCGTGGCCCTCCCAAGATCGTGACCGCGGCGACGGCTTCCTCGATGCCGTAGAGACCTCCGCCGTTCTCTGCGACCGCGATTCGAGCCCCGGGAACCTGTCGCCGCGCTGCTTGTCCACGCAACTGCGTGACAAGTTCGAAGACCTGCGCTAGTCCCGTTGCCGAGACCGGATGACCACGGGATTCGAGCCCACCTGACGGATTGACCGGACGCACGCCTCCCAATGAACTCGCACCGGACGCAGACCACGCGCCGCCCTCACCGATCGGGCAGAACCCCAAATTCTCGACCTGCTGTACTTCACCGAAGGCCGTGGCGTCGTGGACCTCTGCCACATCCACATCGCCTGGCCCGACTCCGGCTTCCTCGTATGCGCTCATTGCCGCTCGGCGACCGATGTGACTCTCCACGTCATCTGCGGCCCGATCCGTGCCTGACACCAAGCTGCAACCGAGTACCCGCGCCGCCCGCCGAGAGGAATCATGCCTTCGCGCAAAGTCTGCAGTGGTCACAACAATTGCCGCCGCACCGTCACTGACGGGCGAACACATCGGAACGGTCAGAGGCCACGCGACTCGCCTCGCGGCAAGCACCTCGTCGACAGTGAAGGGTTTGCGAAAGTGCGACCACGGATTGTCTACGGAATGCGCATGATTTTTGGCTGCTACGAACGCGAGTTCGAACTCGGTCGTTCCGAATCTCTCCATGTGCGCCCGAGCAAGAGAAGCGTAGATCTCCATGAACACCGACCGCTCACCCTGCGATCCGAGTTCACCCGGCACCGGAGCGGAGAGTGAGGCAAGGCCGGCGAGCGTCTCGTCGCGATGCGCAACGTCGAGTGCACCGTCGAACACCTCCAGACTTCGAGCGGGATCCGAGCACACCAGCTTGTCCACCCCGACCGCCAATGCGACCTCGGACAGACCGGCGCGAACGTGGGCGATCGCCAGCCAGAGTGCCGTTGCCCCGCCGGCGCAGGCATTTTCGACATTGACGACCGGGACTCCACCGAAACCGTAAGGCCTCAAGGCAATCTGGCCTGGGATCATGTGCTGCCGGTCGATCGCCTTCTGACTGACGGTCGCGTAGAAGACTGCACCGACGTCACCGCGGGTCAGGCCCGCGTCTTCGACGGCGTCGATCGCTGCACGCCCCGCCAATTCCGAGGCCGAGGTATCCGCGTGCCGCCCGAAGGGGGTCGCGCCGACACCGAGAACCATGACTTCGCCGCTCACGCCACCACTCGATTCCTCAATACACCGAGGCCGGCGACCTCGAGTTCGACTACGTCTCCCGGTTCGAGGAACCGCCCGTGTTCCAAGCCGCATCCACTCGGCACGGTGCCGGAACAGAAGACTTCACCCGGGTACAGCCGCGTGGAAGTCGAGGCGAACGAAATCACGTCCTCGAAACGATGGTCCATGTCGGCGCTGGTTCCTCGGCTCACCTCGTCTCCGTTGATTCTCGCGGTCATCTCGAGCTGGTACGGGTCACCGACTTCGTCGGCCGTCACGATCCAGGGGCCGAGGACATTCGCGTTCGAAAAGTCCTTGCTCTTACTGAGACCGAGTCCGGTGGAGATCTCCTCGAGCTGAGTATCGCGGGCGCTGAAATCGTTGAAGATGGTGTAACCGAAGATATGCGCAGGGGCATCCGCTCGTGAGATGTCGCTTCCACCGCGCCCCAACACACAGGCGAATTCGAGTTCGTAATCGCGCAGGCTCGAGTACTCGGGCCACACGACCTCAGATTCGTGTCCGGTCACCGCCAATCGGTTCGCTATGTAATACAGCGGGCGCTCCAACTGGATCTTCGGCAGTTCGACGTCCTCGAGTGCGACCCCTTGAATTCGGGCGCGAGCGTTGCGGAAGTGATCCATGAAGCAGCCGAAGTCTCGGATCTGGACCGGCTGAGGAAGCGGCGACATCCAGCGCACATCACCCCCGTCGACGATCGCACTTGCCGGCTGCTCGTCTGCGAGCCGATCCAGGATCTCCCGTGCCGCCGGACCACCTTCGATGATGGTTTGCATGGTTTCCAGTTCTGGAGCCGGTTTTCCCGTCACATCATGATGAGCTCGCTCGAGTAACAACAGTTGCTCGCCGCTGCCCGTCACCAGAGCCGTCTGCTGGGTCTTGTCGTATTCGACGGTCGCAAGTTTCACTGTGAGTCAATACCTTTCACTGAATTGTTCGTTAGGTGAGGCAGGAATTTTGCTCAGACGAACGCGACCACACGAGCCGGGGCAGCGCTGGCTCGCGCAAGCTTGATCGGGAAAAACGCCACGTGAAATCCCGAGGGCGGAAGCGCGGCGAGGTTCGCCAGTTGCTGAACGATGAATACTTCACGTGCGCGTCCGGCCCGGTGCCCGTCCCAGAGAACCGAGTTGTCGCCGGTGTCACGAAATTTCTGCGCCATGACTGCAAAGCTCAAGTCCCAGCCGGCAGCGTCGGTGCCCAGCACCTTCGCGCCTTGCTCGGCGAGAAACAGCGTGCCTTCGCGACTCATCCCTGGATACTGAAAGAACCCAGGATCGGCCAAGGTGAAGCTCTCTTGTCCGGTACGGAGCAACACGGCACCACCCTGGGGAACGGACGCACCGTTTTCCGCCAGGGCAGCTTTCAGCGCGTCCACCGAGATCGGCTGATTCGCCTCGCACCGGCCGCGCAGGTCGAGCACCACTGTCTCGCAGAACAATTCATCCAACGCGATGTCTGTGATCGTGCGAGAAGGCTTACCCTCCGAGGTTGATCCGTAGTGCAACGGCGCGTCGACGTGTGTGCCCAGATGGCTGTTGAACTCACTCAACATCTCCGATCCCCACCCCTCACCGTCCGGAAGATCATGAATTCCGCACTGCAGTGCTGCCGCGAACTCGTCGCGTCCGGCACCTGCGGGGTGCGAGTAGGTCACCGAGGGGGCAACGACGGAAGCCAGTGCCTTCAAACCCTCGGGGAGCAGTTCCCGATCGGCCGGATCGAGAGTTCTAGTCAGATCGATGAGTTCCATGTCCGCCCATTTCCGTTAAGTTATTGGACGCTCAGCATAGAACTGGACGATCAACATAGGCAAGAGGGTGTCGCGAGAGGAATACGGCCGTCCGATGACCGGCCTCGTAGCATGAGTGCCGGTGCGCAGGTCTCGGCCCCGACGGGCACGTCGACGTCACCGCGTGCCGGAATTGGCTGCACTCGAGAACGAAAGAAGGCAGGAACACCGAATGGCGTCGACACGCAAGCAGGAGATTTCCGAGGAAACCAGACGGCGACTGGTGAAAGCCGCGGCCGAACTGGCTGCCGAAGGCGGGTCGACCGCGATGTCCGTACAAGCCGTGGCAGAAAGATCCGGTATCAGCAGAGGGTCCGTGGCCTGGCACTTCGGATCGAAGGACGGGCTTCTACGAGCCGTCGTCGAGGACGCATTCCGGTGGGGCATGGAAAAGCTACGCGCAGAGTTGGCATCATCCTCGGCGACCGGAATCGAAGCATTGATCGAAGCCAACTTCGTACTTATGTCATACCCCGAGGCACGAATTTTCTCGACCATCTTGATCGAAGCCGTGATTCCCGGGTCCACCATCCGCGAGACCTACGCAGAGCAGTACGTCGCAATGCGAACGCTGTACGCGGACTACCTGCGTTCGATCGACACCCCGGTCGCCAATCCGGAGTTGGTTGCCGTCACCCTTCTGGCCGGCACTCTCGGGATCAACCTCCAACATCGCCTCGATCCCGACAACGTCGATCGACGTTCAGCAGTAACCGAGCTCGAATCGATCTATGCCCGCGCGATGGCACCTACCGCAACGTCAGGACACGAGAATCCCTAACCGGACCGGAAGTTCAACTTCCCGAACAACTTTCGCCCGCGACCTGGGGCGGGACCGCATCGAGCCTGGCGCGAATGAACCTGGCAACGTCACGTAGCGCGGCCCGGCTCTCCGGCAAGCCAGGCCAGACGGCGGGAAACGCGTGAACCTGGCCGTTCCAGATCTGCAGCGAGCACGGCACCCCCGCGGCGGCGAGCCGTTGCGCCATCACCTCCGAATCGACTCTGAGCACCTCGGATTCGGCGGCGATCAGCAACGACGGCGGCAAAGCTGCAAGATCGCCGTCGACGGGCGAGTTCGTCTGTCCGCCAAGCTTTCCGATCGCCATCAATGCCGACACCGGGGCGATCACGTCGCGTCGAGCGTTGGCATGGACCGATTTGGTGGTGCAATCGAGATCGAGGAGCGGTGAGAGGCCGACAAGACCGGCCGGAACCTCGAGCCCCGCGGAAACTGCTGCAAGCGCCGTCGCGAAGACCAGGAAACCTCCGGCCGAATCACCAACGAAGACAACCTTTTCCGGCAAGGCTCCCTGTTCGAGGAGCCACCGGTACGCATCCAGACAGTCGTCGACGGACCCGCTGATGCTCGTGCTCGGCAACTGCCGATACGCGATGTGCAGGACCGGAAGGCCGGTTCGCTTGGCGATGCTGGCCACGACCGGCCGATGCGTGTTGAGCCCGCAGCACATGAACCCGCCGCCGTGCAGGTAGAGAACTACACCCTCGCGCAGATCAGCCGTCGAGCCTGCCGTCCGGACGAGTTCACCGTCGAAACCTGGAAAACGAATCGCTTCCCGATCGATCCCGGACGGAATGCGTACACCCGCGGCCGAGTCCAGAACTGCGGCGCGGCGCATTGCGCCAGGCGTCAGCGGCGCGATCCCGACCACGGGCCGAAGCATCCATCGACACGCGTTGTAGAGGACCTGCGATTCGATACTCGGCCTGCCGTATCGAGTTCCGGTCCTACGACTGACTGTCGGCAACAGAGACATCTGTCCAGATTAGAAGCGATCAGGCACCGAAGAGGTCGACTTCGTCGAGATCGTCGACGATCGTGACCTTTCGTTTCCGCCCGCCGATGACCTTGCCCAAACCACGCAGTCCACCGGACTGAGCTTTCGGGGCGGGCTCGATGCGCTGCGGCGCAACTCTCGTCCGCGCTGCACGCTGTACGGGCTTGGGTGCGGGAGCTGATGCCGGTGCCTCCGGAACGACGGGCGCCGCCGGAACCTCGGGTTCGGGAATCTCTGCTGGAACGACCGCTTCCGGCTCCACGAAGCCCTGAGCAACCGGCGCCTCGGGCGCGACCTCAGCGACCTCAGCCACCTGCTCCACCTGCACCGGTCCGTCGATCACCGGGATGTCCGACGCCCAGCGGACCCGATACTCGAGGCCGCGCGATGCCAGTTCACGCGCGAGATCCGCGTGCCAGACCCCGTCTTCGCCGTCGCCGTATGCCCGTGCGTCGGTACTGACCCAGATGACGTTGACCTCCGGGTTACGGTCGGCGAGATCGAGCACGGTCAGCCAGTTCAGCGTCGCCGGGTAGCCGTCTCGCTTCTTCTTGTCGGTATAGGGCCGACGCAGCGAGATCGCCCTCTCGGCCACCTCGAGATGCGACACGTCGACCGGATCGACCACTTCGACGCCGATCGCCACGAGGTCTTCGATCACGTCGTCGACGTAGCCGTCGGCCTTGTCGTGAGCCGCGTCGACGAACCTGGTGAGGTCGCGCCGCAACCCCAGTCGGTCGTACATGCGCGCCTGGACGCTCAGGGCCGCGATCATCTCCGCCGATTCCTCGCGGTAGCGGCTCGCAACTTCGAGCACGACCAATCGAGGCACGACGACGCGGTGTCCGAGTGCGCGAGCGTCGGCGATGGCGGCGTCGAACCGTGCGCCCCTGGTCAGGGCCGAAGAATCGAGAACGATGATCATGGGCTCGATTCTCTCTCGAGAAACCGGACGAATGCGCTAATCCACCCCGAACCGTTACTTGATCTTGAAGATCACTGCCCGCTGAACGATGAAGTTGATGACCGTCGCGGTGCCCTGCGCGATGACGAAGGCCAGCGGTGTCCGCCACCAATGCTCGTCGAAGACATGGACCATCAGTTCGTTGAGTCCGACCTGAACCGCAAAAGTGACCGCGTACAGCGCAACTACAGCGATGAAGCGGGCGCGAGAAGGCTCGGCCTTGAACGTCCACCGACGATTGATGAGGTACGCCGTCGTGGTGCCCGCAACGAAGCTCAGCGATTTTGCGGCGACGCGCGGCAACCCCAACGCGAGGAGCAGCACATACAGCCCGTAGTCCACGACCGCCGACAGCCCACCCGTCGCGACGAACCGGACGATCTGCGTTTTCAGGTCCATCGCGTCGTCGGCGATGTCCGTCGTGACAGGAATCTCGACGGGCAGCGGGACATGGGGTTCGTGCTGGTGACTTGCAGGTGTTTCGGGCACGACGACGAGAGTAACCACTCGAGTCGGAGCCGTCGGCACTACTCCCAGGTAACCTCTACCTTGATGTCCACGACAGCAGAAGAGACGCCGCAGCCGGCTCTCCACACCCAAGCCCGCACCCTCACCGGTTGGGGACGCACCGCCGCCACCACCGCACAGGTGCTGTCCACCCCCGACGTGGAAGTGATCGCCAACGCGGTCGCCCAGGTTGCGGAACAGAACGATTCCAAGCCATCGCATCTGCGACGCGGTGTCATCGCGCGCGGCCTCGGCCGCTCGTACGGCGACCCGGCGCAGAATGCCGGTGGGCTGGTCATCGACATGAATGCACTCAGCCGCATTCATCGCATCGATCGCGACACCGCCCTGGTGGACGTCGACGCCGGTGTGAATCTGGATCAGCTGATGAAGGCTGCTCTGCCGTTCGGCCTGTGGGTTCCGGTCCTGCCGGGTACTCGCCAGGTCACGATCGGCGGCGCCATCGGCTCGGACATCCACGGCAAGAACCACCACAGCGCAGGTAGCTTCGGCAACCACGTCGTGTCGTTGGATCTACTGACGGCCGACGGCAAGGTTCGCACGCTCACCCCCAAGGGCGGGCGCAACGACCCGAAGGCCGCACTGTTCTGGGCCACAATCGGCGGCATGGGCCTGACGGGCATCATCTTGCGGGCAACCATCAAGATGACACCGACCGAGACGGCGTACTTCATCGCCGACGGCGACGTCACCAACAGCCTCGACGAGACCATCGCGCTGCACAGCGACGGCAGCGAGGCCAACTACGAGTACTCGAGCGCCTGGTTCGACGCGATTTCCGCGCCCCCGAAGCTCGGCCGTGCGGCAGTCTCGCGCGGATCTCTGGCGAAGCTCGACCAGCTTCCGGCCAAGCTGCAGAAGAACCCGCTCGCCTTCGATGCGCCGCAGTTGCTGACGTTCCCCGACGTCTTCCCCAACGGGCTGGCCAACAAGTTCAACTTCACCGCGATCGGTGAGGTCTGGTTCCGCAAGTCCGGCAAGTACCGCGGCAAGGTCCAAAATCTGACGCAGTTCTACCACCCGCTCGACATGTTCGGTGAGTGGAACCGGGCGTACGGATCCAACGGATTCCTGCAGTACCAGTTCGTGGTTCCGCCGGAGGCCGTCGACGAATTCAAGAAGATCATCGTCGACATCCAGCGCAGCGGGCACTACTCGTTCCTCAACGTGTTCAAGCTGTTCGGCGAGGGCAACCAGGCGCCGCTGAGCTTCCCGATCCCGGGCTGGAACATCTGCGTCGACTTCCGCATCAAGCCGGGCCTGAACGAGTTCGTCACCGAACTCGACAAGCGTGTCCTCGAATTCGGTGGGCGCCTGTACACGGCCAAGGATTCGCGGACGTCCGCGGAAACTTTCCACGCCATGTACCCGCGCATCGACGAGTGGATCGCGACGCGCCGCAAGTACGACCCCACAGGCGTTTTCGCCTCCGATATGTCCAGAAGGCTGGAACTGTGATCAACGCTGTAGGTAACCCGCAAACCGTTTTGCTTCTCGGTGGAACCTCCGAGATCGGCCTCGCCATCTGTGAGGAATACCTGAAGAAGGCGCCGCTCCGCGTCATTCTGGCGGCTCTTCCCGGCGATCCGGGACGCGAAGCTGCGGTCAAGCAGCTCGAAGCGAAGGGTGCCACCTCGGTGGAGCTCATCGACTTCGACGCCGTTGATTTCGAATCGCACCCGAAGGTGATCGACCAGGCGTTCTCGAACGGGGACGTCGACGTCGCGATCGTCGCCTTCGCACTGGACGGTGACTCCGAAGAGCTGTGGCAGAACCAGCGCAAGGCGGTTCTGGTCGCAAACGTGAACTACACAGCGTCCGTCTCGGTCGGTGTTCTTCTCGGCGAGAAGATGAAGGCTCAGGGCTTCGGCAAGATCATCGCGATGTCGTCGGTTGCCGGCGAGCGCGTCAAGCGTGCCAACTTCGTCTACGGCTCCACCAAGGCAGGCCTCGACGGTTTCTACCTCGGACTCGGCGAGGCTCTCGCGGAATTCGGACCGCAGGTCACCGTCGTTCGCCCCGGCATGGTGCGCACGCAGTTCAGTGCCCACGTCAAGGAAGCTCCGCTGACGGTCAACAAGGACATCGTCGCGAAGCTCGCTGTTGCCGCCTCGGACAAGGGCAAGGAAATCGTCTGGACTCCCGGCCCGTGGCGTTTCGTCATGATGGGTCTGCGCCACGTGCCGCGCCCGATCTTCCGGAAGTTGCCGGTTTAAGCTCCTCCCGTGCCAGAAACAACGACTGCTCCGAGTACAGAACTTTCGACCCCGTCGCCGTGGCGTAATGCCGCGGCGACGGTGGTGGAAATGGCCCTCGGAGCGCTGGTCGCCGCTGTTGTAGCCGCTGTCGGGCTCTTTGCTTTCGGCCGAGTGCAGTGGCCGGCGTTCACGTCTTCCAACGTCACGCAGGCCGTCACGACGGTGCTGCAGGTGCTCTGCATCGCAGTGGTCGGTGTTGCGGTTCTGATGTTCCGCGCCCGCAAGGCCGAGCGGGTCGCAAAACTCCTCTCGTGGGCCGGGCTCTCCGGTTTCGTCACCACGACGCTCGGACTTCCCCTGGCCGCGACGAGTCTGTATCTGCACGGCGTCTCGGTCGATCAGCAGTTCCGGACCGAGTACCTGACCCGGCTGACGGATTCGGCTGCGCTGCAGGACATGACGTACGTGGATCTGCCGCCGTTCTACCCGGCCGGCTGGTTCTGGATCGGTGGACGCGTCGCGAACCTGCTGGGCATGGACGGTTGGGAAGCCTTCAAGCCCTACGCGATCGGCTCGCTGGCTGTCGTCGCCGTCGTTGCACTCGTGTTGTGGACCAAGCTGATTCGACGCGATTGGGCCGTAGTCGCAGCGTTGGCCGTCACTGCCGTCGTGTTGGCGTACAACTCCCCCGAGGCGTACGGCGCCGTCATCAACCTCCTGATCCCGCCGGTGCTGATCCTGGCGTGGGGGGCTCTCGATCGCCCGGGTGCCTCTCGATTTGCCGGAGCCGGCGCAATTCTCGGGACGGGCCTGTTCCTCGGTTTCGCCGCAACCGTCTACACGCTGTACCTCGGATTCGCCGCATTCGCCGTGACTCTGATGGCCGTCGTTGCCGCACTACTTGCCGCCCGCGCCCAGAACACGTGGAAAGCCGCGCTGGGTCCCCTAGTCAGGCTCGCCGCAATCGCGGTGATCTCGGGTCTGGTCGCTCTGACGGTCTGGGCGCCTTACCTGTTGAAGGCACTCTCGGGTGCCACTGCAGAATCCGGCACGGCAATGCACTACCTCCCCGATTCCGGTGCGGTACTGCCCTTCCCGATGCTGAGTTTCTCGCTCGTCGGCGGACTGTGCCTACTCGGCACGGTCTGGCTGATTTCTCGTTTCCTCTTCTCCCGCCGCGCCCGGGCACTCGGTATCGGTGTCATTGCCGTGTACCTGTGGGCACTGCTGTCCATGACGTTCACCGTCGCCGGCAGTACGCTCCTCGGCTTTCGACTGGAGCCGGTCCTGATCGGACTCCTTGCCGCCGCCGGCGTGTTCGGATTCTTCGAGTTCGCCGGTTGGATCGTCCTGGCCACCAGCGAAAATCCCCGCGTCAAAGCGGTACTGGTTGCACTCGGTGTCATCGGAGCCATCGCCTTCGCGCAGAACATCCCGCAGGTGCTGGCGCCGGATATCGCTGTGGCATACAGCGATACCGACGGCAACGGCGAGCGCGGGGACAAGCGACCTCCCGGGGCCGAAGCCAATTACGCGGACATCGACCGGATCATCCGCGAACAGTTGGGACGTGAACCCCATGACACGGTGGTACTCACCGCCGACATCGGCTTCCTGAGCTTCTACCCGTACTTCGGTTTCCAAGGTCTGACGTCGCACTACGCAAACCCCCTCGCCGATTTCCGTGCCCGCGCCGCACTGATCGAGCAGTGGTCGGAACTGAAGACCCCTGACGAACTGATAGCTGCGCTGGACGCGTCGCCGTGGCGCAGTCCCGACGCCTTCGTCTTCCGCCAGGGCGCCGACGGGTACACACTGCGGTTGGCCGAGGATGTCTACCCCAACGACCCGAACGTCCGCCGCTACACGGTCACGTTCCCCAAGGAACTGTTCGACGATCCTCGTTTCACAGTCACCGAGCAGGGCCCGTTTGTGGTCGTTACCCGCTCTGACGCGATCTAACCAGGAGATACGTCACAAAAGGCTTACCGTCGGGGTCGTTGACGCGACCCCGACGCACCCCTAACTTCATACCGTGACCCGAACCGATGCCCGAGCGGCAATGATCGATGCAGCCGAGCGTCTGGTTGCCGAACGAGGTCTGGCCGCTCTGACGCTTCGTGATGTTCAGACCGAAGCCGGACAGGCCAACAAATCGGCTGCGCAGTATCACTTCGGTTCACGTGAAGGTTTGCTGGCGGCCGTCGTCGAGTCCAGAATGCGACCTGCCGGTGAGCGTCGACGCGAGTTGCTCGACACGATCGATCTCGACGCGAATCCACCGACGATGCGTGCCCTCGTCGAGGCTCTCGTCCTGCCGTTGGCGGAACAGACCATCTACCGCGAGGGCACGTTGTACGCACGGTTCCTGGTGCAGTCGATCTTCGACCCCGCCATGTCGTCGACCATCCGTGATCACATGCAGGCCGAGAGTTTCCGCGAAGTTCAGCGGCGGATAGTCACTGCGTCCTCGTTGCCGGCAGAGATCGCCGAACTTCGGGCGGCAACTCTGACCGTGCTCGCCGTCGTCACTTTTGCCACGTGGGAGGGTCGCGTCGACAGCCGAGAACGTGCTCACGTGATTGTTGCCGACCTGATCGAAAGTTGCCTCGGAGCACTCTCGGCCCCGGCTGCGCAAATCTGACACGCTGTCCGGCGAGTTTGTTTCCGAAACTGCCGGGGTACTCAGCCCCTCCAAGCGCAGTCGAGCAAACGGCCGCATCAACCACCGGCGGGGTAGGTGATGACAGTGAGCGAACTCGTTACGCAAAGCCGCGAGCTTGTACCGCATCGTGCAGTTCTCGATTCCGCAGAACATGTTCTGGTCATTGCGCGCGGCAAACCGTTCGGGCGCGAGCAGGCCTTCCACGAAGTGTTGAGCGTCGCGATTCGCAATCGCATCGAAGTACTCACTCTGGCAAGGGCTCTCATCGACGTTTCCGAGTCCCGCGACTACCGCGCGATCCCGACCGACACCGCACACACCGTTGCGGTGCTCGAATGGGGTGAGCTACTCGAGATCCCGACCGAACACCACGAGAAGTCCAGAGCCGAATCGGCTGGAGACGCCGATGAATCGAACGACTTCGACGATCCGATCGAGCCGGAGTATCTGGTCGAGACCGACGTGGGCGGACGCGTCGTCTTCGTCGCCCTCGCGTTCACGATCGGCGGGATAGTCGGATTCTTCGCGCACGACTGGGCGCTTCTGCTTCTGATCACCGCCGTGTACCTCGTGTGGATCGCGGCACGGCTGGTCGCGAAACTCGTCAGTGTTTCCCGCAGTGCTCATTGGGCGGACGCCGAGCCTATTCGTGGCACCGATTCGACAACTCACAACGCGGAACGCTCCCACCACCACGCTGTTGCAGCGTGAGGGCGGGAGCGCCGGTACTGCACTACAACCGTTGCGGCACACCGTAAGTGACGACGGTATCGCCATTCGACGTGACAGCCTTCGCGTAGGGCCTGATGGTTACCGGCCCGATTGCTCCCTGTACGTATCCGTGAACTCCGGAGAGCCGGACGGCTGCTTCAGGTCCGTCGAATTCCTGGTCTTCGAGTAGCGCGACGTCGGTGATACCGCCCGGCGCCAGATCGACGTCCAGTTCCTGTGAAGGAATGATGTCGCCGCCGATGGCGAACCCGTTCGAAATGTCCAGGCCCAGTTCGAAGTCCGGAACCAGACCGATACCGAGGTTGGTTCCACTCTCGACAGCCCAGTCGAGACCGGGGCTATTGAGAACAACCGTCGCGCCGGTCAACGCGATCGGGTAGCCGATTTGATAACCGATCGTCAGCTTCGTGCCGGTGAAACTTGCTGCGTCCGGCCCGTCGATCTTCACGCCGGCAACCCCGTCGTGGAAGAACTCGACACTCAGCGGTGAGCTGTCGAGAGGCGGAAAGACGTGGATAGCGGTATCAGCCTGATAGACCTCTATCCGATTTCCTTTGACGTCGGTGATCGAACTGGTGTTGTCGACGCCTGCCGACGCCGTCCCACCCCCCAGGACAACGGCCAGTAAGGCCACTGCTCCCACTGCGCTACTGCGAACTGCTGTCTTCGACATGCACAAGCACCATCCCATCCGGTATAGGCCCCGGACGTAGGTTCCAACTCTTCGTCGAGGATGGGATTCGTCGGGGCTGCCTGAACAAACGCGAGCAAGATCCTTGTTGCGATACCCCGGTCACGAACCCGTCAAACGATGCACGAAAACATTACTTTCCGGACAAGTCGGGTGGCCCGGTTTGTCCCGTCGACTGCGCCCGCTCGCGGACGCGAACCGTTTTGTTCGTTACTCTGACAGAGGAAGTTATCGAATCGAGACCTAAATAGGCCACCCCGAACTTCTGAGAACTGCCACTTCAGGGATGGGCGCCAGAACCGAAAGGCACCGACTGCATGACCGAGACCTTGCCCGACGTCCAACTGCTCGAAGAAGCACGTCCAGGGCGAGTCCGTTCAGCAGTGCGGCGCTCGGTCGTCCAGCGCGGGCGTCTTGTCGACCTCGCGATCATGGCGACGTTCACCGTTGCGGCGATCTACGTGATGTCGAACCTGTGGAGCGATCTGCAGTCCGGCTATCTGTTCAACGCGGGCCGCGACCAGGCCATGTGGGAATGGTTCTTCGCCGACACCGCCCACGCGCTCGCCCAGTTCCGCAGCCCGCTGTTCAGTGACCTGCAGAATTACCCGCTCGGCGTGAACCTGATGGCCAACACCGCGATGTTCGGCATCAGCATCCCGCTGGCCCCGATCACGCTGATTTTCGGACCGACGGCCACGTATGCGATCGGGCTGACCGCCGGACTCGGCGGCACCGCCATAGCTTGGTACTGGGCATTCTCGCGGCACGTACTGACCGGTGTCTCCGTCCGCTCCAAGATCGCCGCCGCCGTCGGAGCGGGGTTCTGCGGATTCGCGCCCGCCATGATCTCGCACGCCAACGGTCATCCGAACTTCGTCGCTTTCTTCGTACTCCCCTTCATCTTCTTGCAGGTAGTACGCATCTCGAACGGCAGCCGTTTGGTTCGCGACGGAATCGTTCTCGGCCTACTCGTCGCGTGGCAGATCTTCCTCGGCGAAGAGCCGCTCCTCATCTTCACGATGTCAGCCATGGTGTTCGGCGCCGCCTATGCACTGCCTGACCTGGCCAAGTCGCGCCAGGCGATCAAGCGCGCGATGCCCGGTCTCGTGATCGGCGGCGCGGTCACACTCCTGATCACCGCGGTGCCGCTGTGGTCGCAGTTCTTCGGCCCTGCGAGCTACGACGGCGTCTCACACGGTCAGGCAGGCAACGACACCGCTGCACTCACCACGTTCCCGACCGAATCGGTTGCGGGTGATCCCGAGGGCGCGGAGTTCCGAATGAACCCGACCGAGGAGAATGCGTACTTCGGATGGCCGTTGGTGCTCCTGCTTCTCGGTGCAACGGTGTGGCTGTGGCGCATCCGCCTGACCCGCGCTGCCGCCGCCGTGATCGTGGTGATGGGTGTGCTCTCGCTCGGTTCGGAACTGACCATCGACGGTGACAAGACCGGCATCACCCTGCCGTGGAAACTCCTCGCCGACTTGCCGTTGTTCGAATCGGTGCTCGAATCCCGATTCGCCATGGGCGCGATTCCGGCGATCGGACTGTTGCTCACCCTCGGCACCTACCGCGCTTTTGTCGAACTTCGTGGACCGCGCCGCACGGCAGCCGGTGTCTGGCTGGTGGCACTCGCCGTCGCGATGATTCCCCTGATCCCGACCCCCATCGACGCCGATCAGCGATCTGCGACGCCCGAATTCATCACCAGCGGCTCGTGGGAGAACTACGTCAGCGACGGCACCCTGGTGACGGTCCCCGTCGCGAGCGCCGAAGACGCCCGCGCACTGAGCTGGCAGGTCGACGCCGACTTCGGCTTCCCCATCGCCGGCGGGTACTTCGTGGGCCCGGATTCGAAGACCCGCGCCGGAATCTACGGCGCCGAGTCACGGCCCACCTCGACCCTGCTGGTCAATGCCAAACAAACCGGCAAGGTCCCGTTGATCGATGTGGGCACCAGAGCGAACGCCCTGACCGACCTGCGGTACTGGCACGCCGACGTACTGGTGCTTCCCCGATTCTCCGGCGACGACGCCCTGCGCCACACGGTCGACGAGCTGGTCGGCTTCGACGCCAAGCGCGTCGACGACGTGTGGGTGTGGGACGTACGAGACCTCGTGAGCGGCAAGACCTCCAACCAGAGCTGAGCGGGTTGATCAGCGGGTCATGATCACCGGACCGTCTTCGGTGATCGCGACAGTGTGCTCACTGTGCGCAGCCCTGGCGCCCGAAACGGTGCGAAGGGTCCACCCGTCGGCGTCGTGCCGGTAGTCGTCGGTTCCGTCGGCGATGAGCATCGGTTCGATGGCGATGACCAGGCCGGGCCGTAACCGGAAGCCTTTGCCTGCTCGACCTTCGTTGGGCACGTCCGGGCCTTCGTGCATCTCGCGGCCGATGCCGTGCCCACCGTGATCGGCGAGCATGCCGTATCCGAGGCCACGCGCGTACTGTCCGATCGCGGCACCGATGTCGCCCAATCGGTTTCCGGGCTGGGCGGCGGCAATGCCACGGGCAAGTGCCTCATCGGTCGCGTCGATCAGTGCCTGATCCTCACTACTTCCCTGTCCGACGGTGAAGCTGATGGCAGAATCGCCGCACCAGCCGTCGAGTCTCGCACCGCAGTCGATACTGACCAGGTCACCGTCACGGAGTCGGTACCCATTCGGGATACCGTGCACCACAGCATCGTTCACACTGATGCAGGCGACGCCGGGAAAGGGTATCGGCGCCGTCGCCGGCCGGTAATTCAAGAACAGCGCCGAGGCGCCGGCAGCCGAAATGACCTCCGCGGCAACGGCGTCCAATTCGAGCAACGTCACTCCGACGCTCGCCGCCTCACGCGCCGCAGCCAGCGCCTGCGCGGTGATTCTCCCCGCCGCCGCCATCGCGTCGATTTCCCCTGCGGTCTTGATTTCGACCATCTCGAACACCTTCCTTGTCGAATAACTATACCGGTATTACTATAAGCACATGGTGCGCGTGCCGCTGACGGCGGAAGAACTCGAACGAGGACTACGACTGGGTGAACTCCTGCGATCGGCGCGGGGGGACCGAAGCATGGTTCAGGTAGCGCTCGACGCCGGTATCTCCGTCGAAACGCTGCGCAAGATCGAAACCGGACGCATCGCGACACCCGCCTTCTTCACCATCAGCGCGGTCGCGGAAGTGTTGGGTATTTCACTCGACACCATCGCCCGAACACTTGAAACACCACAATCCGAACAGGAAGTTGCATCCTGAGTAGTTCTCTCAGGATGTGTGGGCCCGCACTCGCCTAACATCGTTCCTTGTGCCGTCTGAAGTAGTAGTGCCCCCGAAACCCGTGCCCACTGGCCCCGAAGCTCCCCGAGAATCGGATTCCCAGAGAGTCCGGACGGCACGACTCATCGCGATAGTCACCGGCCTTCTTGGCCTGCTTCTTGCACTCGCGACGCCGTTCCTGCCCGTCAAGCAGGAAGCCGCGAGCATCGACTGGCCGCAGGGTGGGACCGTCAACAGCGTCTCGTCGCCGCTGATCTCCTACTCGCCCACATCGCTCGACATCAGCATTCCCTGTTCCACCCTCGGCCAGTTGGGCGGCAGCGGCGGCACACTGCTCTCGACCATGCCGAACGGTGCGCCGGACCGAAACGCTCGCGGCCTCACCGTCCGCACCACTGCCGACCGCCTCGAAGCACTCACTCGCGATTCGGTGTTGATCTCGGCTCCGCTCGATCAACTGAGCGGGTGCACGGCGATCACCATCACGACCAACTCCGAGCAGACCGTCGCGGCGGTCACCGGAATCGACGGCGTCGGCACCACCCTGACCGGTGACTACCGCCCACAGGTTGTCGGCATCTTCACCGACCTGCAGGGCGCAGCGCCCGCCGGATTGTCTGCCCACATGGACGTCGACTCGCGGTTCTCGTCCAGCCCCACACTTCTCAAACTGTTCGCGATGATCGTCGCCGCACTCTCGACCGTCGTCTCGCTGTACGCACTGCACCGGATCGACGGCGTCGACGGCCGTCGTGCCCGGCGATTCCTTCCGGCACGGTGGTGGAAGTTCACCGGCATCGACGCCCTGGTGATCGGCACGCTGGCGCTCTGGCATGTGTTCGGCGCCAACACTTCCGACGACGGTTATCTGCTCGGCATGGCCAGAGTCTCGGAGCACTCCGGGTACATGGCGAACTACTTCCGTTGGTTCGGCGTCCCCGAAGCGCCGTTCGGTTGGTACTACGACGTGCTGGCGCTGTTCGCGAAGGTCAGCACCGCGAGCATGTGGATGCGCCTGCCCGCGTTGATCGCCGGCATTCTGTGCTGGATGGTCATCAGCCGCGAGGTGATACCGCGACTCGGTGTTGCGGTGCGCCGCAACAAGGTTGCCATCTGGACGGGAGGGCTCGTGTTCCTTGCCTTCTGGTTGCCGTACAACAACGGCCTGCGTCCCGAACCCATCATTGCCCTCGGCGCCCTGCTCACGTGGTGCTCCATCGAGCGCGCCATCGCCACCGGACGTCTGTTGCCCGCCGCGATGGCCGTGCTGATCGCCGCATTCTCGCTGGCCGCCGGGCCTTCCGGGCTGATCGCCATCGGCGCGCTGATCGCCGGAGCCCGGCCGATCCTGCAGATCCTGATCGCCCGCGGCAAACGCGTCGGCTTCCTGTCCCAGGTCATGCCGATCCTCGCAGCCGGAACCGTGGTTCTTGTCGCAGTCTTCGCAGATCAAACCCTCGCAACGGTTCTCGAATCCACCAGGGTGCGAACCGCCGTCGGGCCGAACGTTCCGTGGTTCGAGGAGCGGTTGCGGTGGGACGCACTGATGACCATCTCCCCCGACGGCTCACTCGCACGCCGCTTCGGCATGTTCGTCATGATCGTCGGACTCGTCTTCTGCGTCATGATGATCCTGCGCAAGGGCCGGATCCCCGGCACCGCGATCGGGCCCTCGCGCCGAATCCTCGGCATCGTGTTCGCGTCGCTGCTCCTGATGCAGTTCACCCCCACCAAGTGGACCCACCACTTCGGTGTGTACGCCGGTCTGGCCGCTACGGTTGCCGTGCTCGCCGCTGTCGGCGTGAGTGCGTCGAGCATGCGTTCCAAACGAAACCGCGCGCTGTTCGCCGCGGGCATCCTGTTCATCCTCGCTGTGGCGTTCACCAGCTCCAACGGCTGGTGGTATGTCTCGAGTTACGGCGTGCCGTGGTGGGACAAGCCGCCGTCAATCGCCGGCAAGGGATTCTCGACGGGTTTCCTCGGCCTCACGATCCTCGCCCTGCTGCTGGCAGCCTGGTACCACGTCATGGAGCCGCGCGAGCGAAACGGCACAGAAGACAGCGTCAAGAAGACAAGGCGACTTCGCCTTCTCGCCCCGTCACCGTTGACCATCGCGGCCGGAGCCGTCGTGCTCTTCGAGGTGCTGTCCCTACTCAAGGGAGCGGTCGCTCAGTACCCCGCGTACTCGATCGGCAAGTCCAACATCGAATCCGTCTTCGGCGGAAGCTGCGGTCTCGCGGGCGAGGTACTCGTGGAGTCCGATCCCAACACGGGCGTCCTGCAATTGGTGGACAGGCCCACCGACCTCGCCGGCGCCGGAGCTTTCGGTGCAAGCGAATCGACCGGATTCTCGCCGGACGGAGTCGCCGGCGACCTCACCGCAGACGCCGAGGACTCGACGGCGGGCAGTGCAAACAGCCTCGACACCACGACCTCTCAGTCCGGCACCACCAGCACGCCCGGAACCGGATCCGGAACCGCTGGCGGCTCGCAGTCGACCTCGGGCGTCAACGGCAGCAACGTCGCGCTCCCGTTCGGGCTCGACCCCGCAAAAACGCCGGTGCTCGGTAGTTACGGAGCGCCCCAGAACGCGTCGCTGACCACCGGTTGGTACTCACTGCCCGAGCGCAACGACGCCGCACCGCTCCTCACGGTCGCCGCGGCCGGACGAATCCGCTACGTCAACTCCGACGGCATCGTCACCCCCGGCGCGGTCTTGCAGGTCGAGTACGGCAAGAAGCAGGCCGACGGAAGCGTCGACGCGCTGGGACGAGTCGATCCGATCGACATCGGCCCGTCGCCGTCGTGGCGCAACCTGCGCGTTCCGATGGATCAACTGCCCGCAGACGCCGACACCGTGCGTCTGGTGGCCAGTGACACCGACATCAGTGCCGACCAGTGGCTGGCAGTGACACCGCCGCGAGTGCCGACCATGCGCACGCTGCAGGACGTCGTCGGATCCACCGATCCGGTGCTGATGGACTGGGCCGTCGGTCTGGCCTTCCCGTGCCAACGTCCGGTCGATCATCTGTACGGCGTCGCCGAGATCCCCGAGTGGCGCATTCTGCCCGACCGCATCGGCGCGGAGTCCACCAACGCCTGGCAGGACCACTACGGCGGCGGACCGCTCGGTTGGACCAGCGAACTGCTCTCGGCCAGGGCATTGCCCACCTACCTGGACAACGACTGGGACCGGGACTGGGGTTCGCTCGAGCAGTACACACCGCTCGATCCGGACGCGATTCCCGCGCAAATGAACGTCACCACCGAGACCCGGTCGGGCACCTGGACACCGGGCCCGATTCGTTACCAGTCGTAACTGTTACGCGTGGACCTACCAACCACCCAGGCACGGTAGGTCCACGCTCAGCCCTGACATACCATCGGTAGCCGTGCCCGACGCCGTGACAGCTTCACCCCAGACTTCGAGTTCGCCGCCTCCTGCTGGTCAGGATGCCCGCGAGCGTTTCCATCGCACTCGATGGGTTGCGATCATCGCCGGCTTGCTCGGCTTCGTACTCGCACTGGCAACTCCGCTGCTTCCTGTCGTGCAGACGACGGCTTCGGTCAACTGGCCGCAGAACGGCGTGATCGGCGACGTCGAGGCACCGCTGATGGCGCAGGTTCCCATCGACATCAACGCGTCGATCCCCTGTACCGCGGTCAGCTCGCTGCCCGAGGGCGGCGGCATCTTGCTGTCGACGGCACCTGCTCAGGGCGACGGCGCGGCGCTCTCGTCGATGTTCGTCCGCGTGTCCGCTACCAGCGTCGACGTGCTCGATCGCAACGTCGTCGTCGCTTCGGCAGCGCGTGAGGACGTCGAGTCGAGTCGCTGCGGCGCCATCGCGTTCAGCTCTGACGTCAACCGGACCTCGGCAGAGTTCGTCGGCCTGACCTATCCCGACGGCAACCCGATTCGGGGCCAGCTCGACGGCGACTTCCGCCCGCAGGTGGTCGGCGTCTTCAGCGACCTGCCCGACGGCGCTGCCCCCGAGGGCCTCGGCTTCTCGATGACGATCGACTCACGTTTCTCGTCGAGCCCCAGCGTCCTGAAGCTGGTCGCGATGATCGTGGCAGTGCTCTCGACCATCGTCGCGCTGGTCGCCCTGGCTCGCCTCGACGGCACCGACGGCCGCAAGCACCGACGCTTCCTGCCCGAACGATGGTGGAAGTTCTCCGGTATCGACGGAGTTGTGGTCGGCACGCTGGTCGTCTGGCACTTCATCGGCGCGAACACCGCCGACGACGGTTATCTCCTGACCATGGCCCGAGTCTCGCCGGACGCGGGATACATGGCCAACTACTTCCGTTGGTTCGGCGTTCCCGAGGCCCCGTTCGGCTGGTACTACGAAGTCCTGGCCGTGATGGCGAAGATCTCGACGGCGAGCCCGTTCATGCGTCTGCCCGCTCTGCTCGCCGGAATCCTCTGCTGGATGGTGATCAGCCGCGAGGTCGTCCCGCGTCTCGGCCGGGCGGTTCGCCGGAGCAACGTCGCCCTCTGGACCGGCGGTCTGGTATTCCTGTCCTTCTGGCTGGCGTACAACAACGGTCTTCGCCCCGAGCCCATCGTGGCTCTCGGCGCACTGCTCACCTGGTGCTCCATCGAGCGCGCCATCGCCACCGGACGTCTGCTGCCCGCGGCCACGGCAATCTTGATCGGCGCCTTCACTCTTGCCGCCGCACCCACCGGATTGATGTGTATCGCAGCCCTTCTCGCCGGTGTGCGCCCGTTGGTGCGCATCGTCGTCAAGCGTCACCGACTGGTCGGCACACTGCCGCTTCTCGCTCCGATCGCCGCTGCCGGAACCATCGTGCTGGTGGTGATCTTCGCCGACCAGACCTTTGCCGGCGTCATGGAAGCCACGCGCGTCCGAACGATCATCGGGCCAAATCTCGAGTGGTACCAGGACTTCCTGCGCTACTACTACCTCTTCGTCCAGACGGTCGACGGCTCGGTTGCCCGACGCTTCGCGTTCTTGACGATGATCCTGTGCCTCTTCACGACGCTCTTCGTGTTGTTGCGGCGCGGCCGCGTCCCCGGCGCGGCAACCGGTCCGTCGTGGCGCCTGGTCGGCGTCGTCTTCGGCACGATGTTCCTGATGATGTTCAACCCCACCAAGTGGACTCACCACTTCGGTGCGTACGCGGGCATCGCCGGTTCTCTCGCCGCGCTGACCGCCGTGGCTGTGTCCGCGTCTGCCCTGCGCTCGCGTCGTAACCGATCGGTGTTCGTGGCCGGACTGCTCCTGATGCTCGCGTTGACGTTCGCCGGCATCAACGGCTACTGGTACGTCTCGAGTTACGGCGTGCCGTGGTTCGACAAGACCATCTCCTACGACGGCCGTGAATCCAACACACTGTTCCTCGCGCTCTTTGCTCTCGCCTTGGCCTTTGCCGCCTGGCAGTACCTGCGTGAGGGATTTGCTGCCCCGCCCGAGAAACCGAACACGGCCAAGGGCAGACGAATTCGCAAGTTCGCGGCCGCTCCGCTCACCGTGATTGCCGGTCTGATGGTCCTGTTCGAGGTGCTCTCGCTACTCAAGGGCGCAGTGTCGCAGTACCCGGCGTACTCGCTGGGCCGAAGCAATATCGAGGCACTCGCGGGCAAGACCTGCGGCATGGCCGAGGACGTTCTGGTCGAGACCGACGTCAATTCCGGGAATCTGCGGCCTCTGCCCGCTCCCGGATTCAACGCCGAGGATCCGTTGTCCGGAGTCGATTCGAAGGGCTTCTCCCCCAATGGGGTTCCCAGCGATCTGACCGCCGATTACATCGAAGTCAAGCAGGGCATGGGCAATACCGACAGCCAGAGTGTCGGCCCCACCTTCGCCACCGGTTCCGGCGCCGGAACCAGCGGCGGCACCGGTAACCTCGGCGTCAACGGCAGCACGGCCAAGCTCCCCTTCGGCCTCGATCCGTCGAAGACACCGGTCATGGGCAGCTACCAGCCCGGCGTGCAGGAACCTGCTTCCCTCATCTCGAGTTGGTACGGATTGCCCACTCGCAGTGAAGAATCACCGCTGGTGGTCATGTCCGTAGCGGGCCGCGTGTGGTCCGTCGACAACACCGGTGCGATCACGTACGGCCAGTCGCTTCTGGTCGAGTACGGCAAGACTCAGCCCGACGGAACCGTGCAGGTTCAGGGTTCGTACATGCCGCGAGACATCGGCCCGGCGCCGTCGTGGCGCAACGTCCGTATCCCGATCGACGAACTCGCGCCAGATGCCGATGCCGTTCGGGTGGTCGCGTTCGATCCCAACCTCACGGGCGATCAGTGGATGGCGTTCACGCCGCCGCGCGTGCCCAAGCTCGAGTCCCTGGACTCGTACATCGGCAGCGAGCAGCCGGTCCTCCTGGACTGGGCTGTCGGCCTTCAGTTCCCGTGCCAACGTCCGTTCACACATCAGAACGGTGTGGCCGAGATGCCGAACTTCCGCATCCTCCCGGACCGTCCCCTGGCCGTCAGCTCCACCGATACCTGGCAGTCCGCAGACAACGGTGGACCGCTCGGATTCACCGAGGTCCTCGCCGGTGCTACGACGGTTCCGACGTACCTGAAGGACGACTGGGCACGAGACTGGGGATCACTCGAGCGCTACGACCGGTACTTCCCGAATGCTGTTCCGGCAGAGGTGGAGACGGGCACCGCAACCCGCTCGGGCATGTGGATGCCCGGCGAGATGCGAGTGCACTAGCCTGCGCTACCTACTCGGGTGACTGCTCGGGTGCGACGTACGGAGACGGCCGAGACCGCTCCGACAACGACGACGCACCCGAGTAGTTGCCCAACGCCTGGCCGTTCGCCGAGCAGCACAACCGCCAGCAGTACGGCGAGGACCGGTTGCATGAGCAGGAGCGTCGCGCCCACCTCGGCGGGCAGCCGAGGGAGCGAGTGCCCCATCAGCATCCAGCCGAACACCTGGCCGACCAGCGCCAGTGCCGCGAGCCAGCCGAACGCTTCCCAACCCGGGACGAAATCGATCCGGCCCCACAGTGATCCGATGACGGAGCCGGCGATGCCCGCGGACGTCGTCGAGATCAACACCTGGCTCGCGGCCCGATCCGCCTCGCCCGTACGGCCGACCACGAAGATGTAACCGCCGTAAGCGATTCCGGAGACGAGCGAGAGCGCCGTTCCCCACAGCAGTTCGTCGCCGGTTCCCCCGCCCCCGAACACGCCGCCCGCCAAGGCGATTCCCGTGAACATGAACGGTAGGGCGAAGACGAAGCGCATCGGCACCCGATTGCCGAACACCAACCAGGACAGTGCGGGCACCACGATCACCTGCACGTTCACGACGACGCTCGCCATACCCGCGCCGATCATCAGAATCGACTGCGACCACAACGCGAAATCCAGTCCGAGCAACAGACCGCCGAGCACCTGCAGAACGACTGCCCGCCGGCTCGGCTTGCCCACCCGGCGGAACTCTCGCCACGCCAACCACAACAGCGGCGGCAAGGCCAGGAAGCAACGGAAGAAGACGGCCGTCGAGGGCCCGACATCGGCCAGCTTGATGAGGAGCGAACTGATCGAGATCGCGGCTGCGCCTCCGACGACCAGCAATCGAGGGTCGATACGCCCCCGAGGAGTTCTGGTGGATGTCGGTGTCTGCGCAGTCACGGAGGTCAGAGTGGTCACCCGACAATGTTCCTGCCGCTAACTATTCAGCACAAGCAAATGTTCAGACCGTATATTCGGTAGCATTACTACTGTGTTGAATCTCGAAAGACTCCGCGCCCTGCACGCTGTCGCCGAGAACGGATCAGTAGCGGCTGCCGCCCGCACCTTGCATGTCACACCCTCCGGAATTTCGCAGCAGTTGAACAAGCTCGAGCGAGAGGTCGGTGTTCCGCTCCTCGAACCGCAGGGCCGCGGTGTGCGACTCACAGAAGCGGGCCGGATCCTCGCGCGCCGAACCGCAGAGGTTCTCTCGACGCTCGCCCAGGCCGAGGCGGAAATCGCGTCGCTGCAGAGCGAGGTGACGGGCCGCGTACGCATCGGGGCCCTGGTCTCCCCCAGCAGGACAGTGCTGCCGCGAGCCATCGCCGAGATCAGGCACGCGCACCCCCAGCTCGAAATCACCTTCAACGAAGGCGAATCCGAAGAACTGCTCCCCGCACTGATTCGCCGCGACCTCGACGTCGTGGTGGTCGACAGTTGGAGCACTCTGCCCGTCGAACTTCCCGACGGAGTCTCCTTCACGCCCGTGTACGACGACGTGGCGCTGCTCGCTCTCCCCGCGTCACATCCGCTGGCGGAGAACAAGGTCGTCGCGCTCAGCGAGCTGTCCGAGCATGCCTGGGCTACGTGGACCCGGGGAACGGACTTTCACACCTTCACCGTCAGGACCCTGCGCGCGCAGGGGTTCGACCCACGAATCGAGTACGAAGTCGCCGAGTTTCCCACCCAGGTCGAATTCGTAGCTCAGGGCCTCGCCGTCGCTTTGATCCCGCGCCTGGCGAGAGTTGTACCACCGGAAGGTGTTCGAATGCTCGACACGATTCCGCCGCTCGGCCGAGACATCTACCTCGCCTGGCGGACCGACAGCGAAAGACCTGCCGTCCTGGCGGCGATAGAAGCGCTACGCCGCCAGTTCGACGCCCTCGGTGACAAGAAGAATTAGAGCGGCATCAAGTTGTGCTTGCGCGGGTTCTTGAAGATCGTCTTGTCCTTGAGCAACTTCAGAGCCTTGCGGATTTCGAGACGCGTCTGCGAAGGCTCGATCACCGCGTCGATGTATCCGCGCTCGGCCGCGATGTACGGCGTCGCGACGAACTCGTTGTAGAAGTTGATCAACTGAGCACGCACCGCGGGTGCGTTCTCTCCCGCCTCGGCGAGCTGACGACGTCCCATGATGTTGACGGCACCCTCGGCACCCATCACGGCGATACGAGCGGTCGGCCACGCGAGGTTGATGTCGGCACCGAGCTGCTTGCAACCCATGACGGCATAACCGCCGCCGTACGCCTTACGAACCACCACAGTCACCTTCGGGACAGTGGCTTCGATGTACGCGAACAGGAAACGCCCGCCACGCTTGATGACACCGACCTTTTCCTGATCGACGCCGGGAAGAAAGCCTGGTGTGTCGACGACAAAAACGAGCGGGATGCTGAAAGCGTCGCACAGGCGCACAAAATGGGCAGCCTTGTCGGAGCTGTCTGCATCGAGGGCGCCACTGAGGTACGTGGGCTGGTTGGCCACGACGCCGACGGGCAGGCCGTCGACGCGGGAGAACCCGGTGATCACGTTGTGCGCGACCTGGGCTCCGATTTCATGGAAGGTTCCGTCGTCGAAGATCCGCAGAATGATGTCGTGCATGTCGTAGCCGGCATTGTCGGCGTCCGGCATGAAGGCGTTGAGTTCGAGATCCGACTCGGTGATCTCGGGTTCGAGACCCGGGTTGATCAACGGCGCCTTCTCCGTGCACGAGGACGGCATGAAGCTCAGGTACTCACGCACCCAGTCGAATGCAGCCTTCTCGTCGGGAGCGACGTGATGGATGTTTCCGTACTCCGCCTGCTTGCGCGCTCCGCCCAGATCCTCGAGGCTGACCTCTTCGCCGGTGACCGACTTGATGACGTCGGGTCCGGTGACGAACATGTACGACTCTTCGGTCGCGACCACGACGTCGGTGTTGATCGGTGCGTACACGGCACCGCCGGCGCACTTACCGAGGATGACCGAGATCTGTGGGCAGACGCCGGACAAGGGCTCCTGACGTGAACCCATGTTGGCGTACCAGGCCAATGAGGAAACGGCATCCTGGATTCGAGCTCCACCGGAATCGTTGATACCGACGACCGGGCAGCCCACCTTCAGTGCAAAATCGTTGACGGCGGCGACCTTACGGCCGAACATCTCTCCGGCGGCACCGCCGAACACAGTCTGATCGTGCGCGAACACCGCAACCGGACGCCCGTCGACAGTTCCGTGACCGGTCATGACGCCGTCGCTGTACGGGTTGTCCTCGCCCGCCATCTTCACCAGGGCGCCGACCTCGACGAAGCTACCGGGATCGAGCAACATGTCGATGCGCTGGCGCGGCGTACTGTGCCCTGCTGCATCGCGCTTCGCAATGGCCCGAGCCGAGCCGGGTTCCTTTGCCTTCTCCAACTTTTCGCGGAGTTCAGCGAGCTTCTCCGCGGTGGTTGTCGTCACTTCTGAACTCCGGTTTCCGCTGCTTTGGTCTGAGCTGTCTCGATCTGGGCCAGCTTGGTGGTGAGGTCTGCCGCAACCTTCGCGATGTACGGCTCGTCGACGATCTGCAGGTGGTCCCCGCCGATGTAGACGACCTCGAGGTTCTTCACGTAGTCACCCCAACCACCATCTGCCTTGCGGGTCTTGAATGCAGGCTCGAGCGTCATCAACTCGTCGTGGTACTTGTCGGCCATGTAGAGCACGACGTCGCCGTCGTAGCTGCTGAACTCGGCCGTCTGGATGGCGCGGTTGTCCAACCACGACGTCCGCTGATGCTCGATGATGCCGCCGGGAATCTTGGCGCCGCTCATCTTGATCATGTCCATCAAGATCTGGATCTGATCCTCGTCCGCTTCGGTGGAGGCCAGAACGTCAAGCGGCAGCGGAACATCCAGGTTGTAGGTGCGCTTGGCGAACTTGCCGTAGCGCTCCCAACGCTTGCGTCGTTCCGCCTCGGTGTCCGGCACTACCTCGCCGGCCATGACGGTGTCGAGCAGTCCGACCACACGCACGTCAGCGCCCTGCTCACGCAGCAACTTCGCGACCGCATACGACATCACGCCGCCGAACGACCAGCCACACAGTACGTACGGTCCGTCGCCCTGGATCTCACGCAGCAGCGGAACGTAAGCAGCAGCACGGGTTTCGATCGAGCCCTCGACCCGCTCGAACCCGTACATCGGCGTGCCGGCGGGCAGGCGCTTGAGCAAAGGCTCGTACGTCACCGTCGAACCACCGGCAGCATGGAAGACGAATACCGGTACGGCAGTGGAGCCTTCGGGACGGGCACGCAGAGTGCGTACGAGTCCGTCGATCTTGCCGTCGTCCTCGAGGTACTGGCGCACGACGTCCGCGAGCTCTTCGATGGTGGTGGAATCGAGAACGTCGTCGAGAGTGATCTCGCCGCCCGCACGCTCGGAAAGCCGAGCAGCAAGCTTCTCGGCGACCTCGTCACCGACGATCGGCAGATCGTTGAAAATACCCTTGGCGGACTTCCCGGTGACGACGGCCCACGTCGCAAACGTCAAGCGCTCGGCCGCATCTCGCGGCGGAACATCGGAGCCGGCATCGTCGGCAGTTCCGGCTCGAGAAGGATCGGAAGGCGCAGCAGCAACCGGAGCAGTCGCCGGCAGTTCCACCGACTCCTCAGCGGGAGCAGCGTCCTCGTCAGCCGCATCGGCTGCCAACTTCTCGGCAGCCTGCTTGTCGGCCATCGCCTGAACCTCTTCGCGATTGTCGATCGCGTAGCGCAGGTACTTATTGACCTCGTTGAGGCTCGCGTCCTTGACTGCCTGGAGCTGGAGCTGCGGAATGTCGAACTCGTACTCGACGCGGTTCTTGATACGCATCGCCATGAGCGAATCGAGACCCAGTTCGATGAGCGGAACCTCGGCCGGAAGATCTTCCGGCGAGTACCCCATCGACTCGGCCACAACGATCTTGAGGCGGTCGTCGAGGCTCTGCGAACCGTTCGGATCCCACTTGTCTCCGGCGTCTTCGACGACCTCGGCCAGGGTTTCCATCGGCGCACTGGTCTTGACCGGCGCGCTAATGACCAGCTCGGGCAGCGGCTCACCGGACGTGACGACGGCATCGAACAGCAAACGGAACGTAGCGCCCTCGCGTGCGTGCACCTGCACCGACGCTCCACCCGGATGCGGGTTGAGGGTTGTCGTCAGGGTCGCAGCGCCGGCCAGTTCACCGTGCGGAACGGCAGCGGTGAGAGCGACATCCGAGAGCACCTGTCCGGCAGCAGCGCTCACGAGCACAGCCAGATCGGTGACGGCGGATGCGTCGACCTCCCACACGTGGCGGCCGTCGGGCAGAGCGACGTGCGAACCGGGTACGCGAGCCGAACCGCCGGCACTGACGCGAATGTCGAGCCAGTACGGCTTACGCAGGAATGCAGTACGCGGAACCGAGGCGAAATCGCCTGCAGGAAGCAAGGACTCGAGGTTCACGGCATGGCCGTGCACGTACAGCTGTGCGAGAGCGGCAAGCACACCCGCGGACTCGTCTTCCTTACGCTTGAGCGTCTGGATGAGTTCCATGTCGTGCAGGCCCGAATCGAACGCGGTAGCCGCCACCGACATCAGCGTCACCGGGTTGGGTGCAAGCTCGACAAAAGTGGTGTGGCCGTGGGCAACTGCACCGCGTACCGCATTGGTGAAGTACACGCTGTGGCGAAGGCCCTTGACCCAGTACGCCTCTTGATGGATCGGCTCGTGACCGGGACGGTAGAAGGTGTCCTTGTCGACGGACGAGTAGACGCCGAGCTTCAACGTGGTCGGCTCGATACCGGCCAACTCCGCGGCAAGCTCGCCGAGCAGCGGATCCACCTGTGAAGTATGGCTGGCACCCTTGGTCTGCAGGACACGCGCCATCTTGCCGTCGGCCTCGGCGGCCGCGACGATCGCCTCGATGTCCGGCTGCGGTCCACCGATCACCGTGTGCGTCGGAGCTGCGTAAACGCAGACCTCGAGCTTGGGATACGTGGGCAGCAGCGCCTCGATCTCGGATGCGCTGTACTCGAGCAGTGCCATCAGACGGATGTCGTCACCGACGAGTGCGCCCTCGGCCTCACCCATCAGCCGTGAACGTGAACAGATCACGCGCACAGCGTCTTCCAGGTTCAGACCACCGGACACGTATGCGGCAGCGGCCTCACCCATCGAGTGCGGAACCACGGCTTCGGCTTCAGCGCCGTGGTGACGCAACAACGCAGCCAGACCGACCTGGATGGTGAAGATTCCCACCTGTGCGGTCTCGACGTTGTACTCGATCGCATCGTCGAGGAACATCTCGACCATCGAGTAGCCGGCCTCGTCCTGGATCAGCGCATCGACTTCGTCGACGGCTGCCTTGAAGGCCGAGTTCTCCGTGTAGAGCTGCTTGGCCATCTTGCGGTGCTGCGAGCCGAAGCCCGAGAACACCCACACCGCGCCCTTGGGCGACGGCGAGTCGGCCGAGAAGACTCCTTGAGCCGGCTTGCCTGCGGCGACGGCGCGCAGCGAGCTGATGGCCTCGGACCGCGTCTTCGCCAGAACAGCGGCGCGCGAGCGTCCGTGGTTGCGACGCGCGAGTGTGCGGGCAACGTCGGCGAGGGGCGTCTTGCTTCCCTCTTCGGTTTCGAGCCAGTCGGCCAGATCTGCAGCTGCGCGGCGACGACGCGAAGGCAGCGCACCGGACACAGCCAGCACAACGGTGCTCTCGTCCTCTGCTGCCGGTTCGTCAACTACCGGGGCATCCACGACTGGTTCATCGACTGCCGCGTCGGCGGGCACGTATTCCTTGACCACGACGTGCGCGTTGGTTCCGCCGAAACCGAAACCGGAAACACCGGCGACGGCCTTGCCGGTGTAACGCGGCCAGTCGGTGGCCTCGGGCGTCACCTGCAGGTGCGACTTCTCGAAGTCGATGTGCGGGTTCGGGCCCAGGTAGTTGATCGTCGCGGGAATCTTGTTTTCCTGCATCGCCAGAACGACCTTGATCAGGCCGGCGGCGCCCGCAGCTGCTTCCAGGTGCCCGAAGTTGGTCTTCGCACTACCGAGCAGAGCCGGCTTGTCGTCGTCACGGCCACGACCGACGACACGGCTGAGCGCGTCGGCCTCGATGGGATCACCGAGATCGGTACCCGTTCCGTGCGCCTCGATGTAGTCGACTGTGGTCGGCAAGATTCCGGCGTCGCGGTACGCGAAACGCAACACGTCGGCCTGGGCGTCAGGGTTGGGCGCGAGCAGACCGTTGGAACGGCCGTCCTGGTTGACCGCGGATCCGGCGATCACCGCGAGGATGGAATCGCCGTCACGCTCGGCGTCTTCGAGACGCTTGAGCACGACGAGTCCGCCACCCTCACTGCGAACGATGCCCTGAGCGTGTGCGGAAAATGCACGCAGTTTTCCGTCGGGAGCGAGCATCCCGGTCTGATCGAAACCGAGGGTTCCGGGAGGGGCCAGCAGCATGTTGACGCCACCGGCCAGCGCGATGTTGGAATCACCACTGCGCAGCGAACGCACAGCCTCGTGAACGGCAACCAGCGAAGACGAGCACGCGGTGTCCAGAGCGATGGACGGTCCACGGAAGTCGAAGAAGTACGAAACCCGGTTCGCGACGATGGCCGTCGACGTTCCGGTCAGTGCGTACGGGTGCGCCGTCGTCGGATCACTGACCGCGAGCAACTGGTAATCGTTGGCGGAACTGCCGATGAAAACACCGACCTGCTTGCCCTTGAGCCCGCTGGCCGGAATGCGCGCGTGCTCGAGCGCTTCCCACGCGAGTTCCAGGGCGAGGCGCTGCTGCGGATCGACGTTGACGACCTCGAGCGGAGACATCGCGAAGAACTCGGCGTCGAAGCCCTTGACGTCGTCGAGGTACCCGCCCTTGGTGTTGGCGTTCTCGACCGCGGCCTTGATGGCGGGATCCGACATGAACTCGGCCCAGCGGTCCTCGGGGAGGTCGCTGA
The DNA here is from genome assembly GCF_046097995.1 of Rhodococcus sp. 5A-K4. Lineage (NCBI taxonomy): Bacteria > Bacillati > Actinomycetota > Actinomycetes > Mycobacteriales > Nocardiaceae > Rhodococcus > Rhodococcus sp. 5A-K4. Next base: position 86,679 of record NZ_JBJURM010000004.1, read on the forward strand.
TGCCGTCGCGTCCGGCCGCCAGCATTTCCCACATGTCCGAAGGCGTGTGCCCGGCACCGGGGAATCGTGTGGACAGTCCGACGATGGCGATGTCGTGGGCGTCCGTCGTGGCGCCTGAGACGTAGTACGACGCGTCGACGGTCTCCTCCGGCGCCTCGGGCTCACCTTCGATGATCCGAGTAGCCAGCGAGGCGATGGTGGGGTGTTGGTAGACGATCGTGGCGGTCAGCGTGACACCGAGCAGATCCTCGATGTCTCCGCTCAGAGCAACTGCGTCCCGCGAGGCGAGTCCGAACTCGTCCAGCGGCCGGTCGTCCACAATCGTCGACACCGGCTGACCGGTCGCGTCGGCGATCCAGTTGCGAAGCCACTCACGCAACTGCGCGACACTCATCTCGCTCACAACGTCTTTGCTCTGCACACCATCTTGTTCAACCATCAACTCACCAAGCCACCGATCATGAAGGGACTGCTCCTCAAACGCTATCGGGGAATGCGGTCTGCTGATAGCCGCCTCGCAACGTTCCCTCGATATAACTCGCCTTACACGCGCGGCGAGCGATCTTGCCGCTTGACGTACGCGGAATCGAACCCGCGGGGACGAGCAGGATGTCTCGGGCCGTAACACCGTGACGGGAAGAAATCGCCGCACGCACAGTGTCCGCGATCGGCTGCGGATCGGCCTTGCCTGCGCCGGGAGCACGCTCGGCCACGATGACCAACTGCTCCGAGGAATCGTCGTCGTCGAACTTCAGACCCGAGTGCGTGTTGGAGAACACGACAGAAGGCAGCTGGTTGGCCGGCACGGCAAACGCAGCGATGAAGCCGGGGCGCAGGGCGGGGCTGGCTTCCTGAGCCGAAGCCTCGAGGTCCTGCGGGTAATGATTGCGACCGTCGACGATCACGAGGTCCTTGACGCGGCCGGTGATGTACAGCTCGCCGTCGACGTAGACGCCAAAGTCGCCGGTACGCATCCAGTTGGCATCCGCCGGCGTGCCCTCGGTGTGGCTGTCTTCGCTCAACCGATTGTCCAGCTTGTTGTGGAAGGTCTCCGCCGTCTCGTCGGGGCGACCCCAGTAGCCGATGCCGATGTTCTCGCCGTGCAACCAGATCTCGCCGACGTGATTGTCGGGGACCTCGGTCAGAGTTTCGGGATCGACGATCGCCGCCCACTGACTGCGCGAGACGTACCCACAGGAGACCTGTGCGATGGCGTTCTCGGAGTACTGGTCGACGATGACCATGCGGCCCTTGTTGAGTTCCGTGCGGTCGACGTAGATGACCTTGGCCTCGTCGGAATGCTTGGTCGAGGAGACGAAGAGCGTCGCTTCGGCCATGCCGTACGACGGCTTGATCGCAGTCTTGGGCAGACCGTACTGAGCAAAAGCGTCGTTGAACTTGCGCATCGACGACGTCGTGACCGGCTCACTGCCGTTGATCAGGCCGATGACGTTGCTCAGGTCCAGGGTCTCGCCGTCCTTCGGCAGGCCGCGCGCGGCAGCGTGCTCGAAAGCGAAGTTGGGAGCGGCGGCAAAGGTGCCTGCGCCGTCGGAAACCGCAGCCAGTTCCTTGATCCACCGGTACGGCCGCTGCACGAAAGCGCGCGGGCTCATGATGGTGATGTACTTGCCGCCCAGAGCAGGCAGGATGACCGTCAGCAGGCCCATGTCGTGGAACAGCGGCAGCCACGTGACGCCGCGTGAGTCCTCGTTGAGTTCGATGGAGTCGACCATCTGGAGCGCGTTCGTTCCGACAGCGCGGTGGGTGATCTCCACGCCGGCGGGAACTCGGGTCGAACCGGAGGTGTACTGCAGGTACGCGATGTCGTCGAGTTCGATGTCGGGACGAACCCACGTTTCACCGACGGTGTCGGGAATCGCGTCGACGGCGATGATGCGCGGACGCTCGGCAGCGGGAAGCGAGCGGAACAACTGACGAACACCGGCTGCCGACGAAGCGGCAGTCAGAATCGCAGTCGGCTTGCAGTCACCGAGAACAGCGTGAAGACGGTCGGTGTGACCGGGCTCGTCCGGATCGAAGAGCGGCACCGCGATGGAACCTGCCTGAATGGCGGCAAAGAACGAAATGACGTAGTCGAGCCCCTGCGGCGCAAGAATCGCGACACGGTCGCCACGCTTGGTGACCTGCTGCAAACGGGCTGCAACAGCGCGCAGACGCACACCGAACTGCTCCCAGGTCAGCTCCAGGGCTTCACCGTCACGCTCGCGTGAGTAATCGATGTACCGATACGCGAGCTCGTCCGCGTTGACACGCGAGTGTTGCTCGACGTAGTCGACCAGCGTGAAGCCTGGTTGCAGGCGGATCTGGCCCTTCTCGTCGAGAAAGCCATCGAACAGCGCGTTCATTCCATCTCCTCCGAAGCGATCACACAAGCACTGTCTTTCATGCCTGCGCCCCAGACTTCCTTCGCTCTCTCGGGTCCATCTTCGATCAATCGAATCGCACTTTGTGCGCAACTCACCTGAATCACTTCATCGATCCCAAACCATCGATATGTTACAGATTCGCATCGTCCGTATTCTCCGGCCTACTCGCCCGCCAGTAACGGGATGATCGGGGCGAACGCTTCCATCTGCGTCGGGAAGACCCCGACGTACGACATCGACGTCTTCTCGCGGACCAGTCGAATCTGGTCTGCGATTTCCTCGAAAGTGCCCACAGCCAGGTATGGAGAGTTCAGCAACTCCTCCACGCTCAGCTTACGATCCACTTCGATGTTCGGCGGAAAACCTTGGTCCAGAGCGGCGATTGCCATCTCGGCAGCCTGCTCTCGATCGTCGGTGATCATGATCATGGTGATGGTCCAGTTGAGTTCGATCTCATCGAAACGCTCGCCGGCAGCTTCGCGGATCCGCTCGACACGTTCGATGGTCTTTTCCATCGTGATTCCGGAGAGCAGAAGCCGCCCGTCACGGTTGGTCGGTGTGGCGACCGAGATGATGTCCGCGTACTTCGCGGCGAGAGCGAGCATCTTCGGTCCGCCGCCACCGACGATGATCGGCGGCCGCGGGCCCTGCCGCGGTCGCGGGCTGCCCTTGAGGCCACGCACCTGATAGTGCTTGCCTTCGAAAGTGCATTCCTGCCCGCGCAGCAGTGTGTCGAGAATCTGCAGAGACTCCTCGAGTTTCTCGATGCGAACGCCGGGGCTTTCGTATGCGATGCCGCCCTTGTCGAACTCTTCCTTCATCCAGCCTGCGCCGATACCGAGTTCGAGTCGGCCACCGGACAGCACGTCGATAGTCGCCGCGTCCTTCGCGAGCACAGCAGGATGACGGAAGCCGTTGGCCAACACGGCAGTGCCCAGACGGATCTTGTCCGTGGCCACTGCGAGCGCTCCCAGAGCGGCGATCGGTCCGACCTGATTACCCAGGTGGTCCGGAATCATGAACGAGTCGTAGCCGAGTTCCTCGGCCTTCTGCGCAAGCTTGACGAAACGTCGCGCACCACCCTCTTCGGCGTTGCCCTCGCCACCGGCCGCAAACCGGAATTTGCGTAGGGCATCGCTGCCGTGGGTGGAACTCATATAGCGATTCTCCTGTGATGGACACGTACGTCGTACTCGGACTTCGAAACCGGACAAATCGAACCTACTCGCCAGTCACTTACGTGACAGCACTGTAGAGGACGCCCCCGGACCGTGCAGCACTCTACCGGGACCAAACGAGCAGATTACCCGCGAGCGAACTCCCGAGACGCCCGATTGTGACGAATCAACAGTGCGGCGGTGACTCAACTGTGGGGCGGTGTCGGTGCGGCGTCGATCTTCTCCGCAGCCCACTGTGCCATCCATTGGGTGGCCGTCGTGCCGTTCTGATCGACTTGGAAGGAGTTGTACATCGCGTGCACAGGGTTGTTGTAGTACTCGAGAAGCCGCGGCGCCGAACTCAACCAGTTGGTCGGATTGAGAGCGGCGGCCGGAGCGTCGCAGATACCGTCGCTCGGCGCGCAGATCTGATAAGTCCGGTCGTTGAGGTCGCCGAATCCGCCTGGCCTCGGGCCGGTCATCGTGAGACCGGGAAGCTTCAGCCCGTTCAGCGACAGCTCGGCGCCGACACCGGCAACGCTCGGGCCAACCGTGTTCCCGAACGCCGGATCGCGCCGACCGTCGGCAATCAAGCCCACGCCCAGAACCAGATCGGCAGGCACCGCGCCGGTACCGTCGCCGATACTCGCGGCGACGTCACCCGCGATCACCGCGCCCTGGGAAAATCCGGTCAGGACGTAGCTCGTGAGCGGGCACTCGGCGTGCCGCTTCATCAGAAGGTCGTTAGCGGCAGCAGTTCCCGCAGCCCGGCTGTTGTTGTAGGACTGCTGTCCGTCCGGCGGGATCGCAACCGGATTCGAAAACTGTGCGACGTAAGGAACGGTGTAGACGTCGGCCCTCGAACTATCGAACTTCTCCTGAAGAGGACGGGTCACGTTCAGCATCAACGACGCCGGATTGGCCGTCGGGTTGTACGGGTCGTCGGTAGCGCTCGACTCCCACGTACCCGGTATGGCTACTACCTGGACATCGGGGCAACTGGCCGGCTGAGAGACCGGTGGCTCCGGACTCGGCGGGATCGGAGTCGGCGAAGGCACCCGCCCGGCCAGGATGTACCAACCGCCGATCACGACCGCTGCGACCACAAGAATGATCAGCAGCGGGATCAGGCACCCACGACGCTTTCCAGACCTCGCCATGACCCGCGCCTACTTGCAGTAGGTGGTGTTGGCGACGTCGATATAGATCTGAGCGTTCGCACCTGCCTGCTCGGGAGTGATCTGCTTGCCTTCCGCCGACGCTTCCTGGCCGACGAAGGCAGTCACGAAGGTCAGGACCTCGTCGTCGGTCTGAGGACCGGCAGCGCAGATGTAATTGGCCGTGTTGACGGCGATGCTTCCGTCACCGGCTGGGGTGATGCCCTTCGCCTTCAGTCCGTCGAGGAACTTCTGTGCCTCTGGACTGACCTCGACGACTGTGGGGCCCGGGAAGCCTTCGATGCTCTGCGGCTGCTCCGGCGGCGCAGTGGCTGCTGCTCCTGGACTGGTGGGCGCAGCCGACGCCGTCGTGGTCGCAGAGGCGGACGCAGACGCCGAACCGCTCGAGGACGAAGCCGCAGCGGACGTCGTGGTGACCGGATTGGAGGTTGCAGTGGAGTCGTCACTACCGCACGCGACAAGCGCACCACCCGTGGCGAGCGCCAGGGCGCCGACCGCGATCGCGCGTGCACAAGTGTTTCGGTTACCCGAGAAAAGCGACATCAATGTCCGTCCTTGCCTTCAGTCGAAAGTCCATCAACAGGTTACGCAACGCACGCGGGCGGGCACCGATCCGTGATCGGGCCCGCCCGTCGTGCACCACTGTGAGTTAGTGAACTTCTGTCTTGTCACCGATCACCGTGATGTAGCCGAACTGGAAGTTCTGCTGGACACCACCGGGAATGTCGAATTTGTCACTGATCGGGAATCCGAGGCGGCCGCCCTCGTATCCGACGCTCTTCCAGCCGTCGAAGAGCGGGCCGTTCTCGACGGACCATGCACCGGTGCCGGGGCTCCAGTAGATGTTGCCGCCCTCGAACTCGGTGAAGCGTCCGTTGTCCTTGATCGGAACCTCGTTCGACTTCGGGAATCCGAGCCAGCCGTTTTCCCAACCGAGTTCGCCGTACTTGCCCATGATCATTCCGAGAACCGCGTGAGTTCCGTTGGCGCTGCTGTACATCGCGCCGATCTCGAAACCCTGAACCTTGCCCGGCTTGCCGGGGGTCGCGATCTCGTCGGCGGTCGGGTAGCCGAGCGGGCCACCCTCCCATCCCTGTGCGGACCACTCGGCGAGGATGTCGCCGCTGACGGGGTGAGCGCCGGTCTGCGGGGTCCAGTAGATGGAGCCGTTCTGGAAGTGGTTGAAGCGTCCGCGTCCGTCGGGGGTACCGAGTTCGGGAGTACGCGGGAAGCCGAGCGGGCCGGCCGCTGCTCCGGTGTTCATGTACGCGCCGGCGATACGACCGGCGACAGGCTGGGCGCCCGTTCCACTGGTGAAGTAGATGCGACCGTTGCGGAAGTCCTGTGCCAGGCCACCCGCGACGCTGTACTCGGGGGTGATGCAGTCGCCGATCCAACCGTTGGCTGCGGCCGTCGCACCGATCTCACCCGAAGTGCCGCAAGCCGGCTTCTCCACCTCGACGCCGATGGCGTTGGCCAACTGCGGCCACAGCTGATGAAGCTCGAACTGCCAGTACGGCCACGAGTGGGTTCCGGACGGGCGGTAGTTGACCTGCGCGGGGATGCCGAGCTGGTTGAGCTTGGTCGCGAAGGTCTGCGAGGTCAGGCGAGCGAGGATCTCGAGGCCCATACCTGCGTAGTTGGTGCTGACGCCGGGAATTCCCGACGGCTGGTCGTACGGGCCGGTCGTACCGCTACCACTCGAGACGTACAGGCTGACGCCCTTGAGCTTCTCGGCGAGCGCATACGGATCGTGTGCAGCCCACTGTGCGTTGGACGGCGGTCCCCACATCGCGGCGGAGTTGTATCCACCGGCGTCGGTCATCGCGAACTGGATTGCCTGAGGCATGCCGAGCGAAGTGGTGGTGAGGATGCCGGACAGCGAAGCCGCGAACTTGAAGAAGCCGGGGTTACGCGCCGTGAGGAACATCGCGGACGTTCCGCCCATCGACAGTCCGACGACACCGCGCGTCTGCGTGGTCCGCCAGTCCTTTTCGAGGATCGGGGGCAGTTCCTTGGTCAGGAACGTCTCCCACTGGTAGTTCTTGCCGTTGTCGGGCTCGAGCCAGTCGGAGTAGAAGCTGGACTGACCGCCGACGGGAAGAATGACGTTGACGTTCTTGTCCGCGTAGAAGGACTCGGCGTCGGTTTCGTAGGTCCAGGCGTTCTCGTTGTCGGTCGCGCGAAGACCGTCGAGCATCCAGACCGAGGGGAAGCTGGCCGACGGATTGACGTTCCAATCGCGAGCCAAGAGGATCTGCACCTGAATCGGGGTGCCCATCGCGGGAGAGTTCACCCACAGCGCGACGCGACGCTCACTGAGCCAGTCGACCTTCGTGACCGCTGCGCCGGTGGGGTTCTGGGTCACGGCCGGTGCGGCCTGAGCAGGTGCCGGCGCGGCTGCCGCGGTTCCGGCCGTCGTCAAGCCCGCGGCGATCGGCAGTACCAGCATCGCTGCCAGTGCGCCGACGACCTTTGTCCGGAAGGTTGCGCGGGACCGGCGACGGTCCTCCGTGGCAAGGCCTACTCGCATGAGCTCACTCTCTTTCCTTACGTTCGGTCCGCGCGTCGATCGTGTAGCCGCCTGAGCAGCCAGACCCCCGTTGAAACTATTTCTACACGCAAACGATCCCCGCTTGGGGTAGCCGCGCTGTTACTGGTGGTGCAATTGTTACTGACCTCAGGCGATCGTGCAGCGCCTGAATACACAAGTGCCGTCCCGGTTTCCCTTGGAGGGAGTCCGGAACGGCACTGGTGAAGTGACTAGGTCACGGGATGGCGCACGATCACCAAGCGTTCATGGTGTCGAGGATCTGGCCGCGAGCCTTCCACAGCTCTGCCGACCAGTACGGCCACGAGTGCGTGCCGTTGGACGGGAAGCTGTAGGTGGCCGGGATACCCAGCGAGTTCATGCGGATCTGGAATGCACGGGTGTTGACCAGGGCGAGAGCTTCGAGGCCCATGCCGTTAGCCGTGTTGTAGTAATCGATCGGTGCGCGCGGGTGGTCGTATTCACCGGGCAGGCCGCTTGCCGACGAGATGTACATCGACAGGCCCTGCAGACGCGGTGCGAAGACGAACGGGTCGTTGCGCAGCCAGGACGGGCTCCACGGCGGTCCCCACATGGAGTCGACGTTGAAGCGACCGGCATCGAGCATTGCGACGCGGATTGCCTCGCGCATGCCGGGAGCCGAGATGTTCAGGTAGCCCGACAGCGAGCCGGCGAACTTGAACTGGTCGCGGTGGTAAGCAGCCAGCGTCAGAGCAGCGCTGCCACCCATCGAGAGACCGAGAACCGCGTTGTTGTTCGGCGAGACGCCGTAGTTCGCGAGGAAGTTGGGGAGTTCCTGCGTGAGGAACGTTTCCCACTTGTACGTGATCTGCTGACCGTTGAAGTTCGACGGTGCATACCAGTCGCTGTAGAAGCTGGACTCGCCGCCGACGGGCATCACGAGGGTGATGTTGTCGTTGCGGTACTGGTCCATCGCGTTGGTCTCGAAGCTCCACGCGTTGGCGTCGTTGCGCGCACGCAGGCCGTCGAGGAGGTAGAGGGCAGCGTTTCCGCCGCGTGCGGCCCACTGGACCTGGACCTTGATGTTGCCCATCGAGGAGGGCACCCACAGCTCGTCGTATCCGCCCGAGGGGGCGGTGTGGCTGGGAGCAGTGTGCGCGGGCGCAGCAGAGGCGACAGCACTACCGGCAACTCCTGCAGCAAGGGGTAGCACAAGTGCTGCGGCACCGATGGCCAACGCTCGGTGCTTGAGGCGCTGGGTCAGCCTCTTTCTGGCAAAACGCATGGATACTGCTCTCTCTCTTCGTCTGCGGCACTCACTCGGTGGAGTGGCTCCGGCGGATTCCGTCGGGGAACAGGCTTTTCTGCCAGCCCGAACAAGTTCGGGTCGGCAGCGGACCTCTTCCAAGTCACACTGCGCTCGCTGGACTTTATGTCACAGGTTCAGCTGTGACAAATAGACAGACCGTTACGTCTCAGTCCGCGGGCGACGCCGTCATCACCCGCAGGGAGTGATTCAGGTTAGGTGAATCGTCTTCGAGTACATCGTGGCCAATCGATTCGGTGTTACTGAATCGAAATATTCAAACCTTCAACCGTCGGTGATGCTGATCACATCACTTGGGTGGCTCCGGCGGAACGAGCCCGCAACGTTCCAATTCGTAGGCCGGAACCCGGTCGAATCGGTACTTCGCGAAGTCGAAAGCCTGCTGGAAGTTCTGTTTGAATCTGGCCCAGGTCAGCTCGGAGCGATACGACGTGAGCAGCTCCTGCGTTTCCGGGCACGTGATGGCCAGCTTCGCGTCGGCAACCCAGTCCTCGTCGAGGAAGAACGGCAGCCACGGGCGAACGTCGATCATTCCGGTATCCGCGACCACCCAGTCCGGGTAAAGGTTCTTGTCGTGCCCGATCCGGCCGTCTTCGAGGCGCTCGGTGTGTGCTGCCAGGGGGTACGCCAGCCCCATCTGATCGAGCACCCGAACGTCGAGGCCCACGTTCATGCTCGTCATTCCGAGGTTGAGGAAGAAGACGACGTGCTCGGCAGGCTCCTCGAGCGGCCCTGGCGGTGGGACGACGAACCAGGAGTCGTAACTCGCCGACGGCAACAGCAGCCCACCCTCCGGAGTCCGCGCGATGGTCTCCACCATGGCACGCATTCGCGGATAGTCGAGGTAGTCCTCGGCAAGAATCGGGTGCTTGTGACCGGTGTTGAGTGCATAGAACGCACGCTCGTCGACGATTCCCGAGCGACCCACCACGGAGCCTTCCGGCATGCCCGTCGTGTTGGCGGCGAAGAAGGCCCAGATGATCGTGCCGATCCACAGCACCGCCGAGACTCCGAAGATCGCGGTGTCGCGGTTACTTCCGAACGCTGCCCGCGCCGGAACCCGCAGCGGAATGACGGCGACCGGGATGAGCAGGCAGAACAACACCGGCAACAGGACGCGGCCGTGCATGAAGTCGCCGCCGACGCGCAGAGAGTAGATCCCGAGGATCAGCCCACTGCCGAGGATGAACGTGACGACGGCCCGCGGCGTGCGCAGAAACTGCTGAAAGCGCTGCCACAGCGAGCGTGCGGGTTGATCGGTGGCGGTGGCAGGTGCGTCCGCTCGGCTTCGCCACACGAGCAGCAGCGCGCCGATGAGCAGGAACAGCAGCGGCAGCCAGAGCAGGTACGGCCCGACGAGGTTCCACAGGTACGCAAAACCCTGCGCCCACTTCGCGCCACCGGCGTCCTTCGACACCGCGGTGTTCGGGTACGGCAGGGCGTAATAGCCCATTCGCCAGATCTGATAGCCCACAGGCACAAGTCCGGCGACTACCACGATCAGTGCGCGAATCTTCCAGGTCAGGCCTGCGGAGAGAACGATCATCATCAACGCGGCAGCACCGGGAATTGCCATCTCGGGTCGAACCAATGGTCCGAGGCCTGCCACGAACGAGAGAGTCAGGATCGACGCCGTGGACGGCGTCGACGCCTGCGCCCACCGAACGAGCAGTAGCCACAGGAGCGCGATCCAGAAGATCACCAAGCAAGTCTCGAGCCCGGAAGTGGCGAAATCTCGCGCAGGCGGAACCGCGATGTAGACGAGAACACCTGCCGGTACCAGCAGGATCGTTCCGCCCGCCGACGGCCGAACGCCTCGGTACAGACGACCGGTGCCGAGCATCGCCAGCACGACGGCAGCAGTCGAGAGTACGAGCGCGATCGTCAGAACGACGTATTCGAGGCGGATCTGCGTGAGCCAACTGAACGCGTAGACGATGTATGTCCACGCGGTACTCGTGTTCGCCTCGACACGCTCCCCCGCATTGAAGACCGGGCCGTTCCCCGCGAGCAGGTTGCGGACGGTTCGCAAGACGATGAGTCCGTCGTCGGCGATCCAGCGACGCTCCCACGCCCCCCAGAACATGAGGGCAGCAGCAAGCACCACCCCGCCGAGAAAAACTCCTCGACTGAGGGTGGTGCGATTCGCCGCAGTGTCGACGTGCGGGTCGGCCTCGGTGCGTGGCTCAGACGAGGTAGACAGCGACACCCACTACTCCGATCCACGCAATCGCGAGGAGTTGCAGCACCCGGTCACCGAGCGCGATCTCCTCAGGCTCTCCGGCTTCGCCGCCGTCGACGTCCACCGCATATCGCAGCACCGCGATGGTGAAAGGCACCATCGAGATGGCATACCAGTTGGTGCCCTTGATGGCGTCCTGTTGGAACGCCCACAGTCCGTAGCAGAGGACCAGCGTCGTCGCTGCCATCGTCCACACGAAACGCAGGTACGTCATCGTGTAGCTCTCGAGGGACTTACGGATCTTCGCGCCGGTCTTCTCGGCCAACTGCAGTTCGGCGTAGCGCTTGCCTGCCGCCATGAAGAGTGAGCCGAACGCCATCATCAGCAGGAACCACTGCGAGAGATCGATCTCGGCGGCAACGCCACCGGCGATCGCTCGAAGCAGGAAGCCGGACGAGACGATGCAGATGTCGATGACGGCCTGATGCTTGAGACCGAAGCAGTAGGCGAGCTGGATGACGATGTACACGCCCATGACCACGGCGAGTTGCCAGTTGGCCAGGAAGGACAGCCCGATCGCACCGGCAAGCAGCACGACTGCCATGCCGTACGCGATGTTGACGGGTAGAACTCCGGCCGCGATGGGACGGAATCGCTTCGTGGGGTGAGCACGGTCGGCTTCGACATCCATCGCGTCGTTGACGAGGTAGATGCCCGATGCCGCCATGCAGAACACGACGAACGCCAGCGCGACGGGCAGGAGCACGTCGGCTTCGGTGGCGGTTCCGGCCGCGATGGGCGCTGCCAGCACAAGGACGTTCTTGACCCACTGACGTGGGCGAAGCGCCTTGACGATGCCGGCGGGCAGGGACTTCGGGGGTCCGCTGACCGTAGCCGGTTCCTCGCTCATTTATCTCCACATTTCTGTTCGGCTCTGGCTTCTTCGACCCGGCGAACTACCGCCGCGGATGCGGCTCCCAGTGCCGCTCCGGCGAGTACGTCGGTCGGGTAGTGAACTCCCAGGACCAGACGCGAGAGCATCATCGGGGGCACCAGCAACGCCGGTAAGGGTAGCCCGGTGAGTCGACCGATCAGCACAGCCGCCGCCGTCGTCGACGTCGCGTGTGACGACGGGAAGCTGAGCTTGCTCGGTGTCGAGACGTTGACCTGCACCGAAGGGTCGGAAGGTCGCTTGCGCCTGACGACTCGTTTGATCACCACGGAGGCGGCGTGTGCACCGAATGCTCCGACGGCTGCTCCGGCCCATTCACGTCGACGCGGCTTGTCCACAGCAGCTCCGACGGCAGCGATCGCGATCCACCCGAGGGAGTGCTCACCGAAGTGAGACATACCGCGGGCGACCTTGACGGCTCCCGGCAGCTGCCCGACGGTCGATTGAATTCCGGCCAGAATCTGTACTTCAGGAGATGCCGAAGACACGTTCCCACCTTTCCGTGCTGGTCAGTGAAGGAACGGCGTCCTGGTACTGCTTCTTGAGTTCAGGGAAACGCGCGGCGAGTTCGCGGCGCAAACGCATGGCTTCCTTGAGCAGTTCGAGTGCCTGCTTGGGGTTGCGCTTGCGGTAGACGACGCCGCGGCCGTCGGCGGTGGTGACGGTGACGCCGTCGACCTGCGAGAGCAGGTACCACCTGGCGTCGATGGTCGGCACGTTGAGCTGAGGACGCTCGTGATGCTCAGGGTGCGCAGGCTTGAGGTTGTGTACCACGGCCTTGCCGACGCGGACGATCTTGGCGACGGGGTTGGTCGGCGCGCTGACGTCCCCGACCTCGGCGCCGGAGGGCAGCGGTAGTGCGGTTGCCGAGGGCACCACGACGGCGTCGGGGTACTCCTTGCGCTGGGCATGGACCTCACCGAGTGCGGTGGGCAGCATGTTCGCGACGTGTTCCGGTCCGGCAAGGAAGTCTGCGATGGCCTTGTTCTGGATCGCAACGGTGGAGTACTCGAGGCACAGCAGGTGCTTGAGAGTCGCCTTCACCGTGTTGACGACCAGGCCGCGGCCGTTGCCCGGCATGTGGAGCGCGGCCACCACCAGACGGTTACGGAGGTGGAAGTACGCCTGCCAGTCGATGGCGTCGTCCTTGTCGCTCCACGCCATGTGCCAGATCGCGGCACCGGGCAACGTGACGGTCGGGTATCCGGCTTCCTTTGCGCGCAAACCGTATTCGCAGTCGTCCCACTTGATGAACAGTGGCAGCGGCTGCTTGAGCTCTTCCGCGACCTGGCGCGGGATCATGCACATCCACCACCCGTTGAAGTCGACGTCGATGCGACGGTGCAGCAGTTTCGAATCTCGCAGCGAATTCTTGGAGAAGTCGTGGTCGTATTCGACGTTCGGCGCCGCAGACCACATGAAGATCCCGCGGTTGACCACTTCACCCATCACATGAAGGTGGCTGCGTTCCTGCAGGTTGAGCATCTGCCCACCCACCAGCATCGGCGACTTCGCGAAGCGCGAGAAAGCAAGCGCGCGAAGGATCGAGTCGGGTTCGATCTCGATGTCGTCGTCCATGAACAGGATGTGCTGGCACTGCGTGGTCTTGAGTGCCTCGTACATGATTCGGCTGTATCCGCCGGAGCCGCCGAGGTTGCCCTGATCGTGAATGGCGAGCCGATCACCAAGTGCTGCAGCAGCTTCGGCGAACCCGGGCTCGTCACGCACCTTGCGGGTGCCCTGGTCCGGCATGATGACGGCCTTGATCACGTCGGACACCAGAGGATCCGAGGACAATGCAGCCAGCGCCTTGACAGCGTCGGTCGGGCGATTGAACGTCGGAATACCAACGGCGACCGTCGCTTCGCCGGGAGCCTCGACGGGCGCGTACCAGCCGCCGCTCTCGACGACTACGGCCGTATCGGTGGTGATGTCGAACCAGATCCAGCCGCCGTCCTCGAACGGTGCCAGCTCCACCTCGAGTTCGACCGCGGCATCACCGTCGGCAAATTCCTTGCCTTCCACGTGAATTCGCGAGGAGTCCGCCTTGGAACGGTAGACATCCACGCGGCCGTGTCCGGACAGTTCGAGTCGAAGGACCACAGATTTCAGGATGGACCATCGACGCCAGTAGCTGGCGGGGAACGCGTTGAAGTACGTGGCGAACGAGACCTCGGTCTCGGCGCCGAGCGCGACGGACGTCCGCGAGGTGGAGTGAGCCCGACGACTGTTGGTCGAAGCTTCCTCCAAGTACAGCGTGCGGACGTCGAGAGGTTCGCCGGCGCGGGGAAGGATGATCCGGGAGAGCAGGGACTTGCCGAGGTAGGTCACCTCGTCGCCGGTGACGACTTCTTCGCCTTCGAGTAGATGACGTGCGTTCATTCGCTCTCCCCTGCCAATTCCGCACCCGTTTCGAGATGCGGGCGCAGGGTGTTCTCGAACATCGTCAGTGCGCTGGCGATCGCCATGTGCATGTCCAGGTACTGGTAGGTGCCGAGACGCCCGCCGAAGAGGACCTTGTTCTCCGCGGTCTCCTTCTTGGCGCGGGAGCGGTACGCGGAGAGCTTCTCGCGATCCTCGGGCGTGTTGATCGGGTAGTACGGCTCGTCCTTCGCCTCCGCGGCACGTGAGAACTCACGCATGATGACGGTCTTGTCGGTCGGGTACTCGCGCTCGGGGTGGAAGTGACGGAACTCGTGGATGCGGGTGAACGGCACGTCCGCATCGTTGTAGTTCATGACCGGGGTGCCCTGGAAGTCTCCGGTAGGCAAAACCTCGGTCTCGAAATCGAGGGTGCGCCATCCGAGCGAACCTTCGGAGTAGTCGAAGTAGCGGTCGAGCGGGCCCGTGTAGATGACGGGTGCGTCGGGGCTCGCGGTGCGCAGTTCGTCGCGGACGTCGAAGTAATCGGTGTCGAGGCGGACCTCGATCTTCGGATCCTTTGCCATGTTCTCGAGCCACGCCGTGTAGCCGTCGACGGGCAGGCCCTCGTACGTGTCGTTGAAGTAGCGGTTGTCGAAGTTGTAGCGGACCGGCAGGCGGCTGATGTTCGCCGCGGGCAGCTCGGTGGGGTCGGTCTGCCACTGCTTTGCCGTGTAGTCACGCACAAATGCTTCGTAGAGCGGGCGTCCTATCAGGGAGATCGCCTTCTCTTCGAGGTTGGAGGCATCCTTCGAATCGATCTCGCTGGACTGCTCGGCGATGAGGGCCCGTGCCTCTTCGGGAGTGAAGTACCGACCGAAGAACTGCGACACGAGGCCGAGGCCCATCGGGAACTGGTACGCCTGTCCCTTGTGCAGCGCGAAGACGCGGTGCTGGTAGTTCGTGAACTCCGTGAACTGGGTGACGTAGTCCCAGACCTTCTTGTTGGAGGTGTGGAACAGGTGGGCACCGTACTTGTGGACCTCGATGCCGGTCTCCGGCTCAGCCTCCGAGTATGCGTTCCCCCCCAGGTGGTGACGGCGATCCAACACCAGCACGCGCTTACCCAGCTGGGTAGCGGCACGCTCGGCGATGGTCAGCCCGAAGAATCCCGAGCCGACGACGATCAGGTCGTACTGGGCACGGGCGGTCTCTGAATTTGCAGCGGTCACGATGAACCAGGGTATCGGACCTGTTCGGACGCCGAGGGTTGGATGCGTCACCAGCGACGATGCGGCAAGTCAGGACGTTGCAAGACCGATCAGACCGGAAGCACTCGGTGCACCGCTCGAATCGAATTCGATGGTGATCGGTTCGTCGACGGGGAAGTGTGCGGGAAGTAGAAGCAGTCCCTCCGACGCGCAGCGTTCGAGAAGTTCGCGGCGGGTGACCCTGGCGATCTCGGGATCCGCGTCGCCGCCCTGGCTGAGGTCCGGGTACAGAAACTGGATCGGATGGTGGATCACGTCGCCGGCGATGACGGCGCCGCCGTCGGCAGTGCGGATCTCGATCACGATATGGCCCGGCGTGTGGCCGGGCGCGCTGCGCACGACGACGCGTGTGCCTTCGGACTCGGCCAGGACGTGGCCGTCGTCGACCGCCTCCCACTTCGCCCCGTCCAGAACGGGACGGACGCTGTCCTCGAAGGTCTGCGCCAGATCCGAGACCACTCCTTCGTGTGGACCGTCGGCGGCGAGTTGTTCGAGCGCGGCCAGTTCGGTGCGGTCGAAAATGTAGGTCGCGCGGGGAAAGGTGGGCCGCCAGGTTTCGGCCTCGAGGTTGGTGTTCCAACCACAATGATCGGGGTGCAGATGTGTGCTGACCACCAGATCGACGTCGCCCAAGTCGACGCCGGTGTCGGCGAAGCGCGAGAGGTAGTCGGTGCCGAACATGTGGTGCGGCAGGAGGTTCGGCCGGTGCTTGCTGTTCCCGTTGCCGGTGTCGACGACGATGGCCTTGCCGCCGATCTCCACCAGGTAGGTGTGGATGGCAAGTACGAGGTCACCGCTACCCGCGTCGAAGAACTCCGGTGTCAGCCGCGCCGACGCGTCCTCGATCTCCGCATCACCCGCGTGCGGAAAAAGCTCTCGCGGCGGAAACGGCCAGTGCGCCAGCTCCGTCAGTTGGGTGACGCGCGCCGATCCGACGTCGATGGTGAAGCTCATCAGTGATTGCCTTCCGAACAGCTCGATCCCGCTTGTAGGCACACAAAGGCACCCACCGAAATGCTCGGTGGGTGCCTGGTCGGTGTCAATGGTTTTCGACGCCGGTGATCAAAGACTCTTCGCGATGATGCTCTTCATCACTTCGTTGGCGCCGGCGTAGATCTTCTGGACGCGGGAGTCCTCGTACATGCGCGCGATCGGGTATTCACGCATGTAGCCGTATCCGCCGTAGAGCTGCACGCACCGGTCGACGACGGCGCACTGCTGTTCGGTCAGCCAGTACTTGACCATCGCGGCGTCTGCGCCGTCCAGCTCGCCATTGAGGTGATCCTCGATGCAGTTGTCGAGGAAGACACGGCAGGTGCGCGCGATCGTCTGGCACTCGGCCAGCTCGAAGGCGGTGTTCTGGAACTCGAAGAGGCTGTGCCCGAACGCTTGACGCGCCTTGGTGTACGCGACGGTCTCCTCGACGGCACGCTCGATGGTGCCGATGGCCTGCGCGCCGATGATGAGACGCTCCTGCACCAGCTGCGCCATCAACTGACCGAAACCGAGCCCCTCGGACTCGCCGAGGAGGTTCGAGACGGGAACGCGAACATCGGTGAAGGACAGCTCCGACGTATCGGCGCCGTGCTGACCGACTTTGTCGAGGACGCGGCCGACCGCAAAGCCTTCGCAGTCACGCAGATCCACGATCAGGAGCGAGACACCCTTGGCGCCCGCCTTGGGATCGGTCTTGACGGCAAGCACGATCATGTCTGCGCTGCCACCGTTGGTGATGAAGGTCTTCGACCCGTTCACGACGTAGTGGTCACCGTCGCGGGTCGCGGACGTGGTGATGGCCTTGAGGTCGGAACCTGTTCCCGGCTCGGTCATTCCGATGGCGCCGAGGATCTCGCCCGTCGCCATACCTGGCAGCCAGGCCTTCTTCTGCTCTTCGCTTCCGTACTCGAGCACGTAGTGGGCGACGATGCCACTGTGCACGGAGTTCCCGAGTGCATAGTCCCCGCAGTAGCCCTGCGCCTCGAAGACTGCAAGATCGTGCGCGAAAGTTCCACCGCCCCCGCCGTATTCCTCGGGAATCGAGCAGCACAGCAGGCCGAGCTTGCCGGCTTCGAGCCACACGGACCGGTCGACGCGATGCTGAGCGTCCCACTGCTCACGCTTGGCGATCAGTTCACGATCGAAGAAACCACGGGCCAGTTCGGCTACTGCGGTGATCTCGTCGTCATGCCACGACGGCTTGCGCTTGGTCGCCATGATCAGACCCGCTTCAGCAGGGCAGCGAGTGCCTGACCGCCGCCGATGCACATGGTGACGATGCCGAATTCGAGGTCGCGACGGACCATGTCGCGGGCGGCGCGCAGGGTCAGGATGGCTCCGGTGGCGCCGACCGGGTGGCCGAGGGCGATTGCTCCGCCGTACGGGTTGGTCTTCTCCGGATCCAGGCCACTGTCGCGGATGACGGCGATGGCCTGCGAAGCAAAGGCCTCGTTGACCTCGGCGGTGCCGATGTCGGACGGCTTCAATCCTGTTTGCGCAAAAAGCTTTTCGAGAGCGAGCACGGGAGCGTAGCCCATCAGGCCGGGCTCCATGGCTGCCGTCGTGACGGTTTCGAGCGTGACGAGTCCGGTGAGACCGCGCTTGGCTGCCTCGGTTCCTGTAGCGAGGACGAGGGCGCCGGCGCCGTCGTTGATGCCCGACGCGTTACCGGCGGTGACGGATCCGCCCTCTTCGAATGCGGGGCGCAGCTTGGCGAGGGTTTCGACAGTGGTTCCGGGCTTGGGGTGCTCGTCTTCGGTGACGGTGACGGAGCGCCGACCACCGGTCTCGACGGGAGTGATCTCCTCGGCGAATGCTGCCTTGGCTGCGTCGGTAGCAGCGCGGCGCTGAGATTCCACGGCGAACTCGTCCTGCTGCTCGCGGCTGACGCCGTACTTGCGGGCGACGGCTTCGGCGGTGCGGCCCATATGAGCCTTGCTGAACGGGTCGGTGAGCATGGCGACGGTGCCGTCGACGAGGCTGCGATCGCCGAGCTTGTAGCCCGAGCGGGCGGCGAAATCGTAGAACGGCATGCGGGACATGCTCTCGTCGCCGCCGGCGAGGGTGATGGCAGCTGCGCCCCAGCGCATCTGCATCGCCGCCGACCACACGGCCTGCAGGCCGCTGCCACAGAGGCGGTTGACGGTGTAGGCGGGAACGTTCTCGGGCAGTCCGGCGGCGATGCCCACGCGGCGTGCGTTGTAGGCGTCGGGGCCGACCTGGCCGATGCAGCCCATGACGACCTCGTCGATGTCTTCGGGTGCAACGCCGGCGCGGCTCAGCGCGGCCTTGGCTGCTGCGGCACCCAGCTCGTGTGCGGGTACGTCCTTGAAGACGCCGCCGAAGCTACCGACGGGGGTCCTGGCCCCGTCGACGATGACGATCGGTTCGGGTGTGGTCATGATTGTCCCCATCTGCTGTGCTCACGTCGATTTCTCTGTCCGTGGCCGATACTAGGACATCTAAGTATCTCGCAGATGGGGACGTTGGTGTCAGGGTGTGGGAGCGCTCTCGGACACGGGTACAACCTCGGCGTCGGCGCGTTCGGCGTCCTCGGTCTCTTTGTGGTTCCGGTATCGGTAGAGCCCGATACCCACGAGGATCGCTGCAAGTCCCAGGGACACGATCATCTGGCTGCGCGTCGAGTCCAGGGTGAGCATGCCGATGCAGAGCGCGATGATGGCGGCGATCGTGGCGTAGGTCAGGTACGGGAAGAACCACATCTTGAGTTCCAGCTCCTGGCCCGAAGCTTCGAGCTTGCGGCGGGTGCGCAGCTGGGACACCGAGATGACGAGCCAGACGAACAGTGCGATCGCACCGGAGGAGTTGACCAGGAACAGGAAGACCTTGTCCGGGGAGAGGTAGTTCATGCCGACGGTCAGGAAGCCGACGATCGTCGAGACCAGGACAGCGCGCATCGGGACGCCGGTCTTCTCGATACGTGAGAGCGACTTGGGGGCGTCGCCGCGGCCGGCGAGGGAGAAGATCATGCGGCTCGCGGTGTAGAGACCGGAGTTGAGGCAGGACAGAACCGACGTGAGGACGACGACGTCCATGATGTTGCCCGCGGCCGGAATGCCGTAGGAGTCCATGACGGCGACGTACGGGCTGAGCGCGACCGACGCGCTGTCCCAGGGAAGCAGGGTGACGACCACCGCGATCGAGCCGATGTAGAAGATGAGAATTCGCCAGACGACGGACTTGACGGCAGCGCGAACAGCTTCGAGCGGGTTGGCCGATTCACCGGCGGCGATGGTGGCGATTTCGGCGCCGAAGAACGAGAACACGACCACAAGGACTGCGGCGAGCATGGCTCCTGTTCCGTTCGGCAGGAAACCGCCGTGACCGGTCAGGTTGGTCATTCCCGGTGCTTCGACGCCGGGCATCCATCCGCAGATCGCCACGATGCCCATGCCGAGGAACGCGATGATGGCGACGACCTTGATGGAAGCGAACCAGAACTCGAACTCGCCGAACGACTTGACCGAGATGATGTTGGTCAGCGTCAGCACGATCATCAGAATCAGAGCCCAGGTCCACTGGGGAACGCCGGGAACCCAACGATTCATGATGAGGGCACCGGCGGTGGCCTCGATGCCGAGCACGATGATCCAGAACCACGCGTACAGCCAGCCGATCGAGAAGCCCGCCCAGCGGCCGATGGCCTTGTCGGCGTACGAGGAGAACGAGCCGGTTTCCGGCGACGCTGCCGACATCTCGCCGAGCATGCGCATCACGAGGATGACGACTACGCCGGCAAGCGCGTAGGAAATCAGGACACCGGGTCCCGTCTCCTGGATCGCCACACCGGAGCCGACGAACAGTCCGGCGCCGATGACGCCTGCGATCGCAATCATCGACAGATGCCGCTTCTTCAGCGTGTGCTGAAGTGCCGGCTGGTCTGTACTGGACATCAGTACTCCTTGTGGGCTGTTCGGGAGGGTGGATCTCGGTGGCGCTCTATCCGGAGCGCATTTTCGATAGCGCCAGTGTCGGACCTTCGGCAAGCTCGCGTCAGGCTCCACTTTGTACAAACGTGACCGCAGGCACTACAAAGTGGCGAGTCCGAGGTGTCAGACTGGACCCATGCCCATCACGCTCCGCCAGCTTTGTGCGACCGAACAGTTCGGCCTTCGCGTCCTGGCGGGGCACGACCAGCTCGATCGCACCCTGACCTGGGCACATGTCTCCGAACTTCCCGACCCGACGCCCTTCCTCGACGGCGGTGAACTACTACTCATCACCGGGGTGTCACTACCGACGACGGCCGCGGAAACGACCCGATTCGTACGGACCCTGGTGGCGGCCGGAATTGCCGGAATCGGTTTCGGAACCGGCCTCGGATACGAGCAGGCGCCACAGACTCTGGTGGATGCGGCCACCCGTTTCAGTGTGCCCCTTCTCGACGTCCCATTGCGAACACCTTTCATCGCCCTGACCAAAGCGGTGTCGAAGGCGCAATCCGACGACGACATGAAAGCGCTGCGCAGCAATTACCAGAGCCTGCGGCGACTGCTTCAAGCTGCGGTGACGGTCAACGGCACCCGGGCAGTCGTACGACGGGTGGCGGAATTGATCGGCGGATGGGCGGCTCTGCTGGACTCGGCCGGCCATACCGTCGAGATCTCACACACCGCCGCGGCCGCAGGAATCGAGCGAACTGCCCCCGAGCGCGACGCCCGCCCGATGGAAGTCAGTTTCCTCACGAGTGAGAACGAGGACGTCATCTCCCATCCTCTGCTGACGTCGAGGGGAAAGCTGATGGGGTACCTCGTCGCCGGCTGCCCCGGCGCCGTCGGCTCTCTGAATCAGGGCATCGTCATCGCCGCCGCGTCTCTGCTCACGTTGATGACGGCTCGAACCCGAGATGCGCAGTTGACGATGAACCATTTGCGTACCGTGGCGATGCATCAGCTGTTCGAAGGACAGAATGCGCTCGCCCGCAACATCTCCGGGGAACTGTGGGGAGGATTTCCGGTCGAGCCTTTCCAGGTCTTCCACGTAGCGGGCCCGAGTGGCCTGCTCGAGAGCGTGTCCGTCTCACTGCTCGATGGTCTCAGCCGCGATCTGGCGTTCGGCATCACCGACGGTGCGCTGATTGCCGTCGTCTCGGCTACCGACAGCGGGCGAATCCTCGCCCGTGTCAACGAAATCGACGTCACCGTCGGCGTGTCGGACATGCTGTGGTGGGACGATCTCTCGCGCGCCAGACGCCAAGCCGCGCAAGCAGCAGCCGAGGCCGGTGCCCGCAACCTGCCTTCGATGCGGTTCGCCGAACTCTCGGAGAGCGGATTATCCGCATTTCTCGACCAGGATCGCTCGACGGCATTCGCGGCGGCACACTTGCGCCCGCTTCTGGAAGCGAAGGGCGGTAGCGATCTCTACCGGACCTTGGCCATGTGGTTGGCACACAACGGGGTGGGCGACGCCGCAGCCACAGCGCTGAATATTCATCGGCATACGTTGCGCAGCAGACTCGCTCGGATCGAGAGCCTTCTCCAACTGGACCTCGGCTCCCCCACAGAACGTGCGGAGTTGTGGCTCGAGTACCGCTTGCTCGGCGACGCTCCGACCATCTGACCGACAAGCAACGAACCCTGAACGACCTGAAGGGTCTCCGCCGGGTTACGGCAGAGACCCTTCAGAGTCGATACGTGCGAGTCGCTACCGACCGACCTTCCCCTAGCTTCCGCCCGTCGGTATCCACTCGCGGAGCACGTTGGCATCAACTACCTGCGCACCCAAAACCTTTGTCCAGATGATGGTTCCGTTTTCGTAGACACGGAAAGTGCCTGCTTCGGAGGGCAACTGCATCTCCGGGCCGGCAGGAGCACCGAGAGAGCCGCTTTCACCGCCGAGCTCCCGATACTTCTTCTCGATCTGCGTCTCCGTAACCGTACCCGATGGATCGTCGGATGGCGAATTGGATTCCGGCACTGTCGATTCCGAATCCGGTGCCACTACCACACCAGCGCCGTCGCCGATGGTGAACCAGTCCGATTTCAGGCCGAGTTTCTGGCGGAACTGAATTCCGGTGGCGCCAACAGTTGCATCTGTTCCGACTACCTCGACTGCCGTCACTCGCCCGCCGTCGGTACCGAATCCGTTGCGCGAGAGAATCTTGAGCGATTGCAGCTCGCCCACATCGAAGGCGTCCGCAATCTCACCCGCGGTCAGATTCACTGTCCAGTCGTGATTGGGCGAAAGGGCGTCACCGAGATCCTCGACGGCCGGGAATTCACCGCCGGAGCTGTAACCTCCTGTGGACGAGGAGAATTCGGTGGCAACAATCTTGCCGTCACGCGACAGAACGGCGCCGGCGGTGGACCGGACGGCTTCGGTGGTGCGGGGATCTTCCTTGCCCGCTCCGCCGTAGACCTGGCAGTCCTGAGTGTCGCACGTGTCGGCGTACGAGCTGCGATGCTCGGTCGCAGCGTACGAGCGCGCCGCCACGGCTTGCGCCCGTAGTGCTTCGGCCCCACCGGAATCGGCCCATTCGGCTTTCGCCTCGACCGGCACCACGCCGAGCAGGTAGTCCTCCATGTCGAGGAGATTGACTGTCCGAGCCGAGCCGTTGTCGAGCACTACGCCGAGGGCGCCTCGATAGGGCGCGTCGTTGTTGCACAGCTTCAGGAACTGGTCGGCGGGTCGATCGGGACTGAGATCCACAGGATCCACCCACGGATGCTCGGTGACCGCTTCCCAGACAACCCCGCCACCACACCCGCTGGTGACAACCACCTGCGCACCGCCACCGGGCAGTGCAGTGAGATGGGCAGCCTCGCCGGGCGCGGTGCGCTGACCGTTGACCACGAGGCCGGCGTCGGAGTAGACGTCGAGCGTCGAGTTGTCCTGGGCTGTGAGCCGCACACTCATCTGGGCAGGCGGCATCGAGTCCAGGACGGTTCCCCCGTAGTAGTGACTGAGGATTCGCTCGCCGGACCAGCCGTCGTTCTTGGCGTAGCCGTAAGCGCCCCACTGGCCCATTCCACGGCCATGTCCGTTGCCGTGCCCGGAGAGCGTGAATTGCGTGTCGGCAGCGACGGCGTGCAGGATCGACGGCTCGTCAGCGCGGATTTGCGTGAAACCTCCGATCGCGACGCCGAGCGCAAGAGCCGGAACGAGACCGAGGACCGAGATCCGCATCAGCGAGGTTCGCCTCCCGGGTCCGCCCACCAGAAAGCGACCTGCGCGACCGGACACAGGCCTCTTACCTGCAGTTCCGCTTCTTCCGCTTCTCGCCATCAATGCTCTCCTCATCGCTACCGGCCTCACGAGTCCGCGAAGTCGGTACTTCGCGCGCAGGCCAGTCCACAACGATTTAACTAAAGTCTCACCCTAAGGTTGAGCGTTATGGACTTTTGTGACTAGTGTGGCAAGAGTGTTTGGAGTTAGCAACACCAGTCACACGAGTCACATCAGCATCACGAGTTGCAGACGTACGCGTCCGAAAACTGGAGTTCAACCCCAGAACATGGCATCCGACCTGCTCGGATCCGGTTTTGAAGGATTCCGTTCACGGCCGTCATCGGCCCTGAAGTTCGCTCGCAAGTAACTACAACCGAGGAGTAATCCCTTGCCACACCGTCGACCGAAGCCCTCGCTCGTACTCGGGGCTGTAGCCGCAGTGGCTGTCGCAAGTCCTTTTGCGGTCTACGGCTTCACGAGCACTACGTCCGATGTACGTTCCGCGAACGAGACGACGTCAGTAGCAGTGCCGACCCAGATCGCAGAGGTGCTCCTCGCGTCGGTGCCCGACATCATCATTCCGGTCAAGGAGCTGACCGGTCTCGATCTCCCCGACATCAACCTCGGTGATCTCAGAA
Source organism: Rhodococcus sp. 5A-K4 (assembly GCF_046097995.1). NCBI lineage: Bacteria > Bacillati > Actinomycetota > Actinomycetes > Mycobacteriales > Nocardiaceae > Rhodococcus > Rhodococcus sp. 5A-K4. Next base: position 110,828 of record NZ_JBJURM010000004.1, read on the forward strand.
ACCTCAAGCTCCCGACCGAAATCCCGCTACCTCCAGGGATCACGTTGCCGACCGAGCTGTTCCCGGCACCCGCTGCTCCCGGCGCCCCGACCGAAACCGCTCCGGTTCCTTCCGAGGAAGAGCCAGGTGCCGTGGTCAAGGAAGTCACCCGCGACACTCCGTTCAGCATGGTCGCGTTGACCTCGGACACGCTCGCCTCGGCGCAGTCCAAGGTCCGCGCCCTGGCCGAAGACGGCACCTGGGGCCCGTGGTTCACCCCTGACGCCATCGACTCCGCCAGCTCGGATCAGGCCACCAACTCCGGTACCGCCACCGAACCGGTCTTCGTCGGCGCCACCAAGTCCATCCAGATCCTCACCCCGCAGGGTGTCGCTGCCCCCGCGGCCGAAGCTGTGCCGGCTCCGGAAGCCGCACCCGCACCTGTCGAAGCACCTGCTGAAGCGCCTGTGCCTGCCGAAGCGCCGGCCGAAGCACCTGTGCCTGCGGAAGCACCCGCAGCCACCGGCGAACTCGGGTACACCCCGGCTTCGGTGTCCAAGCCGCTTCGCCAGGCGACGACGGCAGCAGATGCCGTTACCGCAGTGTTGATCGATCCGGGTACCAGCGACGCGGACAGCAATCTGCAGGCAGTCGCGGCACCGCTCGGCGGCAGTGGACCCTCCGTCATCACCCGCGCACAGTGGGGAGCAGACGAGTCACTTCGCTGCGACTCCCCCACGTACGACGACTTCACCGGTGGAGCAACTGTCCACCACACCGCGGGCAGCAACAACTACACCAAGGAAGAATCGGCCGGCATCGTCCGCTCGATCTACGCCTACCACGCACAGACGCTCGGCTGGTGCGACGTCGGATACAACGTCCTCGTCGACAAGTACGGTCAGACCTTCGAAGGCCGCGCAGGCGGACTCGACAAGGCAGTTCAGGGTGCACACGCGGGTGGATTCAACGAGAACACCACCGGTATCGCGATGATGGGCGACTACTCCACCGTCGAGCCTTCGCAGGCGACGCTCAACGCCGTCGGCAAGTTCCTCGGTTGGAAGCTCGGTATGGCCGGACTCGATCCCAAGGGCAGAACGACGATGTACTCCGAGGGCACCGAGTTCACGCCGTACCCGCAGGGCGCAGCAGTCGATCTGCCGATCATCTTCGCCCACCGCGACGTCGGAAACACCGCGTGCCCGGGTGATGCCGCATACGCACACATGAACGACATCCGGAACATCGCGGCCGCGAACATCGGGGGAACGTTGAACCCCTCGAACCCTTCCAATCCGTCGACGCCTGCGCCCAAGCCGACCACTCCGGTCGACACGGTCACCGGTGGCACCGGTTCGTCGATCCCGGATCTGGTCACCCAGATTCTGCAGATCACCGACAATTCACCGCTCGCGCAGAAGTGGATCGCCGAAGGTGGCGAGATCGGACGCCTCGGCCAGGCACTGTCCGGAATTCTGCAGGCGAAGCTCGGCAACCAGGGTGCGCTGTTCCAGAACGGCGCTGTCTACACCTCGCCGAACGGCGGAGTGTTCACCGTGCTCGGCGAGATCTTCAAGTCGTGGCAGAGTTTCGGTTCCGACGCGGGTGAACTGGGATTGCCGATCTCGGACGAGTACTCGATCCCGGACGGCCTGCGCAGTGACTTCGAGAACGGTTCGCTGATCTTCAACCAGATCACCGGCATGGTCACGAAGGTCCTCAAGACCTACAACGAGACCTTTGCCCAGGAAATGGCCAACAGCGCGCCTGTCGGCTGACACTCGAGCAGTACACGTCCTCGGGCGCTGGTGGGTTCTACGACCACCAGCGCTCGAGGACTTTTGCGACCCCGTGTGCCGAATTGGTGTCGGTGACCTCGTCGGCTGCGGCTTTGGCTTCGGGGTGAGCGTTGCCCATGGCGACGCCGAGTCGAGCCATCCCCAGCATCGGGATGTCGTTGGGCATGTCTCCGAAGGCCACCAGACCCGACAGGTCGAAGCCGAACCTCTCCGCGGCAGCAACCAGGCCCGACGCCTTCGTGATGCCCGGCGCCGAGAGTTCGATCAGTCCGTTCTCGGTGGAGTACGTCATGTCGGCGAGCGCACCGACGTGCGGGGCGAGCGTGTCGTACATCGCCGTGCTGGTCATGCCTGGACGGCGAATCAGGAGTTTGACGGCCGGCGCCGCAAGCACTTCGTCCTCGGACATCTCGGTGTTGTCCGGGTTGAGCCAGGCGTGTTCGTAATCTGGTGAGCTGACGAACTGTGGGGTGGCGGCGTCATGTGCGCTCTCCCCCACTCGTTCCGCGGCCAAACCTGCGCCCGGGAGTGCAACCAGTGCCAGCTCGGAGAGTTCGGTGAGTGCGTCGACCGACAAGGTCGCGGCGCTGAGGACGCGGTCGGCGTAGCTGTCGTAGACAACGGCTCCATTGGCGCAGACGGCGAGTGGCGCGTATCCCAAGCCCTCGACGACGGGCGAAATCCATCGCGGAGGACGCCCGGTTGCCAGCAGGAACGGCGTGCCGGATTCGACGACGGCATGCACGGCGGCGCGGGTGCGGGCACTGACCAACTCGTCGTGATCGATGAGGGTGCCGTCGACATCGGTCGCAACCAAGGTTGGGCGGTCAGGGCTGATACGACGGTCTGGGCTCACACCGCCATTGTGCCTGCCCGGTACGACGGTCTCGCTCAGCGCGCCCGCTTCGCGCGTTCCTGTGCGTCCATGGCCGCGGCTTCCTCCGGCGTCGGTGCGCCACCGCCGAGTCGACGAGGCACCCAGTACGCCCCGGGCTCGTGCACGAACCCGTCCTGCACGTGGCGCAGGATTGCATCCATCTCGATGCGCAGAATCTCGCTGAGCGCTTCGGCGGGCTCGACCGGATCGATCGGTGCACCCACCTCCACCGAGATCGGGAAATGATTGCGGCCCAGATTTTTCGGTCCGCCCTTGGTGACGATCCGCTGGGCGCCCCAGACGATCAGCGGAATTATCGGCACGCCGGCGTCGATGGCCATCCGAGCTGCTCCGGATTTCATTTCCTTGATCTCGAAGCTCCGGCTGATCGTCGCTTCCGGGTAGACGCCCACCAATTCGCCACGCTCGAGGGCGTCGACTCCGGCTCGATACGCCTGCGCTCCGGCGGAGCGGTCCACTTCGATGACGCCGCATCCACGCATGAGGAAGCCGAGGACCTTGTTGTCCGCCAGCTCAGCCTTGGCCATCACTCTGAGCTTGCGTTTCGCGGTGCCGACCGCCAGGGCCGCCGGTATGAAATCGAGGTAACTCGTGTGGTTGATCGCGATGACGGCACCGCCGGACACCGGGACGTGTTCCGTCCCGGTGCGGGTGACTTTCACGCCCTGGAAACCGCTCAGACCACGCGCGACTACCTCGACGGCGGTGTAAACGGGTTCGAAGGACATGGGTCAGCCTTCGGACTTCCGCGCCTCACGTGCTTTGGCTTTCGCCTCGGCCTCGTCGGCATCCATCTTGTCGGCCTGCTCGAGCGTCGGCGCGCTGCCACCGAGGCGGGCCGGTACCCAGTACTCGCCGGCGGGATGGTCGTAGTCCTTCTGCAGATCGAGTAGCAACTCCTGCATCGTCGACCGCAGCTTCGCCGTCAGCTCACTCGCCGGCTCGAAAGGTGCAATCGGCTCGCCGACGGCAATCGAGATGGGAGTGTTGGTGCGGCCCAACCGCTTCGGATAACCCTTCGTCCACACGCGCTGAGCGCCCCAGATGACGACGGGAACGATCGGTACGCCCGCCTCGATTGCCATCCGGGCGGCTCCGGACTTGAATTCCTTGATCTCGAAGCTCCGACTGATCGTCGCTTCGGGGTACACGCCCACCAATTCACCGCGCTTCAGGAAATCTACGGCCGCCTTGTAGGAGTCGGCGCCCGCGCCGCGGTCGACCGGGATGTGCTTGAGGGCCCGCATGATCGGTCCGGAGATCTTGTTGTCGAAGACCTCCTTCTTCGCCATGAACCGGATGTAGCGCTTGGGGGTCCGCGCCGGCAGTCCCGCATACGTGAAGTCCATGTATCCGGTGTGGTTGATCGCGATCACGGCGCCACCGGACGCCGGGATGTTCTGCTCTCCCTTGACGGAGAACTTCAGGCCCTCGAAAGCGAAGACGGTACGGGCGATGCCGATGACTGTTCTGTAAACGGGATCCACAGTTCGCTAGCGTAGACGGGAATCCGTGATCTGACCCGCAGCAGTTATGGGGTGGATGTTGGTCAGAATGTCGCAAAAGGGGCGTAAGAACGAATGAAGTCGGCAGGACGAGCGGCAGTGGGGGCAGTCGCACTCGCCATGACGTTGGCGATAACCGCATGTGAGGACGACGGACGGACAGGAATCCTGACGGACGAACCGTCTCCGCCTACGACGGAAACCACGACGACAACCACTCTCGCGCCCACGACCACCACTGCGCCCGCCGCGCCGGTCGCGCCACCTCCGGTTGGTGACGTGCCCGGTAATCCGGCTGCTGCGCCGGCCTTGGCGGCCTGGGCAACGGACCTGGTGTCTTTGGACGTCGACGCGCTCACGAACGCATGCTGGACGATGCCGCCCACAACAATTGCCGACCGATACTCGGATGTGCCCGCCATCTTGACGGCCATCGCCGCACCAGGCGTCGACGGCCAGTACGCGGTCACCTGGAGTGGAGACGGACTCTCCGTCGCCGCCAAGCGCTCGGAGATCGCTTCCGGCTATGCGTGCCCGTTCGTCTTCCCTGCGGGGCAATCAAACTTCTACACCGCGGCCGACGCTTCCCACGCCGTCGTCCGGTTTCTCTCACGCGCCACGGGACGGCCGGTCAATACCCGCGACGTCGAGACGTTCTATCCACTGATCTGCCCCGGCAACAGCCCGTGGGATCCCGACGGCACCGGCGCCACCGGCCAGCCGCCACTCAAGCTCGATCCGAATCAGCTGGCCGGTATCAAGTCTTTCGACGCCGACGCTGCAACAGTCACTCCGGTTCGCGGCGACTACGTCCGTGTCACCCTGCCCGTCAGCGACGGAACCGGTAACTCACGGTCGATGCAGTTCACCCTGTCGATCGGCCCCGAGGGATACTGCCTCGGGGCCGCGACCTGAACCGCTTCGGTCAGGAACCGAAGGGAAGGAAATCGCTTGAGCCAGCGCTGCCTGAACCGAGGCTGCCCGTGCCACCACCGGTTGCAGCCTTGATCTGAATTGCGTGGGCCGCCGAGGTGGAGCCTGTGAATCCGGCTGCGCCGCTGTAGATTGCCGAAATCGAATGCGCGCCGGTTGTGGTGAAGGTGTGGTTCAGCGCCGCGATCCCGTTGACCACCGCCGCAGCGTCACCGATCGGGGTGTCCCCATCCATGAACTGCACCGTTCCACCATTCTGCACCGAACTGACAGTCGCCGACAGGGTCACCGACTTGTTCACCACACCATCGGCAGGCACCGTCACCACAGTCTCCGTGGTGACATCCGAAGGCGCAGGGTCCGTCACATTCACCGTCCGCGCCTGGGCCGAGGACCCGACTACACCGGCTCCTCCCGAGTAAACCGCCGTGATGCTGTGCGCACCCGCAGAGGTAAACGTATGCGACAGACCAGCAGCGCCGGCCGTAACCGGTTCAGGACCGCCGATCGCGACGCCACCGTCGTAGAACTGCACGGTTCCGACGCCGACAGCGTCATCCGACGACGTTCGGACTGTTGCCCACAAGTCGGTCGCCACACCAGTTTTGGCATCGGTGGGGATATTCAGTTCGACGACGGATTCCTGGTCGGCAACACTCACCTGAACTGACTTCGCACTCGCAACCGAGTTCTTGAATCCGGAACCAGCGGTGAAGTCCGCGGTAATGCTCTGAGCACCAGCAGCATCGAAGATGTGCGAGAGCGTCGCGGTCCCACCGGAAACTGTCACCGGTGAACCAATGGCCGTGCCGTTCGACTTGAACTGCACCGTGCCCACAGCATTGTTCGGAGCAACCGTCGCAGTCAGATCAACCGCCGCACCCGTAGTTGCCGTAGCAGGAACCGAGAGCGACGTCGTCGTCTCCACATCGACCGGAGCCGGATCCGAAACGGTCACCGTCCGAGCCGACGCCGACGAACTCACAAAGCCAGCACCGGCAGTGAAGTCAGCCGTAACACTCTGAGCACCAGCAGCATCGAACGCGTGCGACAGAGTCGCAACACCGCCAGTCACCGTGACAGGGGAACCGATCGCCGTGCCGTTCGACTTGAACTGCACCGTACCGACCGCGCTGTTCGGAGCAACCGTCGCCGTCAGATCAACAGCCGCACCCGTGATCGCCGTCGCCGGAACCGAGAGCGACGTCGTCGTCTCGACATCGACCGGAGCCGGATCCGAAACGGTCACCGTCTGAGCGGACGCCGACGAGCTGACAAACCCTGCACCGGCAGTGAAGTCAGCGGTAACACTTTGTGCACCAGCAGCATCGAACGAATGCGACAGCGTCGCAACACCCGACGTGACCGTCACCGGAGTGCCGATCGCCGTGCCGTTCGACTTGAACTGCACCGTACCGACAGCGTTGTTCGGAGCCACGGTCGCAGTCAGATCAACCGCCGCACCCGTGATCGCCGTAGCCGGAACCGACAACGACGTCGTCGTCTCCACATCGACCGGAGCCGGATCAGAAACCGTCACCGTCTGAGCCGACGCCGACGAACCCACAAACCCCGCACCAGCGATGAAGTCAGCCGTAACGCTCTGCGCGCCAGCAGCATCGAACGAATGCGACAGCGTCGCAGTCCCACCGGAAACCGTCACCGGCGAACCGATCGCCGTGCCATTCGACTTGAACTGCACCGTACCGACAGCGTTGTTCGGAGCCACGGTCGCCGTCAGATCAACAGCCGCACCCGTGATCGCCGTAGCCGGAACCGACAACGACGTCGTCGTCTCCACATCGACCGGAGCCGGATCCGAAACCGTCACCGTCTGAGCCGACGCCGACGAACTGACAAACCCTGCACCAGCGCTGAAGTCAGCCGTAACGCTCTGAGCGCCAGCAGCATCGAACGCATGGCTCAACGTCGCAACACCCGACGTGACTGTCACCGGCGAACCGATCGCAGTGCCGTTCGACTTGAACTGCACCGTACCGACAGCGTTGTTCGGAGCCACCGTCGCGGTCAGATCAACAGCCGCACCCGTGATCGCCGTCGCCGGAACCGAGAGCGACGTCGTGGTCTCGACATCGACCGGAGCCGAAGCAATGCTGATTGTCGCGAGCGGACCCGCGCCGGCATTGAGCGGTGTGGTGTCCTTGTTCTCGCGGGGCGAGCAACGGGTCGGCGCCCACTGTGTACCAAGGAAACTCGCCTTTGCGAGCTGAGTGCTGAAGTTTTCGCTGGCACCGAGGTTGCCGGCCGTACCCGCGGTCCTCACCTTCGGTTGGATCACTCCCGTCGCACCAGCGACCATTGTTACGTCGACTGCGGGAAGCCGGAACCAGGTGTCTCCGTTGCCGTTTGTCGAGCCATCGAGGTTCTTCTTGGACTTCGGTACTCGAATACCTCCCTCCGAGTTGGTACTCGTCGTCGGACTGTTGCCGATCACCTGGTTGTTTCCGGACAGCCGAAGGATCCCGCCGCTACCGTCGACGTTGCCAGAGTCATTGACCCTGAGAACGTTCGGTGCGACGCTATCGAGTCCGACCGAGGTGCCCGCGACGACGGCCGCGGAAACGAACGTCGCGTTGGCCGGGATTGCGTAGTCGACCTTGAGACGTGACAGGTTCGTAGTCGTCGCGCCGGAATCCTTGTCCGGATACGACGTTCCGCTCGGCTGAATTCGGTAGGTGAAAGTCTCGCCGGGTTGGACAGAAGCGGGTGCGTCGACCGTGATGAGGTTGTCGGTGACCTTGTGGACGTCTCCGATGATGGAGCCTGCGACACACGCTGTTTTGAAACCGGTGGTCGAGATCGCGGCGGATGCGGGCGTGCCGATCAGCAGCATCCCCGCGACCATGGCGGTTCCGGTTATGGGCACGGCGAATCGCCGCAACTGAGAGATTTGGGGCATGGGCACTTCCTTCGGAAGGGCAAACATAAGCAGTGGATTCGGACAAAACGTGTGCGCGCCGTCACAACATAACGAAAAAACTAGTACGTGTACTACTTTTGGCAAGACACTTGTCCAATTCACCCCGGACTCACCCTCACATCACCTGACGGGGGATGGAAAAGCAGGGTATGGAAGCCCGATTGAACGCAAAACTAACGCCAAAGCGGTCTATCGACAACGCTTTTGGTGGTCAACTCGTCAATCGGCGGGAAAAATTTGATATTCCGCCAGTTCAGAAAAAGTTCCAAACCTACCAGTACGAAAGTACGAATCAGGGCCGCGACGGAGTCCGTCGCGGCCCTGATGGTGTTGGTTCAGCGTGTCAGCGAAGCACATCCGTGCCGACAAACGGCACCAATGCCTCGGGCACTCGCACCGAGCCGTCGGCCTGCTGATGATTCTCGAGAATCGACACGATCCAGCGCGTCGTTGCCAGGGTGCCGTTGAGAGTGGCAGCCGTCTGCGGCTTGCCGTTCTCGTCGCGGTACCGAACTCCGAGGCGGCGGGCCTGGAAAGTCGTGCAGTTGGACGTCGATGTCAGCTCGCGGTAGGTGCCCTGCGTCGGAACCCATGCCTCGCAGTCGAATTTACGCGCAGCCGAAGAACCGAGATCTCCGCCGGCGACGTCGATCACGCGGTAAGGAACGTCGATGGCGGCCAACATGTCTCGCTCCCAGCCGAGGAGACGCTGGTGTTCGGCGTCGGCATCCTCGGGACGGCAGTACGTGAACATCTCTACCTTGTCGAACTGATGGACACGGATGATGCCGCGGGTGTCCTTCCCGTAGCTGCCGGCCTCACGGCGGAAGCACGAGGACCAACCGGCGTAACGCTTCGGGCCTTCGTTCAGTTCGAGGATCTCGCCCGAGTGGTAGCCGGCCATGGGTACCTCGGAAGTTCCGACAAGGTACAGGTCGTCATCCTGCAAGTGGTAGATCTCGTCCGAGTGAGCACCGAGGAAGCCGGTACCCGCCATGATTTCCGGGCGTACGAGCACCGGCGGAATCATCATCGTGAATCCGTTGGCGATCGCCTTCTGCGCAGCCAACTGCAGCAGTCCGAGCTGGAGCATGGCTCCGTAGCCGGTCATGAAGTAGAAGCGCGAACCCGAAACCTTGGCGCCGCGTTCCATGTCGATCAGGCCGAGCGACTCACCCAGCTCGAGGTGATCCTTCGGCTCGAAGTCGAACTTCGGAATCTCACCGACGTGTTCGAGCACGATGTAATCGTCCTCGCCGCCGGCCGGCGCACCTTCTTGTACGACGTTGGAAATCGCGCGGTGTGCGGCGTCGAGCGCGGCCTGCGCCTCGTGTTGCGCGGCCTCGGCTTCCTTGACCTTGGCCGCCAGTTCCTTGGAACCCTCGAGCAGCGCGGGACGCTCCTCCGGAGATGCCTGTCCGACCTTCTTGCCGAAGGCCTTCTGCTCTGCGCGGAGGTTGTCTCCGGTCAGAACGGCAGCGCGTCGGGACGCGTCGGCTTCGAGCAGAGCGTCGACCAGTCCTGGATCTTCTCCACGGGTGCGCTGCGACTCGCGGACGATTTCGGGGTTCTCACGGAGAAACTTGAGGTCAATCACGACTTCGAACTTTACCCACTCACCGCAGCTCGCCGACGGTCACGTCCATGTCGGAGAGGGAGAGATCACGATTCGAGCAGACTCAGGTAGTCCTCGCGTCCGAACATCCGAGCCGCGTCGACGGCAGTCGGGTGTCCACCTTTCGGGTCGGCTCCCCCGCTCACCAGCGCTTTCACCACCGCATCCTCGCCCTTGAAGACGGCTCCGGCGAGGGGTGTCTGGTTCTTGTCGTTGGGCCGGTTGACGTCGGCGCCGCGCTCGATCAAGGCAACGACGGCGTCAGCGTGACCGTGATACGCCGCCAACATGACGAGCGTGTCGCCACTCTCGTTGGTCAGATTGACGGGAACTCCAGCATCGACATACGACGCCAGCCCGGCCGCGTCGCCGGTTCGTGCCATGTCGAAGAGCCGGCCCGCCAGCTCGACAGCCTCGGGATCGAGTGGGGTGTTTTCGCTCATGATTACAAAATACTCACAGACGCGTTTGTGAGTTTTGTAGTGAAGGTTCGATATCGCCACGGCAACAGGCATGATGGAATCGATGTCCGAAGACAAGATCGAGAAGTCGCCAGATCCGGCAGATCCCCAGGGGACGCCGGCGAAGAAAACTGTCTCAGCGAGTCGCACCCGTCGGGTCCTGGCTGCTGTGGCGGTAGGTGCGGTGGTCGCCGCGATCGCAACGATCGCGATTTCCGGTGGATTGAACAAGGACGACTCGTCCTCGGTCAGTGTCAGTGGTGGCGGTCCAGCAGCGACGGGATCTACTCGCGACGACGCCTTCACCGCGGCTGCGGCCGGCGACTGCCTCAACTGGACGCCTGCGACCGAGTCGGGCGGGGACCGCACGGACATGTCAAAGGTTCAGTGCGGAACTGAACACCGCTTCGAGGTTGCCGGACCACTCGACCTGTCGGTGTTCCCCGGCGCCGAGTTCGGCCCCGGTTCCCGGTACCCGGGCGCCCTTCGATTCGCCGAACTCCGCGACGAGCACTGCACACCCATCGTCATGTCCTACCTCGATTCGAAGTTCGATCCCAAGGGCAAGTTCAGCGTCGGCCTGATGTTCCCGAGCGAATCGGGTTGGGCTTCGGGCGAGCGCGCACTGCGTTGCGGCTTGCAGTTCTCGACCACGACCGGCGAACTACAACCGTTCGTGGGCCGCGTGGCGGACCAGGACCAGTCGAACGTGTGGGACGTCGGCACGTGCATCGGCATCAACCAGAACCTCCCGACCGATCCGGTCGATTGCGCGAAACCGCATGCATACGAGGTTATTTCGGTGATCGACCTCGGCACTCAATTCCCGGGCGCAATGCCGTCTGTCGAAGATCAGGACCGTTACCTCGAGGGCGTCTGCACTCAGGCGTCCAACGAGTACCTTGGTTCCGCAGACGCGCTTCGCGACAAGACACTGACGCTGTTCTGGGACAACATTTCACTGGAAAGCTGGTTGGCCGGTAGCCGCCGAGTCAATTGTTCGATCGGCAAAGAGGTCGAAACCGGCGGGTTTGCCGCGATCACCGGAAGCGCCAAGGGCGAAATCCTGATCAACGGCGCCGCTCCGGTCCCGCCACCCGCTGCACCGGAAGGTCGGTCGTTGCCGACGCCGTTGCCCGGCGCAGCTCCGCCGTCGTAAGCCATGACGGTGACTATGACGCCCGACCGGTTCGAGGAACTGGTCGGCGAGGCGCTCGATCTGATTCCGCCCGAACTTGCCAAGGCCATCGACAACGTCGTGGTGCTTGTCGAAGCGCGTGACGAGGAAGAACCGGGGCTGCTCGGTTTGTATCAGGGTGTCGCTCTGACCGAGCGGGATTCTCATTACGGTGGGTACCTGCCGGACACGGTCACTATTTTCCGCGATTCGATACTCGACATCTGTGCATCCGAGGACGAGGTTGTTCACGAGGTTGCCGTGACCGTCATCCACGAGATCGCGCACTACTTCGGTATCGAAGAAGACAGATTGCACGAACTCGGCTGGGGCTGAGGGCAAAGTCGTCCGATTCCGGGGGAACCAAAAGCGGCCGGCATGCATCAAACTATGTGCGGGGGGATTTCGACGGCTGTGTGCACGACCTCCCGACCACTTATCCGCCCTGGTCAGGAAGGAGGTCGGCACTATGTACGTCGACCCTCAAGCCCTAGTTGCCGCCGCAATGGAACTCGAGTCTGCGGCGACGCGATTGCGCGGAATCGTCTCTACTGCGCAGCCGACGCTACGCGTTCTCCCAGCCGGATCCGAAGAGGTGTCCGGTAGCGCGGCAGATTACTTCAACACCATCTCGGGCAGCCTTGCCTCGTCCACCGATCGGGCAATCGAGGAGCTCACCGCGGCTGCGGCGGCTCTGCGCAAGAATGCAGCTGCCTACGAGCTCGAAGACCAGCTCACCAAGTCCAGCCTGGCAGTCGCACCGATCTGATCGACAGAAATCGAACTCGGCAACTCGGCAACTCGGCAACTCGGCAACACAGTCACACTTCCTGGGGGGAAGAACAATGGTCGGCATCACCGGCGTCATCTGGTATCCACGGGGCGCAGCACCCAACTCCGCAGCACTGGTCGCCGGGGCCGGGCCGGTCCCTCTCGGTGTGGCGGCCGGGGCCTGGTCCACCGTGTCGTCCGGACTGACCGACACCGCTGCGTCCATCTCTCGCGTGATGGCGGACCTTCGCACCGGGTGGTCAGGAGAAGCCGCGGATGCCGCGTTGAGCAAGTTCGCACCGTTCCAGGAATGGGCTGCCGCGGCCGCGCTGCTCGCCGGAGAAACCGCTGGTAAAGCCCAAGTGCAGTCCGGTTCCTACACCGTCGCCACCCTGGCCATGCCGTCCCTGGCGGAGATCGCGGCGGTTCAAGCGGCCAAGGTCGCCGCGTACTCCATCGGCGGGGCCCTGGTCGGCGGGGCCGCTGCCGCCGAGGCTGCCGAAGAAGCACTCAAAATTCGAGCGGCGGTGACGATGGAAACGTACGACGCCGCAACGACGCATCTGGCCGTGCAGCAGAACTTCGATTCACCACCGTCCATCGCGGAACCCACAGCTGGGGCATCCGCTTCGGCCGAAAGCCCAGGCAACGCCGCACGACAGTCCGTCGCGCAAGCGGCATCAACGCTCGCTGACGTAATCGCGGATCCCGTGCGCGCCGCAACCGCTGCTGTCGCATCCGTAGTTTCCAACCCGGTATTTGCCGCCGCTGCCTCACAGGCCGGTGCCATCTCCGGTGGAGCGTCGGCCGCCGTCAGTGCCGCGACCACCGCCGTCACGGGCGCCACCACTGCCGCATCAACTCTCGCGACGGCCGGAGCAGGACTCACCGGACTGGGCGGCGCAGGGCTCGGTGGCGCAGGGCTCGGCGGCGCGAGACTCGGCGCTTCCACACCATCACTGTTCGGCACCCCGTCGGCAAGTCGGGCAACGGCACAGGTCAGCGCAGCTTCCGCGACCACCGGAGCCGGAGCATTCGCGGGCTCGTCGTCGAGCAGCAGCACCGGCCGGCACGCTCTTCCGGATCCCTCCACCGGCCAGAGCGCCGCGCGCCAGAACCCCGTGACCTCGCCGGTTCAGGGCACCGTGGATACCGTCAAAGTGGATCCGTCCCGAACCGCGGGCGGATCTGCGCCGATCGCCGGCGGCCGTCATGCGGCCCAATCTGAAGACGAGACCGAGCACGACACACCCGATTACCTGAAGCACTTCGAGCACTTCGCCGACGGCCGAACAGTCATCCCGTCCGTGATCGGTGGCGCACTCGAAACTGCAGAGCGTTGATGGTGGACCTCGGCACCTCACCTGATGGGTGGAATTTGCCTGTCGTCGCCCTGTCACAGGACGAAATGGACTATGTACGTGAGCGACTCGGGCTCGATGCGCTTCCCGTGGTTCTCGGTGGCGCGACGGTTCACGCCAGTGCGAGCGCTCACCGTATGGCGATGCAGTCCGCGGCAGATTCACTCTCCGAGCGCGATCTCCTCCCCGGCGGGGAGATCCATCACGAACTCAGCGCCCGCCTACGCGTCCTGACCCACCCCAAGTGGGAGTTGGCGCTGCGTCGGCATGTCGGTGGAAGGATTTCACGCCTCTGCGTCGCACAGGGCGAGTTCCTTTGTGTCGAAGCAACTTCAACCGATTCTTCGTTCGCATTGTGCAGCGTCACCGCCGAACCAGCTGCACCCGTCGTCACCGCGCTCGGCAGCGCCGAAGCAATGCCGATTGCCGTGATCAACGCACCGACCGAGATGCTCAGCCTGGCATTCGGCGCCGGCCCGGATGCAGACAGCGTGACCTCGGCCTTGATCAACGCCGGGATACCCGAAGACGACGCGCGCCAACTGGGTAGCGCAATCGTCACATGCACCGCCTTCGCCGAATTGGTTGGAATACCACACAGTTTGGGAGCGACGACGCTCATGACCGGCGCAGTGACTGTGTACGACACCTTGGCCGGCCGGCTCGTGGGTTCGACTACTCGGGCTGCCGACGGCACCGAGTGGACGTCCATCAGTTCCGGAACACCGCATCGCCTGCGACAAGCCGTGAACGCGCTGGTAACCGAACTCGAGGAATCGACGCCGGAGACTTCCGGGTAACCTCGGGGCGTCCCTTCAACGCCCGGAGCCTTACTTCAGCATGCAGTTCTCGCGTCAACCGTCGTCACCGGGCGAACAAGGCTCGGTCGCCACGATCGACCGGCCGAACGAAGAACGGGCAACAACACCGCACCGACAAGACCTGAACGGACTGCGTGGCCTCGCCATCGGTTTGGTGGTCGTATTCCACGTGTGGTTCGGACGGGTATCGGGCGGGGTGGACGTCTTCCTGGTTCTGTCCGGATACTTCTTCGTCGGCTCACTGGTTCGACGCGCCGAAGCCGGGGGTTCACTCAACCCGGTCCCGGCACTGCGGCGGGTGTTTCTGCGGCTGTTCCCCCTGATCGCGGTGGTCAGCATTTTGACCGCACTGGGGACCGCGTTGCTGCTGCCACGCACACGCTGGGCCGATCTGGGTGATCAACTGATCGCGGTGCTCGGGTTCTTCCAGAACTGGCAGCTCGCCAGCACCGCAAGCGACTACCTGGCCGCTGACGGCTCGGTCACTCCCCTGCAGCACCTGTGGTCGATGGCCGTGCAAGGTCAGTTCTATCTCCTGGCCATCGCACTCGTCTCCGTGATCGCTTATGTGGCTTCACGCGTGAATCCCAACTATTTCCGCCCGTCACTCGCGGTCACCCTTCTGGTTCTGACCGCAGGATCTTTTCTCTACGCACTCGCCAAATCTTCGCGTCACCAAGCCTGGGCGTACTACGACTCCGGCGCCAGGTTGTGGGAATTGGCCCTCGGTGGTCTGCTGGCCGTTCTGATGACCAGCACGCGCAGTCGGCAGATCGCATCCCTGCCGTTCTCGGTCAGAGCGACGATCGGCTGGGCGGGTCTTTCGTCGATCCTGTTGTGCGGCATAGTGCTCGACGGCGCCCAGCAGTTCCCCGGCCCGTGGGCGCTGGTACCGGTGCTGGCCACTCTTGCGTTGATCCTGTCCGGAGTCGGCGACGACACACCCTGGACGTCGAAGACGCTCGCCCATCCGGCACTGACGTGGCTCGGCTCGTTCGCATTCGCGCTGTACCTGATTCACTGGCCGATTCTGGTGTTTGCACTCGTGATCTCCGGACGCCCCGAAGCCGGCCTGCTCGGCGGGGCACTGATCATCGCCCTCTCCGTCGCGGGGGCGCTTGCACTCCGGCGCCTGGTCGAGGTTCCGGTGGAGCGCGGAGGCCGCTCGCGCCGGTACACCGTCCTGGCATGCGTCGTCACCGCTGCCGCGGTCCTCGCCGCTTCGGTCGCCTGGCAGTCGTACGCGAGCAGCCAGACGACGGGCCAGCGGGCGGTCGACACCCTCGACCTCCCGACCCATCCCGGCGCACTCGCGCTCACCGACGGTGCCGAAGTACCCAAGGCGTCGATGGTTCCCTCGATCTTCGATGCGCCACTGGACCTTCCGGCCAGCACGCTCGACGGCTGTATCGCCGATTTTCTCGAGCGGGACGTCGTCCACTGCACCTATGGCGACGCCGATGCAGACAGAACCATCGCGCTCGCGGGTGGTTCGCACTCCGAGCACTGGCTCACTGCGCTCGACGAACTCGGCAAGAGTCACGGGTTCCGCGTCGACACGTATCTGAAGATGGGCTGCCCGCTCACCGTCGACTCCATGCAGACGTTGTCGGACAACGAATATCCGGATTGTGTCGACTGGTCGCGTGGAGTGCTGACCGAGTTGGCCGACGCCTCACCCGATTTCGTATTCACGACGGCAACCAGGCCGAGTTCCGACGGCCCTGGTGACGTGACGCCCGAATCGTACGTTCACGTATGGGAGGAACTGGGGCGCGACGGTATCGACGTCCTCGCCATTCGCGATACCCCCTGGCTGCACCACGACGGCGTCGCCTACCGCGCGATCGACTGTCTGGCGACAACCACGTCACCCGATCACTGCGCGATGCCACGGTCCGAAATGCTCAGCGACGTCAATCCGGCGCCGTCGGCAATTGCCGATCTGACCAACGTCCGCCTACTCGATCTCAGCGACGGTGTGTGCGGACCGGAGTTGTGCCGCGTCGTAGAGGGAAATGTGTTGGTGTATCACGATTCCCACCACCTGACAGCCAGCTACGTGAGCACACTGTCGGCTGAACTCGGGCGCCAACTGAGCGTCCAGACCGGTTGGTGGTGAAGCCGGCTGTCAGCCCATCACGTCGTCGGCGCCGGGGATGAGTCGGTGCTCGAACGGCGGGTTGACGGCTCCCCAGCGTAGGCACTCCCAGCCGCCATCAGCTGAGGGCAACAGTTCGACGGTCTCGGTGTTGGCCAAGTGGTTGTTGGCTGCGAACAGTCCGGGGACACCGGCAAGCTGGGCGGCGACAAGACGAATCGCAGCACCATGACTCACCACGACGATGTCGCCGCCGTCTCGTGAGCCTTCGAGAAATTCTTCGCGCAACGCATTGACGACGGGGACGTACCGTTCCAGGACGTCGTATCCCGTTTCACCGCCGGGAATGCGAGCGCCGAGGTTGCCGGTGTGCCAGTGATGGAACGTCTCCATGAACAGTCGGTGCGCGGCCTCGTCGGTGCGATCCTCGAGGTCACCGGCCTGGACCTCGTGCAGTCCGTCCCGCACATCCAGGGATACACCGGCGGCCTGCTCCACAAAACCTGCTGTCTGCCGGGCACGCAAAGCCAAGGACGATACGAGCGCCAGAGGAGGAGCCGAAGCCAGGCCGATGCCCAACGTCTCGGCCTGCGCCAACCCTTCCGGCGTGAGCTTTGCTCCGGGCAGAGCGGTGTCGAGACGTTTGGCGACATTCGCCTCCGTCTGACCGTGCCGAACGAGGATGAGCCTTCCGGTCATCGTTCTCCCCCTCCATGCTTGAGTTCGTCGATCCACCGAATCGCTTCTTCGTCCGAAGGAGGTTGTGGCCCGGTCGAATTCGCTGTCGCCCACGACCCCAGGAAGCGGACTCCGGATTTCCGATGCAGTGCACGCATCGCCTCGGCCACCAGCGAGTCCTCGACGTGTCCGACGCAGTCCACGAAGAACCGGTACGTACCCAATTCCGTTCGCATCGGACGCGATTCGATCCGAGTCAGATCGATACCGCGAGCGGCGAATTCGGAGAGTGCGCGCACCAGGGAGCCTGGAGCGTTGTCGAGGTGAAGCACCAGCGCGGTGCGATCGGCACCGGTCCGTTCGGGAACCGGAGCCGGCTTGGTGACCAGCACGAAACGTGTACGGGCGCCGCCCACATCGGCGACGTTGTCCGCCAGGCTGTCGAGTCCGAGCATCTGACCGGCCAAAGCCGTGGACACACCGGCGTCGACCGTTCCAGCCTGCACGTCCAGCGCCGCACCGGCGTTGGACGAGGCCAACACCACCTCGGCCTGGGGCAGGTTCTCGGCGATCCATCCGCGGACCTGTGCGCCCGCATGCGGATAGGCCCCGATCGTGCGGACCTGGTCGGCGGTCGTCCCGGCCCGAACCAGGATGGAGAAACTCACGTCCAGATCGGTTTCGGCAACGATCTGCAGGGGCGAACCGAGAGCGAGTGAATCGAGCGTCGGCGCTACGCCGCCTTCCACCGAGTTCTCGAAGGGAACTACGGCCCCGTCCACGGAACCGTCGCGAACCATGTCGAGAGTCGCCGGCGGACTGCCGGCCGGTACTCGCTCGACGGTTTCGCCGAACGCGCCCTCAGCCTCCAACTGGGCGAGAGCTATCTCCGTGAAGGTTCCCGACGGACCGAAATACGCGATTCTTGGCACGCCTAAAAGATTACGCATCGACCCACGCCGGTCACTGCAAACCCGCGGCACGCAGAGCCGTTTCCACCGCAGGCAGATCCGCGACCTCGATCGTGAGCAGCACCTCGCGCATCGCGGACGCGGCTTCCGGGATCAGCGCGGCGAGTTTTTCGGGCTTCGGATCGACTATCGCGGCGCGCACGTCGTCGCCGCGCAGTGCAGCGACGGTGCCACACAGTAGGGCGATCACCTCGTCGCCGTCGGCTGCGCGGGCTACGAAACCGACGGACTCGTGCGCGAGTACCGCCAGGAAATCAGCCACTTCGGTGGGCGTACGACCGGCGGCGAGTCCGGGGATCCGTCCACCTTCACACAGGCGCAGCGCCGCTTCGGCGGGTGTCAGATCCTCTTCGCCGCCGTCGACGTACACCGCGAGCGGAGCGGGCAGACGTAGCGCGATCGCGTCGTCGATCTGGTCGGTGGTGACGTCGACGTCGAAACGGACGGCCTCGTACGACGCTTCCGTGTCCGCGCGCAGTTCTTCCGGATCGATATCGAGGCGGACGACAACCCGGCCTGCTGCTTCGCCACCGATCAGCGCCGACGCCGGAACGACCGGGAGAAAGAGTGCTTCGAGGAGTCCGCGCGAGTTTCTCGGGGCGGGCAGCCCGAGTGAAAGAGGAATGGCCACAGACAAACCGTAACCCCGGCGCAGGCGGCGGATTCCACGCGAGTTGCGCAAAAGTCTTGCGATTCACACCGAAGCGCCTTAGGTTAGGGTTACCTCATCATCCGATGGAGTTCGAGAGAACACCCGCCAAGGGGGCAGCATGGCAACGAAGACCAGCACCGGCCCGTCCACCGCCGAACGCGTCCGCAGCGCCTGTGTGCGCGCACAGGACGCAGTTCTCGCCATCGAAGGCAGCGATCCCACCGTCACGTCGGTGCATCACCTGCGTTCGAACGGTGACGTCGTCGTTGCAGTCCCACATGCCTCCGCAGCTGCGGCCCTGGCCTGGAACTCCGGCGGCGGCGGACTGCCTGCCGTCCTCGAGATCACCGATCACGCACCACTGCGTCTGCGTGAGCCCGTGCGCTCCCTCGTGTGGCTTCGCGGCTCGTTACACGCCGTGCCCGACTACGAGGCACGCGTTCTCGCCGACGACGTCGCATCCGAACATCCCCACCCGGGGCTCCTCGACATCGGCCACACCTCGGTCCTCCTTCGCCTGAGCCTGGCCTCGGCCGTTGTCGCCGACTCGACGGGGGCAGAACCCGTCGCCGTGGACGAACTGCTGAACGCCAGCCCCGATCCCTTCTGGGAAATGGAGACGGCGTGGCTGCAGCATCTCGACGAAGACCACCGCGATCTCGTGGACCTGCTCGTGCGCAAGCTTCCCCCGTACATGCGCACCGGACGCGTTCGCCCACTCGGCATCGACCGCTACGGACTGCGCCTGCGGGTCGAGGATCACACCGGTGACCGCGACGTGTGGATGCCGTTCGCCAACCCCGTCGACGACGCTCCCGCGCTGAGTCGCGCCATCCGAATGCTTGTCGGGTGCCCTTTCCTCAACGGCCTCCGATCGGGTGGCGCTGCAAACGGCTAGCGTTGCGCGGGTGAATGCCCGCGAAACCGTCCGCACCTGGTTACGGCCGCCGTCTCCCGTTCGAACGGACCCGGAACTCGATCCCGCCGCCAGACGCGGAATCCGGATCGAGATCACTATCGTTCTGCTGGTCACCTTCGGGCTCAGCGGATTGTCCGGGATCCTTTCGCTCGCCGAATCCTTGGCGACGCCGGTTGCGCTCTCGGATCAGACGGTTGCACTCAACCCGTCGCGAGCTGCCATCGACTGGATCGATCTGGCGCGCCAATTACTGGGCGTTGCAAAGCTTCTCGCGTGGGCAGCGCTGGGACTCTATCTACTGTGGCGTTCGGGGATCGGTCCACGTGCTGCGGGCCTGACTCCCAAACCTCGATTCGGTCGCGACATAGCTCCGGGATTCGGCCTCGCCGCTGTGATCGGCCTCCCCGGACTCTTGTTCTACCTCGTCGCTCAGGCACTGAGCATCAACCTCACCGTCCAAGCCAGCGCGCTCGACGACCACTGGTGGCGGGTGCCGATCCTCGTACTGTCCGCGATCGCGAACTCGGGCGCCGAAGAGGTACTGGTCGTCGCCTACCTGATCACTCGCCTCCGAACACTCGGCTGGAGCGAGAACAAAGCTCTGCTCGCGTCCTCGCTCCTGCGCGGTAGTTATCACCTCTACCAAGGGTTCGGCGGCGGTGTGGGAAACGTGATCATGGGGCTCGTGTTCGGTCGATACTGGCAGCGCACCGGCAAGCTGTGGCCGCTGATCATCGCCCACGCGCTCATCGACATGGTGGCGTTCATCGGTTACGCCCTCCTGCGCGATCACGTCTCCTGGCTGCCGTGACCGGTACCGTGAACTGGTGACCGGCGACTCCGAATATCCTCAGCGCCCTCCGCGGCGCCAGCCGCCAGGGCCACCTCCGCGGCGCCAGCCGCCCCCGCGTGGACCGATGCCACCCCGTCAGGGCCCACCCCCGCAGCGGCGCCCCCCGATGCCGCCCGAAGGGCCGACGGTCATTCGCCGCGACGGACGTCCACCGCAGCAGAATCCGGCCAATCAGGCCTGGTCACAGGTCCCACCAGAAGCGCCGCAGCAACCCAGGCGTGAGGACTGGGCGCCGACCCAACGCCCGCAGCCGTTCCAGGACGACCCCCGCAGGCAGGGGCCGCCGCGTCAGGATCCGCAACGCCAGGCGAAGTACGCACCCGCGCCGCCGCGCCGAACCCCGCCGAACGCCCCGCCGCGCCCTCCTGAACCCCCGAAGCAGCGACGCCCACGCAAGCGTCGTAGCTGGGGTAAACGTATCGGCATCACGTTGTTGGTCTTGCTGCTCGCGCTGGCCGGCGCGGTCTATTACGTCGACAGTTCGCTCAATCGAATCGACGCGCTGCCCGACTACGCGGGACGCGTCGCCGATACTCCGGGCACGAACTGGCTGATCGTCGGCTCCGACAGTCGTGAGGGACTCACACCCGAGCAGGAGCAAGCGCTTGCGACAGGTGGTGACACCGGCCCCAAGCGCACTGACACGGTCATCTTGGTCCACGTTCCCAAGAGCGGGAAGACGACGATGGTCAGCATCCCTCGCGATTCGTACGTTCCGATTCCCGGCTACGGCTCGGACAAGATCAACGCCGCCTTCGCTTTCGGTGGTGCCCCCTTGCTGGTGCAGACCGTCGAGGAGGCAACCGGACTTCGCATCGACCACTATGCCGAGATCGGATTCAGCGGGTTCGCCGGCATCGTCGACGCCGTCGGTGGCGTCAATGTATGCCTGACGCAGGCGATCGACGATCCGCTGGCCGGAATCAACCTCCCCGCTGGATGCCAGGACTTGAAGGGTTCGGATGCACTCGGGTTCGTGCGGACCCGAGCAACCGCGCTCGCAGACCTCGACCGCATGAACAACCAGCGCCAGTTCATGTCGGCGTTGCTGTCGAAGGCGACGAGTCCGAGTACGTTCCTCAATCCGTTCCGGTTGTGGCCGCTCGTCTCCGATACGGCCAAGTCTTTGCAGGTCGACGAGGGCGATCACATCTGGAATCTGGCCTCACTCGCCTGGGCGCTTCGCGGCGGGATGACCACCACGACGGTTCCGGTCGCCGGTTTCGAGGACGTGGACGGGTCGGGCAACGTGTTGTTGTGGGACAAAGCACGCGCTTCGCAGTTCTTCGACGCCCTGGCCAACGATCAGCAGATTCCGCAGGATCTGATCACCACGGGGTGATCGCCCTGAGTTTCGGTAGTACCCCGGGAGGACAGGCCGAGCGAACAAATCGCTTTCCGGCAGGACGCGGAACGGCCGGCGGAAAAATACCGTGAAGGTATGAACACAGCACACCGCCGATTCCGCACTGCCGCCGTCATCGCCGCCTCGGCCGGAGCGGCTTTACTGGCCACGTCCTGCTCGGGCACCTTCGACAAGTTCGACGAGTCGAAGGCATACAAGAAAACCGAAACCTTCTCTTTTGCACAAGCATCCAGCGGAATCGACACACTGCCGAGTTGGGTTCCCGCCGGCGCGACGGGTATCGACGAGGTCATCCGCACCACCGGCAACGAACGCATCCTGCGAATGACTGCGAACATCACAGAGATAGATCACAACAGCTGCATCGCACGACCCACCGTCGAAACTCGTCCGGCATCGCTGTCCGCACAGTGGTGGCCGACGGGGGTCGAGAAGGGCAGTTCTTTCCAGTGCGGCGACTGGTACGTCGGCGAAAAGGACTCGTTCGTCTACGGATACCGGCCGGAAACTCTCGACTTCATCATCGATCAGCTCGACAACAAGTAGCTCCCTGTCCGTGCCGCCGACCCAGTAATCTGTTGGGATGACACAGGCGAAGAACTCGAGCGAATTCACCACTCTGCTGCGTCAGCAGATCCGTAACGAGTTCACTGCATCGCAGCAGTACATCGCGGTAGCGGTGTACTTCGATGCACACGATCTTCCGCAGATGGCCGCGCGCTTCTACAGCCAGGCCACCGAGGAACGCGGTCACGCGATGATGATGATCCAGTACCTGCTCGACAACGACCTCGACGTGGACGTACCGGGTGTCGACGACGTCGTGACGAAGTTCGACAGTGTCCGGGCTCCGGTCGAATTGGCACTCGAGCAGGAGAAGACGGTCACCGAGCAGATCACGCAGTTGGCGCGCACCGCGCGCGATACCGGCGACTACCTGGGCGAGCAGTTCATGCAGTGGTTCCTCAAGGAGCAGGTCGAGGAAGTTGCAAGCATGACAACACTTCTCACCATCGTCGACCGTGCCGGCGACAACCTCTTCCACCTCGAAACGTTTGTCGCACGCGAGATGAACACACCGGCAGCTGCCGACGCAATGGCGCCGACACCCGCCGGCGGCGGCGTCTGAGGGCCACCGGCCTACCGAGTCTCCGGCCGCTCGGCGGCGCTCAGTGATCTGAGGAAGTTGTTGTATGCCTCCAGATCACTGTCGCCGTCGATCTCGGCGCGGCGGTCCTGGGCGGCATTCATCCGTTTGTCGTCCCGGTTCCAGCGCATCGCGAAGATCACGACCACCACCAGCGCGACGGGCTCACCGTACGACCACGCAAGGGCACCGGCCAACTGCTGGTCCTGCATCACGTCCACGCCCCACTCGGGAGGCGGATTCACGAACGTGGTCAGCAGCGGCTTTGTCGCCATCATGAGGACGACTCCGATGAACACATGCAGCGGCATCTCCACGAAAAGGTCGAAACACCGGCCGAGATAGCTTTGCCGCACCGGCAGTGGTCCGGTGGCGAGCACGGGCATGATGAAGAGCAGACCGCTGGCGAGAAAGAAGATTTCGAGAAAGACGTGTCCGGCCGGCAATCCCGAGACGGCGTCGAAGATCGGCGACAGGTAGATCCCGTAGTAGCTGAACAGAAAGACCGGGATCGTGAACCCGGGGTGCAACATCCACCGTGCCGGACGGCTGCGCAATGCCAATAGTGCAAGCGCCAGAACATTTCTCCCGGGACCTCGATGCGACGTCGAACGCAGTAGCAGCAGTCCTGGCGAGCCCAGCACCCACAGCGGCGGGATCGCCATCGAGAGCGTCAAATGCTGGAACATCCAGACACTGAAGAGTTCGTTCCCGTAACTTTCGACCTTCGAACCGGTCACGGCGATCAACAGCAAGCATCCGGCCAGAAAACACGCAGTTCGATACCAGGGCCATAGCCGTCCCCGCGCACGCACACGGTGCATTGACCACCAATACCAAAGCGCCAGAACAGCTCCCAGCAGAACAATAGGCGACAGGGACGAGAAGTCCCAGGTCAACATCTGTCCGATCGACGGCGGCGCCAGACCGTTCACCTCCGATTCACGGGCGAACCCTCCTTCGAATCCTTTCGGGTACCGTCGACTCTACACCTAAATACTATGTTGAATAGTATTTAAGTAATCGACGGAAGGTCAAGGTACACAGCAGTGTCCAGAAGCATGAAGATATCCGCCGCCCTGATCGCGTTGTTCGCGGTAGCACTGATCACGTTCATCACCGTCGATCCGATCAGGGCGGACAACGAGAGCACCGATCGGGCAGCACAATCCACCGCCGTCCTGACCGACGACGCGTACCGATTGACCTCGGCCGCTGACGACAAAGTGAATCTTGTCGAGTTCCTCGACTTCGAATGTGAGGCCTGCCTCGCGCTGTACCCGACGATGGAGCGAATCAGAGCCGAGTACGAGGATCGAATCACATTCGGTATCAGATACTTTCCGATTCCGAGTCACACCAACAGCACTCTCGCGGCGCAGGTCGTCGAATCCGCATCTCGCCAGGGCAAGTTCGTCGAGATGTATCGGCGGATGTACGAGACGCAATCGCAGTGGGGTGAATCCGCCGAATCGCAGGAGGCACTGTTCCGCTCCTACGCACAAGATCTCGGCCTGGACATGACCCGATTCGAATCCGACCTCAGCAGCCGCGGCGTCCGCGAGCGGGTCGAGCGCGACTTCAACGAGGGCAAACGCCTTGGCGTCCAGGGCACCCCGACGCTGTTCCTCAACGACGTGAAGCTGGCCCAGATGCCGAGCTACGAAGATCTGAAAGCCCAGATCGACTCAGCGTTGGAGCAATGATCAGGTCAGAACAGCGCAGATACCCGCGGAGACGGCCACCGTCACGGCTGCGGCAACGGCCGTCGTTACGGCCGCCGGCACGCACGCCGCAACCGCGCAGGTCAGTCGCCGAGGCGACGCCACGTCGCCGTCGACCAGGGAACGCAATCGCACTGCGGTCGCGCCGCCGCGATCGCCCAAGCTCCAGTCCGGCTGAGGAAGCGGCGATTTCGACACCGCGGCAAGGGCGGAACGCACTGCAGCCGGGCTGGTGACGCGAGCGGCGTGCCGGTCCGCCGACAGTTCCACGATCGCGCCGACGGCAGCAGGTGCCGCCGCGAACAACGGCACTCCCGGCAGAACAGCGGCCAAGACTTCACAGGCACCGACGATTCGGTGATGACCGCCGCTCAGGTGCGCACGCTCGTGCGCGAGGACCGCGTCACGCTCGCCCCCGGTAAGAGCGGATGACAAGCCTTGTGTCGCAACAACAAATCCAGGCTTTCCGGCGACACTGTAGGCCATCGGCAGCGGATGATCCAACCACAACACGTCGGACTCCGAGTTGTCGCGGCGCGCGACGATCGAGAGAACATCACGATGGAAATCTCGGACTCTCGCGTGCTCACGTGCCTGTTTGCGGCCGGCCAGCACGATCCGAACAGCGATCAAACCCACCACACCAACGGCTGTACCGGTGATCAGTTCACCCACCCATGAACTCGTGCCGTGCGCGAAGGCGCTGAAACACCGAGCGATACCGTCGACCAGCCCCTCGACCGGCGCGTGGCTCGGCCACACCAGAACCAAGACCGCAGAGAGAGCGAGATACAGAGCCGACGCCATACTGCCGAGCCACGCCGCGAGCAGCACCGTCGGTGACAACGTCGAGGAAACGGCCCGTAACGCTCTCGGAACCAAAAATCCGACGAATACCGCACCGAGAAGCATCGGCAAGGCCAGTGTCATTGCGCACCTTCCCCGGAAAGTCCTCGGCGCAGGGCCTCGTTCTCAGCGTCCGTCATTGTCTTCGCGAAGTGCAACAGCACGGCAGCGGAATCGGAACTGCTGTCCAACAATTCGCGCAGTGCCCTGGATGTGGCCTCTTCACGGCTGCGACTCGGCCGATAGAAGTAGGCGCGACTCTTCTTCTCACGACTCACCCAGCCCTTGTCGTAGAGATGAGTCACGACGGTCAGGATGGTGGTGTACGCGAGTTGTCGACGCTCACCCAAGATCTCGACCAGATCCTTGACCGAGAGCGCGTCGTCGGACTGCCAGAGCACATCCATGACCTCGGCTTCGAGTCCGCCCAGCCCCTGCATTGCTCCTCCATCGCGTCGTGACAGAACTTCAGCCGCTCGCGGCCTTCTCCCCGAACGACACGCCCCGGGAATTCAGATACGCGAGCGGATCAGTCTTCTGCCCGTCAGATTGCCACACCTCGTAGTGCAGGTGCGGTCCCGTCGATTGTCCACGATTGCCGACGGTCGCGATCAGTTCACCCGCCCGCACCTTCTGACCGGCAACCACGAGCGCCTCGTTGATGTGCCCGTAGACGCCGACGGTCCCGTCGTCCTGCTGGATGCGGACCCAGAGCCCGAATCCCGCGGCGGGACCGGATTCGATCACAACACCGTCGGTCGCCGAGACGATGGGCGTACCGATCGAGTTTGCGATGTCGAGACCGTAATGGGTTGTTCCCCAGCGTGGACCGAAGTTGGACGTCATCGTCCCGCTGACGGGGGCCATCACCCGCGGCTTTTCTGCCTCGTACGCCAACGCCGCCCGTTCGGCTTCGAGTTGTCTCGTCTTACCGAGTTGTTCGGCTATCCCGGCAAGATCCGTCGTCCGAACAAGGTCGAGTATCTCCGGCACCGACACCAGCGCTGGACCTTCCGCTGCAACTGGAAGCGGCGATGCGTGCCCGATGGAAGTGCCGGACGCCAGGATTGCACCCGTCGCCACGGAAACCGCGGCCATGCGCCCGCCGGGTCTGATCGGCTCGGATTTTCGATGTCTTCCCACTTCTCGGTCCTCGCGTCGATGACAAATGAAGGTCTACGCCGCCACCTTACAACTATGTTGCATAGTTTTTAAGACATGCACTATTGCGCATATATGCATATGTGTCTAGGCTGACGTCGACGAAAGGACCTTCGATGTCACACGGACACGGGCACGGAATCTCTCCCGCCGAGGCTGCGACCAGCAACAGCGGCAAGCATGTCAACAAACTGTGGATCGCCGCCGGCCTCGGGTTGGTGACGTTCGTGCTGCAGGTGACGGTCGGCTTCTTCACCTCGTCGCTGGCGCTGCTTTCGGACTCGGCGCACGTGTTCACCGACATCTTCGGCATCTTCATGGCGCTCGCCGCGATCCTCGTCGCACAGCGCGCAGCACGGCGCCCGGATCGCACTTTCGGCATGTACCGCACGGAAGTGTTTGCGGCACTGGCCAATGCGATCCTGCTCTTCGCAGTCGCCGGGTGGGTGCTCTACGAGGCGGCCAGCCGATTCTCGGATCCGCCCGAGGTTCCGGGCCTCCCCGTCGCGATAGTCGCCGTCGTCGGTTTGGCGATGAACGTCATCGCCTTCCTGATGCTCCGCAGCGGCGCGAAGGAAAGCATCAACATCCGCGGCGCCTACCTCGAAGTCATGGCGGACATGATCGGGTCCATCGGCGTCCTCGTCAGCGGCTTGGTCACGCTCGCTTTCGGTTGGCGCTACGCCGACCCCGTCATCGGCGTCGCCATCGGCCTTTTCGTCTTGCCGCGCGCCTTCAACCTGGGCCGCCATGCGGTCCGCATCTTGCTCCAGCAGGCTCCCGATCGCATCGACGTCACCTCGATACTCGAGAAGATCAACACACTCCCGGGAGTCGTCGACGCGCACGATCTGCACGTCTGGACACTCACCTCGGGGATGGAAGTTGCTTCCGTTCACGTCACCGCGGCCAGTGACGCCGATCCCACTACGGTGCTCGCGGCCACCCAAACCTTGCTGGCCGAGGTATTCGAACTGGAGCACGCCACTGTGCAGGTGGAACTACAGGGAAGTGACGGTAAATGCACGGAACTCGCCTGGTGAAAAGGACATTCCTAAATGAAACATTCGCTTTCGGGCCAATGGATAACCGCACCGAATTCGAAAAGAAATTAGGTCTTCTTTAGTTTGGGAACGCTTACCACAATAAGGTCAGACTGGGATGACAGGGCCTCTGACCTGCACTATCTTGGAATTCATGACTTCTGGGGAGACTCACATGACCAAATTCCACGCACTACTCCGAGACCAGATTCGCAACGAGTTCAACGCTTCGCATCAGTACATCGCGACAGCGGTTTACTTCGACAATGCGGACCTGCCACAGCTGGCAAAGCACTTCTACAAGCAGGCTGTGGAAGAGCGTAACCACGCCATGATGATCGTTCAGTATTTCCTCGATCGCGACATCAACGTCGAACTCACCGGCGTCGACGCCGCGAAGGCCGACTTCAAGGATGCCCGTGAGCCCATCGCTCTCGCGCTGACGCAGGAGAAGACGGTCACCGAGCAGATCGTCCAGCTCGCGAGCACTGCCCGCGAAGAAGGCGACTACCTCGGCGAGCAGTTCATGCAGTGGTTCCTCAAGGAGCAGGTCGAGGAAGTTGCCAGCATGACAACACTTCTCACCATCGCGGACCGCGCAGGCGCCAACCTGTTCGACCTCGAAGACTTCGTGTCCCGCGAGATGAGCACCGTCGGTGACACCACCGGTGCGCCGAACGCAGCAGGCGGAACCATCTAGCCTGCAGCACTCACGGATTTTGCCCTCGAGCCGAACGGTTCGCTTCCTGCCAGCAGGATCGAACTGATCAGCTCGGGGGCATCTGTCATCGGCACGTGCCCCAGTCCGGGCAAAACCATCAACTTCGCCTGCGGGAACGGCTTTTTCACGCGCTGCGCTTGGTACACGGGCAGAATGAGATCGCGTCGACCCCACGCAACCGTCACCGGCACAGTGGGATCCACGATGGGCGGCAACACGAAGTCCATCTCGAGACCGAGATCGACGAGTTCGTTGGACACGAGCGAACGGCAGTCGGCCAACGCCGCCGCATAACCGACATGACTCGGATGAGCGAAGAACGCGGCGAGCGCCGGATAGCGAATCAGCTTGTACCGCAATGCACGTGGCAGACCATCGCCCATGAGCTTGGCCGTGCCGCGCAGTGCACGGAACGTGTTGATCGCCCGCACCTGATCGAGGTGATTGACAAAGAACCCGGCCGGCGAAAGAGCTGTCGCCGACGCGACGTCTCCGCGCGCTGCCAGCGAGAGTGCAATCCATCCGCCGAGTGAGTTTCCGGCGACGTGGGCACGCTCCCCCGCCGGAGTCACTTCCTTGACGAACTCACTGACGTCGTCGATCAGCTGTCCCATGACGTCCGGACCGAGTTCGGGTAGCAGGGACTCTCCGTGACCTGGCAGGTCGACCGTGACCACACGGCGATACGGCGTCAGCTGGTCCAAAAGCGAATCCCACGCCTGCCGTCGATGGACGATGCCATGAACGAGCACAAGCGTGGGACCGCTACCGGAGATGTCGTGCGACAAAGTCATGCCGCCAACATTAACCGTAACTTTGCGTAACGCCTATAGTTCTGGCGAAAAAATCAGCGCAGCGTGACCTGGCGTCCGCGCAGGCCGTCGCGCGAGCGCAGCTCGGCCGAGTTCAGTGGAGCGTCGACGGCCAGAGCCTCGGCAAGACGCTCACCGAGCTCGACGGTTGCCGCTACCCACTCGTTTGCATGCTTTTCGCGGTCGAGGTCGAAGACGGGGACCAACAGGCCGTGGGTGCGGAACGAGCCTGCGTAGCGCGAGCCCTCACCCAGGTGCAGTCCACCGGTCGCGTGCACGCGCGCCAACGCGAGCATCAGGTCGTCTTCGCTCTCGGGGCGAACCCAACGCAGGTGCGCCTTCTCGCCGGCGTCGACCCACCACGCGGCAACGAGGCCGTCTCCTTCGAGGCGTGCAGAGGGCATGATCGCCGAGTTGGCGTGCTGCACGGTGGCGGCAACCTCAGGATCGGTTTCGACGCCTTCCGGAATCCACCAGTTGAAGTTCTGGTGCACCGTGATGTCGAGCAGAGCCGATGGATCGACAACCTCGGTGACGGCGGGTGTCTCGGAATCGGGGTTCGCGGCAGAAAGCGCGTCGCCGGGGGCCGCGTCCTTGATCCAGTTCACCGAAGCGGCGAGGTCTGCGCCGAGGTCTGCAGAGTGCGCCTGAACCTGGACACCGACAAATCCGGTGGCCGTCTCGCCCTCGTCGCGGACGAGGGCGGCAACAGCGCCGGGGAGGACCGTCGCCAACGTGACGGGACGGTCGGAGCCGATGACCGGCAACGGAGCCGTGGCGGACGGAACGAATTCGCGCAGCGCGACCAGATCGCACTCGGCGGCAAGGCCCTCGAACGGGCGGTTCACTGCGCCGGCAGCGGCTTCACGCTCTGCTTGGCGTGCCGCCAGCTTCTCTGCGCGTGCGCTGCCCTGCTTCGGTCCACTGTTTCTTTTGCTCTTCTTGGCCACGAGGGCAAAATCTACACGCTGCTCAGCCATTGCTTCGTGCGCCCGGGATGGTTGGTGGCCACCCAACTGACCCCGAGCTCACGACACAGGTCCACATCCGCCTTGTCGTCGACGGTCCAGCAGTACGTCGCGCGACCCGCAGCGGCAGCCCGATCGACCAGATCGGGATGTTCGCGCAGCGCCTTGATCGACGGCCCGATCGCCGTGGCGCCGACAGCCGTCGACGCACCACCGCCGAGGTACCGCGACGCGTCACCGAGCAGGACCGTCGGCAGCAGCGGTGCCGAACGGCGCACTCGCCAGACCGCAGTAGCCGAGAAAGACATGACCACCGCGCGAGAGTGATCGGCCGACGGCGGCGACGCGATCCCGAAGCGGTGCAGTTCCGCGAGAAGTTTTGCTTCGACCAGGCCGCCGAACCGCACGGGGTGTTTGGTTTCGATGAACAGCTTCACCGGGCGAGCGAAATCCAGGGCGAGGGTGATGAGGTCGGAGAGAGTCAGCAGTTCGGCCGGTTCGCTCGTCGACCCGTAGTCCAGAGCGTTCAGCGAATCGAGCGTCATCTCGCTGACGATCCCGGTGCCGCTGGAGGTGCGATCGACCTTGCGGTCGTGAACGCAGACCAGGTGCCCGTCGCGGGTGAGCCGGACGTCGCATTCGAGCCCGTCGGCACCCTCCTCGAGGGCCAGTTCGTAGGCGGCGAGGGTGTGCTCCGGCCGCGCAGCCGACGCACCTCGGTGCGCAACGACGAGTGGACCTCGACGATCTGGGCTCACAGGGCAGCGGTCTCCTTCTCTTCCAACACCGTCTTCTCTTCCAACACCGTCTTCTCTTCCAGCACCGAGCGCGGCACTGGCACCCATCGAGTTTCCGATTCGGGTTCGCCGCGCCAACCCCTGCGCTCGATCCGTCGGATCACGACGAGCGTCAACGCCGCGGTGACTGCTGCGACCAATGCGATGAAGGCGTTCAGCAGAACCCCGTCGGCCATTGCCTGAATCCCCGGGCGTGATCGCCAGTACGCGTTGACCACCAGCAGCAGAGCGCTGAACCCCCAGAAGCCCCACCAGATCTTCACCAGCAGAGTTCCGCGCGGATCGCGGCGGACCAACTCGAAGAGATAAACCGCCGGCATCACGAGGTTGAGGATCGGCACAGCGCAGCCGACGACAACTTCCGACGCTGTGCGCGGATCGGATTCCCCGGCACCTGCGAAGTGTTCATGACGCCGACGAAGTAGCCAGCACACACCGGCGACAGCCGCGAAGACCGAGATCAGCAGTCCACCCAACTGAGTGAAGTACACGGCGGCGTCGGAGACCGTGAGAAGCCACTGCGGGATCAGCGTGGTGCGGTTACGCACCAGGATCGCGTATCTGCCCAGTTCGGCGAACACAGCGAGTCCGTAGAGGATTGTCGCGAGTGTCAGCAACGGCCCGACTCGGTCGGCCATCCGGTCCGCTCGCGAGGGCGGCACCGGTGAGGTGTCGACGATGTCCTGGAGTCCCCACTGCGGGACGGCGTCGTAGCGCGGGGTGGTGAGGCTACGACGCACTGGTGCGTCCCCCACGCCGCGTGGGTCGGACGGTGAGCGCGCGATCCAGCGGAAGCCTCGACGGTTGGGTGGTTGGTAGATCTCGGTGCGGGTGGGGATCAGCAGGACGCCGCTGCAGCGCGGGCACCACTGCGTTGGGCCGCCGACGACAGGCCATCGTGCGGCGCACCGGGCGCAGACCTGAACGACACTCACAACTTCGATTCTGTCACGCCGTATCGGTAACGGCAGCAAATGGATTCACTCCCGATTTGTGATCGAACCTCCACCGCGTTCACCTGCATTGTTCGAATAATGTGACCTCCGCCACTTAAAAACTCGAGTTATCCACAGTTTCCACAGGTTCATCCACAGTTCTGGATGAATGAATCGGGCTTTATCCACAGGTCACGGGCAAGACCCTGAGAATTTGCTGACAGGTGTTAGCGAACGATGCACAGGCTCGAGGATGAATTTGACACCGCAGGTCAGTGAACTTTTGGGCGTCGGCGTCATTTATCCCGGCAAAGTTCACAATCCATTCAGAAATTGCTCCCGAAAAGACAGAAAAGACCGTTATCCCTTTTTTGCGGGAAGTCGGTTTTTGACACACCTGGAAGCATGACCGTCGATGACTTCTCCACAGCCCGAGCCAACTCTGACGTTCACCCCGAAACGGGTCGCGCAGCTCGCGTTCGTGTTGATCGGATGTCAGCTCGTCATTCGCGCCTGGGTTGCCGCGAGCAATTACTTCTACTGGGACGACCTCATCCTGATGGGCCGCGGAGGACGCTTCCCTCTCTTCTCGAGCGAACTCCTGCTCTACGACCACGACGGTCACTTCATGCCCGCGGCCTTCTTCTTCACCGGGTTGATCACCCGCATCGCGCCGTACAACTGGGCGCTGTCGGCAACGCTGCTCGTCATCGGCCAGGCCGCGGCGTCGTTGGCGCTTCTGCGCACTCTTCGGTTGGTCCTTGGTTGGCGACCGGCGCTGTTGATTCCGCTGATCCTGTATCTCTTCGTCCCGCTGACCCTTCCGTCGTTCTCGTGGTGGGCGGCCGCACTCAACGCCTTGCCGCTTCAGATCGCGCTTGCCTGGGCATGCGGCGACGCGATCAAGCTGTACCGCACCGGACATGTGCGCTACGTGTTCTCGGGCACCGCGGTTTTTGTCGTCTCTCTGCTGTTCTTCGAGAAGGCAGTGCTCGTTCCGTTCGTGGCACTCGCTTTTCTGGTGCTGTACTTGCGCACACAAGGTGAAGGAACGCCGATACGAAGTGCGGTCACGAAGTGCCGACGCCTGTGGACGGCCTGCGCCGCCGTGCTCGCGATCTGGATTCCGGTGTATCTGACAACTGTCGAATCTCCGATCACCGGCAACGGCCGTTCCATGTCCACCGAACTGCTGCATCACGGCACGTCTTTGGGGATGCTTCCCACCCTTCTCGGCGGCCCCTGGCGCTGGGAGCGGTGGATCCCCAGCCCCGCCTGGGCCGATCCGCCGACGGTCTTGGTGGCCGCGGCCTGGGCCGCGCTGCTGACGACGGTCGTGATGACCGTGCGTGCCCGACGCGGCGCTGCCTGGATCTGGGTCGCCGCGGCGCTGTACTTCCTGGCCTCTGTCGTGGCGATGACCGCTACCCGATCCGACGCCGACACCACGTACGAGTTGGCGCAGACCTTGCGTTACTTCACGGATTCGGCGACGGTGTTCGCCCTCGCCGCCGCTCTGATTCTCGCTGCACCTCGGCGGCGTCCGGCCCGGATACCCGTCGCAGTCGCCGCCGGCCTGTCGGCGCTCTTCGTGGTCAGTTCGCTCGTCTCGACCGTCACGTTCGTCGACATCTGGCGCGAGAACCCGACTCGCGACTACCTCGCCAACGCGCGAATGTCGTTGTCACAGAATGAGGATGCTCCACTGCTCGAGCAACCCGTCGCGATCGAAGTGCTCCTTCCCGTCGCCTTTCCGAACAATTTGGCAAGCAATGTTCTCGCGCCACTGCCTGATCGCCCCGAATTTTCTTCCAGCACTCCGATTCTGCGCAACATCGACGACAGCGGACGGATTGTCGATGCCGAAGTGACCTGGACGAGAAGGATTCCCGAAGGAGCGGCACCGAACTGCGGCACCCGTGCCGAAGGCCCGACCGAACTCCCCCTCGACGGCCCCCTGGCCGGCTGGGAATGGACGGTGCAGCTCAATTACCTCGCGAGCACCGACGGAACGATCGATGTCGCGTTGGAGTCCGGCGACGCAGTATCGGTACCCGTGACGCAGGGTTTGCACTCGGCATTCGTGCGCCTGGTCGGCCACGGAAACAGTGTGAAGATCACGCCGACAACGCCGGGACTGACGCTGTGTTTCGGCGCCGGACAAGTCGGTGCCGTCGTCCCGACCTCCGCAAAATAGTGGCAGAGTAGAAGTCATGGAGCTGCGTATATTCACCGAACCCCAGCAGGGCGCTACCTACGAACAACTACTGACTGTTGCCCAGACTGCCGAAAAACTCGGCTACGGCGCATTTTTCCGCTCGGACCACTATCTCGCCATGAATTCCGACGGCCTTCCCGGACCCACCGACGCGTGGATCACGCTCGCCGGAATCGCCCGCGAAACATCCACCATCCGCCTCGGCACTCTGGTGACGTCGGCTACGTTCCGTCACGCCGGACCGCTGGCCATCTCGGTCGCACAGGTCGATCAGATGAGTGGTGGCCGCGTAGACCTCGGCATCGGTGCCGGCTGGTACGAGGAAGAGCACCAGGCGTACGGCATCCCGTTCCCGGCGCTCAAGGATCGCTTCGAACTGCTCGAGGAAACTCTCGACGTAGTGACCGGCCTGTGGCGTACGCCGGTCGGCGACACGTTCGACTACGACGGTAAGCACGTGCAGATCAAGAACTCTCCCGCGCTTCCCAAACCGCACCAGGTCGACGGTCCGCCGATCCTGATCGGTGGCACGGGCAAGAAGAAGACTCCGGCGCTCGCCGCTCGGTTCGCGAACGAGTTCAACATCCCGTTCAAGTCCCTCGCGGAAACGAAGGACATCTTTGCGCGGGTTCGTCAGGCTTGCATCGACATCGAGCGCGATCCGAACGAATTGGTGTACTCCAACGCTCTCGTCCTGTGCTGCGGCCGCGACGAGGCGGAGATCAAGAAGCGCGCCGAAGCGATCGGACGCGACGTGGACGAGCTACGTGAGAACGGTCTGGCCGGAACACCTTCGGAGCTGGTCGACAAGATCGGCACTTTCGCCGAGGCCGGTTCACAGCGCGTGTACCTGCAGACTCTCGATCTGGCCGATCTGGATCATCTCGAACTCGTCGCAAGCGAGGTCATGCCCCAACTGCAGTGAGGAAAGGTCCGGGATCTACAGCGCGTTCGCGTCGAGGAACGCGCGTAGGTCTCGGTCCCACTGGGCCGAGCGGGAACGATCGAGAAAGACCCGCACCAGCATGAACGCGATGACCAACAGGGACATCACGCTGAACCAGGTGAAAACCCCGGTCACCACGGCTGCGACGTCGGCAGCACTCTGTGTGATCGGAGCTACGGTCTTGTCGCCGTGATCGTTGACGTAGATGGGGACCTCGGTGCCGACGGGCGTCGCCGAGTCGACAGTGACATCACCCGTGTGAACCTCACCGTTCCAGTTCCATTGCGCGCTGGCCATTTCGGTGGTCGGTGCAATGTAATCGGCTGTCGAGGGGGTGGTCTGCGTCGAGTCTGCAGTCGTCGTCGCCGAAATGCTGTGTAGTTCGGCGGATTGTTTGGCGATCAGTGCGTTCTGGCTCGAAGCCGTCGCAGCCCCTGCCCATACCGCGAGAGGCAGCAGAAGAATCGCGAAAATGATCAGACCGAAGGACATGAATCCTTCGATCCGATCACTGCGGCGAACCATCGGATCGTGGCCTACATGAATGGTGCGTCGGAGCAGCGACGCAGTTCCTCGCGTACTACCTGACATTATTAGCTCAGTTCTCTCGACGACACACTCTTACATCGAGATTCCCTTTGTTTCGATCTAGTTGCAAGTGTTAACGAGCTGAATCACATGTGTCCTCCAACACCTGTCCAGTTATTCACTCGGCGGAAGGATGTCCGTCTGCGCCGGAACCTGATCCTGACGGAGCAATCCGACCGGGCAACTGACGCCGGTGGCATGCACCGGGCAGTAGCCGCCGGGGTTCTTCGCCAAATACTGCTGGTGGTAATCCTCCGCGTAGAAGAAGTCGCGCAGCGGACCGATTTCGGTGGTGATCGCGCCGTATCCGGCTTCGGCAAGTCGTTCACCGAAAGCGACGGCCGACGCATGAGCGATTTCTTCCTGCTCGGCGGACGTCGTGAAGATCGCCGAACGGTACTGCGAGCCCTGGTCGTTACCCTGACGCATCCCCTGCGTCGGATCGTGGTTCTCCCAGAAGTGCGCCAGGATCTGCTCGTAGGAGATCACTGCGGGATCGAAGACCACCAGCACCACTTCGGTGTGACCCGTACGTCCGGAGCACGTTTCTTCGTACGTCGGGTTGGGGGTGAAGCCTCCCGCATAACCCGCAGCGGTTGTGTACACACCGGGAAGCTGCCAGAACTCCTTCTCGGCGCCCCAGAAACAACCCATCCCGACGACGACGGTCTGCAGTTCGGCCGGAAACGGCGGCGTCAACGGATGCCCGTTGACGTAGTGCGCGGTAGGTACCGGCATTTTCTGCTCTCGCCCGGGTAGGGCGTCCTCAGGCGCGATCAGCGTGGATTTTGCGGACGCTCGTCCCAGAATGTCGTCGTACCAGCTCATGCTTCGATGCTACGCGCGAGCGGCTGTTTCGCCACGCCGTGACCGCGCGGGCGCCGGGCAGCTCCACCCACCGGTAGCCGATTTCTGCTACCGCGGCCGTTGCCAGAAGGAAGAGTGCAAACGCCAGCGTCGGTCCAACGTACAAAACGGTGTTCTCGACAACGCGGTACAGGATCAGGGTGTGCACGAGATAGATGATGTAACTGCGCGTCGAA
The DNA here is from genome assembly GCF_046097995.1 of Rhodococcus sp. 5A-K4. Classification (NCBI taxonomy): domain Bacteria; kingdom Bacillati; phylum Actinomycetota; class Actinomycetes; order Mycobacteriales; family Nocardiaceae; genus Rhodococcus; species Rhodococcus sp. 5A-K4. The sequence goes on from NZ_JBJURM010000004.1 coordinate 147,581, forward strand.
AGCCATTTCACGACCGACCAGCGCGTCGGGACACCGTCGTAGCGGCCGATGAGAACTACCGCTGCGGCGACTACCGAAATTGTCCACAGGTAGTGCTCGCCGGCCCAGTAGACGCGGAACTGGGTCGCCACGATGATGACGTGCATCTGAACGAGGACGGCAACGATCAGCCAGCGGCCGGGAGCGAGCTTGGCCCACGCGAGGTACATGATCTGACCGAGGAAGACAGCCGGCAGCGTCGCGGCGATCTTGGACAGCATCGGCACCGTGTACGGCAACGGCGCGTAGACGTTGTAGAGCAGCACCAGTGAGCACAGTGCTCCGCCGGCGAGCGGCATGACGATTGGACGCAGACGCAGTATCGGTCGAGCCGCGACGCAGGCGAGATAGAAGAGGAATTGGACGGTGAGCGTCCAGGTCACTCCGAGAACCGCTACCTCGGGCTTGAGAAAGAATCCGCCGAGAAAAAAGCTCATCAACGCTTCGGTATCGGAAATACCTTCCTGACCGCTGAACATTCCGTTGATTCCGAGGCGGACCAGAAGAATGGCAATCGCGGTTGCCACCCAGAATGCGGGCAGCAGGCGGCTGAATCGGTTGGTCAAGAACTTTCCGGGGCCGTCACGAATCGCGGACCGCGTCACCAGAGCGCCGGTCAGCATCATGAATACCGCGACCCCGACAAAAGAGAGGTGCTGGTTGAGTTCGGCGGGCTCGATCAGAACGCCGTAAACGACGTCGATCACCCACCAGCCCGAGCCGAGATCGTCGATGACGTAAAAAGAGATGTGGGAGTAGATCACGGCGGCAACCGCCAGTGCTCGCAGCAGGTCAGCGCCCGGAAGATTCACCCGAGGCGCGGCCGCCTCTGGTGATTCCGGGAGGAAAACTGGTGCGGGCATCGCGCAAGTTTAAGGTTCCGTTCACCTTTACGACGAATTTGCGCATATTAGCTTACCCTTAGATCCAACTAAGTTCGGTTAACCAAACTTTATTCTTTGGTGATTACTACCTGAGCCGGACTGTTGCGGACGGTGTACGAATGTTATTGGGTGGAAACCCGAAGAATGATTTGCACATACGCGAGTGACGTCACGCCGTGACCGGTGATCGACGCACTCTAAAGCACCAGGGCTCACCAGCCCGCAAAGAAGGGACCCTCGTGTCTGTTTACACGCTGCCGGAACTCCCCTACGACTACGCAGCCCTCGAGCCGCACATCTCGGGCAAGATCATGGAGCTGCATCACGACAAGCACCACGCGGCTTACGTTGCCGGCGCCAACGCTGCACTCGAGAAGCTGGCCGAGGCTCGTGAGAACGACACCATCGCAGCGCAGGCCAACCTGCTCGAGAAGAACCTGGCGTTCCACCTCGGTGGCCACACCAACCACACCGTTTTCTGGAACAACCTCAGCGCTGACGGTGGCGACAAGCCCGAAGGCGAGCTCGCCGCAGCGATCGACGACAACTTCGGTTCGTTCGATCTCTTCCGCGCTCACTTCTCCGCGAACGCCAACGCCATCCAGGGCTCCGGCTGGTCCATCCTCGCGTGGGACTCGATCGGACAGCGTCTGATCATCGTCCAGCTCTTCGATCAGCAGGGCAACATCTCCATCGGCCTCACGCCGCTGCTGCTCCTCGACATGTGGGAGCACGCTTTCTACCTCGACTACCAGAACGTCAAGGGCGACTACGTCAAGGCATTCTGGAACATCGTCAACTGGAACGACGTTTCGGCTCGCTTCGACCGTGCACGTACCCAGACCGCAGGTCTGATCGTCTAGTCACAGCTCTTCTTGCGAACGGCGGCGCCTCACCAGGGGCGCCGCCGTTCGCGTCAGCAGAGCGCCACCGAGCAGGACCGTCGTGGCTCCGAAGACCAATGCCAGTGTGCGAGTTCCGGAGTCACCACTGTTCGCGCTGGTCTGATTCACGGCCACCGGATCCGACAGCACCGAGGTCAACTGAACCTGCTGCGGAGTGGTCATCGCCGGAATACCGGATTTTGCGCCGTCGAGGCCCGTGACCAATGACTTGGCGATCCCTTGCAGCGTCGTGAATCCCTGGGTGATCTGATCGGTCACGTCGCCGAGCATCTGCGGTGCCTGATCGGCGATGGGGATGAGTCCGTCGTTCAATTGTCCGGCAGCACTGCTCAGTTGATCGCTTGCGCCTTGCAGCTGCCCGACAGCGGTGCGGACTAGATCACCGAGCTCCGTATCGGGTCCGACCGAGCCACCCAACAGTGCCGGAACGGTGCCCAATTGCGCATTCAGCGCACCGAGATCCGAACTCACACCGGCCAGTTGCGCTGTCACGTCGGGCGGGATCGGAAGGCCGTTCAACGCAGTTTGCAACGTGTCGATCCGTGTCTTCAATTCCGCGGTCGACGACGACGCCTCCCCCAGCGTCAGGCCCAGTGAGTCAGCGCGCGTGGCCAGCTCTTCCGCCGACCCCGACGCCTGATCGACCACGCCGGATACCTGGTCCGCCACGCTCATCAACTCCAACGCTCCCGAGCGTGCGGTCTCGAGATACGGCAGCAGAGTGCCTGCGCCTGCCTTCACCTGATCGATGGACTTTCCGGCCTCATTGGTGCCGGCGACCAGAATCTGTGCGGTGGTGAGGTTTTGATCGATCGAGCGCCGCGCGGCCGAAGTCTGAGCCAGCAAACCCTTGATTCCGTCCGCGCCGACCTGCGCCGATACGGCCCGAGTCAACTCGGCGGACTTCTCCGAGTCCGAGCCATTCACCGCCAGTTCGACACTGGCTTGGCGGGGATCAGTGCCGAACATCGACGCGACGGTTTCGCTGAAGTCTTCCGGCACCGTCAACGTCGCGAAGTAGTTCCCGCCGGGGTTGTCGACCACCTGGAAGTCGAAGTCTTCGTTCTTGCCCAACGTGTCCACCAGGGTGTCGCCGGCCCGAAGTTCCTTGCCGTCGAGCGTGGTTCCCGCGTCGGCGTTCACGATCGCGACGGTGTTCGAGGAATCGGCACCGCCCGCGAAGATCACGAACCCGATCCCCGCCACCGCAGCCGCGACAATCGCGGCCACACCACCCACTGCCAGCCGTCGACCGAGGCGTGACGGCTGGCGGTGGGAGTTCTCGGTGGTGTTCTCGGCGCTCATGGGCGAGACGATAAAGCAACAACTTGTAGAAACACTGAGAAGTTCTAGGTGGGCGCCGGGGTCGGTTTCGCTTCTTCTTTCGGGTCTTCATCCGGTTCGGTTCGAGGACCACTGATCAGGATGTCCGCCCAGCGTGTGGCCGGGTCGATGTCGAGCAGGACGGCCTTCACCAGCAACGAGAGCGGAATCGCCAGCAATGCTCCGAGTGCTCCGAGAACCCACGCCCAGAAGACAAGCGAGAGGAAGGTCATCGTCACCGACAGCCCGACGGCGTCGCCGACGAACTTGGGTTGGATGATGGACTGGATCACGAAGTTGATGACGGAGTAGACGACGATCACCCACAGCATCAGCCACGGCCCGCCCTGAAGGAGTCCCAGGAGCGCCGGTGGGATGACGCCGATGACAAACCCGATGTTGGGGATGTAGTTGGTGATGAAGGACAGCAGCGCCCACAGGACGGGCAGCTGAATGCCCATCAGCCACAGCGCACCACCGTCGAGTACCGCCACGATGAGGCCGAAGACCGTCGAGACGACCAGATATTTGCGAGTTCCGGCGGCAAAGGTGGAGAGCGCGTAGGAGATTTCGGGACGTTGCTCGGACAGCACATTCAACCGTGAGCGGATACTCATGCCGTCGAAAGCCATGAACAGCAACAGCGCGAGGATGAACACCAGATCCGACAGAATGCCGAGCAGACCTTCCAGTCCGCTTTCGAGTACGCCCACGACCTTCGTGAGATCGATACTGCTGAGTGTGCTTTGGATCTGTTCGGTGCTGACTCCGAAGTCGGCCAACTTGTCGCGGCCCTCGTTGAGGAGGTTGGTCATCTCTTCGGAGTATTGAGGCAGGATTGTCGCCAACTGGGCCGTCGACACGATCAACGACGCCGCCAACCCGAGCAGAATCAGGTACACGGTGACCAGTGAGCCGAGCATCCCGACCCACTTGGGCCACCCTCGGCGCTGTGACCAATCCTGAATGGGCTGAACGGCAATCGTCAGCACGAGGGCCAGGAATACCGGTCCGAGGATGCCGCCGAACACCTTCATTCCGCCGACGGCAACCACGGTGGCCGCGAGACCGAGCAGGACGATCAGACCGCGCGGGATCGACCAGTTCGCACTACCGGAAAGCGTGGGGATCGGAGCGGGAGCCGCGGCGGCCGGCTTGCCCTTCTTAGAGAACACCGGCTTCCTTTGCCCGGCTTCTGATCTGGAATGCGCCCACGATCATGAAGAGGCCGAACAAGATTGCGTACCAACCCAACAACCAGATGAGGCTGATGATGCCTTCGCCTGGTGCGATCAGAAGGATGATGCCGAAGATGACCGCGAGCACCGACGCGGCGAGCAGCCATCCCCAACTGGATCCGGGCAGCGCTTTCATCTTGAAGGCGCCGACAATTCCGAAGATTCCGAACATGATGGCGTAGAAGGCAATTATGTACAGAAGTACCAGCGCCGTGATGCCTGGCCAGACCAGCGCGACGATACCGGCTCCCACCGAAACGACGCCGGTGAACACCCACCATCCCCACGAACTCAGGTGTTCGCGGTCCCGGATGGCTCGAACGAGCGTGATCAAGCCGTCGACAATGGAGTAGATACCGAACAGGAAAACCAAGGCCACCACGGTAATTCCCGGCCACACGAGCGCAATGATTCCGAAGATCACGCCGAAGATTCCGCGGATCAGGATCATCCACCAGATCTCTTTGCCGTACTGCACGAACGGGTTCTGCGTGACCATCAGTAGCCTCCGAAGCAAGCGGGTGTCTCTGACCGATTCAACAGCTCTTCAAACAGGGCAATACCGACAGATCGTATGGCTATCGTGACCTTTCCGCCCATCGAAACGCGCGGCTGATACCGAGTTGTGCTCTTCGGGTACGAAGCGAGGGGACTTTCAGCCTGCTTCCCGAATACTTGCTTCCCGAATACCGGGCGCGGTCCACGATCCCGACAGCACTGCAGCCTTCGGCCAGTACAGGCGCAGAAAGACGTTGAAGTCACCGGACGGAGCCGGCAACCAGTTCCGCTCCTTCTCGCCACCAGGCGACTCGTGCTGGAGATAGATGTCCAGCGAGCCGTCGTCGGCGAACACCAGATCACTTCGATCGCCGATGGCATATCGATCGATCGGGTTGTCCACGAAGTACTGTCGCTCGTTCATCATCGTGAGCGACCAGAATCCCTCGACCGGCGGGAGCTCGTCCTTCTCGAAATGAAGTACGTACTTCTTCTCACCGGTCAGAGGCTTACCGTCGACGTCGGTGGTGGCGTGCGGGTACACGGCATCTGCGTCGAGGTTGGCCCCGAAACCGAGCCAGACGATCAGAGCCCGCTGAGCGTAATGAGTCCCGTAATGCCCCAAGCCGCGGTGCATCGTCCAGCCGTTCTTCGGATTGCCTTCCGCCTCCTTGGCGATCTCGCTCAGCACGTCCATTCCGGTTCGCGCAGCTCGGTCGAGGGCATCACGCACCTCTTGCGGGCGCGACTTCCAGGGCAGCGACGAGCCGATTCCGATGTCGGACAGCTGTTTCATCATCTCGGTATCCTCCGGACGCGGAGGATTGTCGTCGAGAAGTGCGTCGAGCGTGGTGAAGAAGGTCTCGCCGTCCATTGCGGCCACCTGGTCCACCGGCGGTGTGCGCGTGTCGACAGCAGAGTTCACCGGAACTTCTCCGGGCGTGTAGTCCTGCGGATCACCTGTCCACTCCGACAGTGGTGTGAGTCGCGTCCGGTCCTGCAGGCTGTGCACTTCGGCCAGGTCTGTTCCCCCTGACGTCGCGTAGCGGGCGACTATCCAATTCATCGCCGTCGGCGACCGCAGCAGCGTCAAACCCTTGGGCACGTTGCCTTTCCAATTCGGTCCGGCCACCAGGTACGGTCCCCCGGTGCGTCCTACCGTCCGAGATCCCGGCACCGTGAAGACGTCGCTCCACGCGTCGAGGATGGGGACCAACCAGTACCGGGTGCCGAAGTCCGGCAGCGAGAGCACCTGCGGTTCCGTCGAGACGTCCAGCCACCCCGACGAGTAAAGAGTGTCCGCGTTGGGCGAGACGACATCGGTGAAGCTCGCATCGGGCGTCGTACGCGCATAAGCGAACTGGTTGAGCGGGGCTTTCATCGCCACCGGGGTCGGCGTCGCCGTCATGACGTCACGCGATACCGCCGCAATCAACAGGGGATACCCGAAGATCCACGCCTGCGTTGCCAGGTCTTCGAGCCGAGAACGGTTCTTCGACAGAGTCATGCCTGCGCATACCACCGCTCTCACCAGCGCAAACCTGGCTGGCACTCTCCCTGTCTTGTGTGCCAGTACCGAATAGGTGCATATTTCGATTACCCAACGAGGTGTGCCGGACCGACGCATGCGCGTCAGACCGAGATTTGCCCCAGCACCGAGGGAGGAACAGAAATGAACAGAAACGAAGCAATAGGCATTTCTCCGTTCCAAGCCGCTGGGTCTTTGCAGGGTTTCGTCATTTCCGGCCGCTGGCCGGACACCACCCAGGAGTGGGCGCAGCTTCTCGCCCTGGCTGTCCGAGTGGCCTCGATGCCGGGATTGTTGCCGACGACGACGGTCTTCGGAGTGCGTGAGGACGTTCCCGAGGATCCGCAACCCGGCACTGTCGGTCTGGTGGTTGCCGAAGGTCCGGTGCTCGGCGATTTTGCACTGACACCCGGCCGTTTCTCCGACCATCAGCCGCCGGCACTGATCATGCTGCACCCGCCGTCGGAAACCACCCCCAGCCTGCCGGAATGCGAGGGAAGCGCGTCGGGGTGCGTACTACTGCCAGGACTTCCCTACCTGGGCTTGGAGCATCGTGCGGCCTGGGTGGAGGCAGAGCCGGACGGCACGGTCGTCTCCATGATCAGCCGCGTCGGCATCGATTTGATCAGCGATCCCGACACCGCTGTTTTGGCCATGCTCCTCGCTTCGTGACGGCCGCGGTAAGCGATAAGTTTGGACTCCCAAACTTGCTGTGCGCTTTGCCAATTCGAGCCGACCGCGCTAACGTGGGTAGCAACGAAGGGGAGTAGCCCCCAATCGCCTGTGTCGACATACTGGTTCGACGCGCTCCGCCTGGTGCGGATCGCGAAGCACCCGGCCTGGCGAACCGAAGGTCCTGTGGCCTCGGTGGGCGAGACCTTCGGCCGGACAAGCGCACTATGCGCCTGCCCAGGCCGGAGGCTCGCATTTTTCCTCCGACCTACACCGACCGGAGGAGTAAACCTTGCTTGCCGCAATACTTTTGAGTTTCGGCGTCATTTTCGTCGCTGAACTCGGCGACAAGTCGCAACTGATGGCAATGACGTTTGCCTTGCGATATCGCTGGTGGGTCGTTCTCGGCGGAATCACCGTCGCCACCACCCTTGTTCACCTTGTCTCGGTCGCCGTCGGCCACTACCTGGGCGTCGCACTCCCCACCGCGGCAATCTCCATCGTCGGCGGTATCGCGTTCCTGATCTTCGGCCTCTGGACCCTGCGCGGTGACGATCTCACCGACGACGAGCAGAACAAGGCCGGTCGCGTCACGCGATCCGCCTTCATCGCCGTCGCGTCGGCCTTCTTCCTGGCAGAACTCGGCGACAAGACCATGCTCGCCACCATCACCCTTGCGACCGACAACGACTGGATCGGCGTCTGGATCGGGTCGACGGTAGGCATGGTGGCGGCCGACGCTCTCGCCATCATCGTCGGCTCGGTACTGGGCAAGCACCTCCCGGACGGATTCATCAAGATCGGCGCCGCGGTGCTGTTCTTCGTCTTCGGTGTCTGGCTGCTGCTCGAGGGCATCTTCCCCGACTCGTCGGCCGGCATCATCGGCGGTGGCGTTGTCCTGGCAGTGTCCGTACTGGGTGCGCTGGCTCGGATGATCTGGAAGCGCTCCCGTGCAACCGACTCCGATACACACCTCGTCGACGACAATCGGACGCCGATCGACTGACGCTCAACGAATAACGTCGCCGGCGCCCCAAATCGCGACCGGGACATGACCTTCCGCCACTCCGCTCGGTCCGAGCAGCTGCCCGAACCGCTTCATCGGGTGCAGCGAGACACGTCGATCGAGGATCCGCACACTACCGATTCGGCGGAGTCGATCCTCGACGACAAGACTCTGCGCGAGGGTGCTCAGCCACACGCTGATCAACATGTTCGCTGTTCCGGTAGTCGCCACCAACAATCTGATCTCCGGCCAACTCGACACAAGATTGCCGAGTTCGTCGGTGGAACCGTCCACAGCGACATCGAAGATCACTTCGAACGGTGAACCGACAGCCTGTTGCGAGACATCGCAGCGGAAAATCAACTGTCGCGATGCAGTCAGCTGGGCCAAGCGCCGTCGAATCGCAGTCTCGTTCGTTCCACAAATCGCGGCGAGACGCGCATAGCTGGCACGTCCGTCACGGCCGAGCGCCTCCAACAGGGCACCGTCGGACTCACGGAACACTGTCGGATCTGCCGGCGCCGCAGCGGTTGCCAGCTGAGCGCGACCTGCTTGCCCCAGAGCGCCCGGCTCCCAACTGAAGCCGTCCCGGTACACCTTCACCCCGACCCGGCTTCTGATCGACAAGATTCCAGGATCGGCAGCAAGGTGCTCACACACCAAGGCGTCCAAACTCTTCTGGTCGGCGGCCACAACTCCGACGAAGTACTCGTACTCACCTTCCGTCCTGGCCAACAGATAAGCGCAGGCCAGCTCACGTAACCGCTCCCCCACGTCGGCAACCGCATCCTGAGTGGTCCTGATCAGGAGATAGCCGAATATGTGGGTTCGACCGATTGCGACCGCGTTGACCCACGAATGACCGTTCGAGACGAGTCGACGCCACCGGCGGGCGATCGTCGTCGAATCCATGTCGAGCACCGAGGACAACTGCGTCCACGACGCGCGGGGGTTGAGTTGGAGTGCATTGATGATCTCCAGATCAGATTCCGCGATCACAAATGCGTCGGATTCCGGCTTCATCTGCCAAGTATTGCTGGATTACTGCATTCTGGCCGGTGATCCCTGCCTGTTTGCCAAGGATACGTGAATCACTTCACAGGTTCACCACTTGGAGGCCCAGTGCTTCGCTCCACCAAAGTCACGGTCGCGCTGCTGTTCGTCGCCTACGCGATCGACTACATAGACCGGCTGGCGATCAACCTCGCCCTCCCTTTGCTCGGTGAGGAGTTCGATCTCGACTACTCCCAGCGTGGGTTGATCATCTCCACGTTCTTCATTGCATACACACTGGCCCAACTGCCTGGTGGACTGCTCGCCGATCGATACGGCGCAGTCCGGATGGCTCTGATCGGGTTGGTGGCGTGGAGTGTCTTCACCGGCCTCACTGCCCTTGCGTGGTCGTTCGGGACGCTTCTGGTTGTTCGCTTTCTCTTCGGTCTCGCACAGGGCGTGTTTCCGGCAGCCGCAGTAAAGCTGGTTGCCGAACGCAGCATCCCGGAGCAACGTGCCACCGCAACCGGATGGATGAACAGTTCCAACGCCGTCGGTACGCTTCTCGCCATTGTCGTTGCGGCAGCGCTTCTCCCGTTGATCGGCTGGCGTGGGATGTTTCTGGCCGTCGCGGCGCTCGGCGTACTCTCGCTCGTCAGCATCAAGTTGTGGCTCCCGCCCGCACTTCAGGCGGAGATCGACCACGGTCCGGATTCCTCCTGGGACAACATGCGCACCGTACTTCGCTCCCGCGCGATGTGGCTCTTCGCCTTGATGTTCTTCGGCTACGACTTCGTGATCTGGGGGATGTCGTCCTGGGTTCCGTCCTACCTCCATGACGAACGTGGAATCGCCCTCTCGAGTGCGAGCCTCCTTCTCATCCCGGCAACCGTGGTGGCCGCCGTGACCACCGTCGTCGGCGGCCGAATCTCGGATCGACTGGCAGGCAACAGCCGCATCGTCGTAGTGCCGTCCATGCTCGCGTGCATCGTGATGCTCGTTTCAGTTCCTTTCGCCTCCAACACGGCCTTGTTCGTCGTTCTCGTCACCCTCGGATCTGCCGCTGCCTCTTTCGCTTTCATGCCGTGTTTTGCACTCCCACTTCGTAGCCTGCCTTCTTCGGTGGTCGGAGCCGCCTCGTCGATGATCATTTTCGGCGGCATGGTCGCCGGGATTGTCGCGCCGCTGGTGTTCGGATTCATCGTGGACCATCTCTCCTGGTCAGCGGCGTTCGTATCGCTCGCGCTCGGGCCCGTCGTGGCGATCATCGCGGTAATGGCAGCGCCGCAGACCCGAGAAAAGATGCTGAACCTGGTGCAACTGAAAACCGCCAACTGATCATCACCAACCGAAAGAAGATCGACCATGAATCAACTGCTTTCGAATCTTGAATTCGGAGACCCGTCGCGGTTGCGAACCGTCGAGCCGCACTGGTTCGATCTGTACCGGGACCTGCACGCACACCCCGAGTTGTCCGGCAACGAAACTCGCACTGCCGCACTTGTTGCCGAAGAGCTTCGGCGGATCGGCGGCTGGGACGTCACGATCGGAGTCGGCGGCACGGGTGTCGTCGGTGTTCTCCAAGGGAGCAGCGGGCCGGTGATCCTGCTACGCGCCGACATGGACGCGTTGCCGGTCGCAGAAGACACCGGGTTGTCATACGCCTCCAAGACGGATGGCGTCATGCATGCGTGCGGCCACGACGTCCACGTCACCGCGCTACTTGCCACGTGCGCAGCACTTTCCGCGGATCCGACGTCGATCACCGGCACTGTTGTCGCGGTCTTCCAGCCTGCCGAGGAGACCGGGTCCGGCGCTCGTGCGATGGTCGACGACGGAATCTTCGACCGTTTCCCGCGACCGGACCTCTGCCTGGGACAACACGTGGGTCCGACTCCGGCTGGGATGCTGGTCAGCAAACCCGACATCTTGATGGCAGCATCCGACACGATTCGAGTGGTTTTTCACGGCCGTGGTGGACATGCGTCCTCGCCGTACGCGTGCATCGACCCCTTGTTGATGGCAGCATCTTTCGCGCTGCGCATTCAAAGTCTGGTCGCTCATGAAGCGGCAACCCCGACAGCACCGGTGCTCACGGTGGGAGCATTGCACGCCGGCACAGCTGCGAACATCATTGCCGACGACGCCGAACTACTACTCAGTCTGCGAACTTTCAGCGCATCGTCGCGAGAACACATGCTCGAATCTGTAGGCCGGATCGCTCGCGCAGAAGCGGACGGAGCAGGCGCCACCGAAGCGCCGGACGTTCATGCGTACAACGGCTTTCCGGCCACGGTCAACACTCCGGACGCAACGTCCACGGTGATGACCGACCTACGCCGGGCCGGATTGGGAATGCACACCCTGCCGCAACCACTTTCAGGCAGCGAGGACTTCGGAGTCTTCGGCACTGCTGCCCAATGCCCCTCCGTATTCTGGCATTTCGGCGGGACGGCGCTTCGGAGTTTCGACGAAAGAGCTCTCGCCGCACTCGCCGAGGGACGGATTCCTCCCGGCACACCCTCGAATCACTCACCGCGCTTCGCGCCGGATCCGGCCGCGGCACTACCCGAAGGTGTCACGGCTATGACTGCGGCCGCACTGGGCGCCCTTGCGCGAAGCGCGTGATTCCTACACATACTTCTCCAGGGAGATAACGCCATGTCAGACGACCTGCATTACCTCAGCGCCACCGAAGCTATTGCACACTTTCGCACGCGAGAATTGTCTCCGGTCGAACTGCTACAAGCAGTCGTCGACCGAACCCAGAAGTTCGAACCTCACATCAATGCCTTCACCGAAGAGATGTTCGAGGAGGCACTGACCGGCGCTCGGGAAGCTGAGAGCCGATATCTCGGCCACGGACCCGATCCGCGGCCGCTCGAGGGAATTCCGGTAGCTGCCAAGGAAAAACATGCTATTGCCGGAAAGTCTCTGACCGAAGGTTCGCTGGCGGCACGCGGAAACATCGCCCGCGAGAACGCACCGGTGATCGATCGAGTTCTGGCAGCAGGCGGCCTGATTCACGCACGCACCACGACGCCGGAGTTCTGTGTTGCGGCGTTCACGCACTCTCCACTGTGGGGCGTGACTCGCAATCCCTGGAACCTCGATTACAGCCCCGGCGGTTCATCCGGAGGTGCGGGCGCCGCCCTCGCTGCCGGAACTACCACTCTGGCAACAGCATCCGATATCGGAGGGTCGACGCGGGGCCCGGCAGGCTTCACCGGCACCGTCGGGCTCAAAGCGTCGTACGGCCGCATTCCCGGGGTCGCCCCGCTGTCCATGGATTCCTACCGTGGCGACGGTCCGATGGCCCGAACTGTCGACGACGCAATTCTTTTGGCCAACGTTCTGATCGGGCCGGATCCGCGTGACCATTCTTCCCTCAGGCCGGCGATCACGCTGCCACACGAGTACCCGTCGGTCGAGGGAATGCGCATTGCCCTGTGCCTGCGGCTCGGTGACTTCCCCATCGAGCCTGACATCGAGGCGAACACCCGGGCTCTCGCACAGTCGTTGGTCGATGCCGGCGCGATCGTCGAGGAGATCGAGTTGCCGTGGACTCGTGATTCGATGGCAGCAGCGGTGAAAGTCCATTTCGGAACGATCATGGGTGCATCCGTCGCGGAAGTTGCTCGCGTCCACGGTGATCTTCTTGCCGACTACACGCTCGACAACGTCGCGATCACGTCGAAGGGCGCTGCGGAAATGTCATTTCTGGACGGCCTTCGCAAAGAAACCCAGATGCAACGAGAGCTCGCCGAGGCGATGGCTCCATTCGATGCGCTGATCTGCCCGACTTCGGGCACCATCGCCTTCCCGGCAGGCGAGTCTTTGCTCGACGGCCTCACGGTTGCGGGCCAGCACGTGAACACCACCGCCGAAGCACTTCTCACGTTGCCGTTCAACGTCGCCAATCGGTGCCCCGTACTAGCGGTGCCCAGTGGACACGCACACAACGGCGTTCCCACGGGCGTCCAGATCGTCGGCCATACGTACGACGAACCGACCGTGTTCCGGATCGGCAAAGCACTGGAGAAGATCCGCCCGTGGGCATACACCGACCAGCATCAACCGAGGCTGGATGTGGTGGCGCCGGCTTCCTCTTGATCGCTGAGGAGATCAGCGCTTGGCTCTGATCTCCTCAGCAATCGGCTGGAACTGCTCGAGGAACGTCAGGGCCCAACCGAACGACGCGACGCCCTCGTAGTCGAACGAGTACACCTGATCGTTCTTGACGGCGCGCAGACGCTGGAAGATGGTGTCGTTCGCCAACTTCTCGTTGATGGGGCCCTTGCCACTGTTGGTGATGATGACGTCGGCTTCGTCGAGTAGCTCCAACTGCTCCTTCGGGAACCACTCGTTGCTGCCGGCAGGAATTGCGAGTGAGCGGTCGTTGAACTGGAACCCGGCCTCGCTGATGACCGTCGTCTGATACTTGGTCGGCGAGTACAGCGAGAAACCACTCTCCTCGAAGTACGTGGTGTAGACGACCTTCACCTTGCTCAACACGTCAGCGTTGTCGCTGCGGAACTTCGCGATCCGCGCCTCGTATCGGTCTGCCAACTCTTGAACCTTCGCACTCTGGTTGAGTGCGTCCGCGACCCCGAGGGCGCGCTCCTTCCACGCGTACTTGCCGTCTTCGGCAAAAACTGCGGTCGGTGCAATCGACCGGATCTGCTCGTAAAGATCCGGGTTGTTCTCCGAAAGGAGGTTGGTCATCACGATCAAGTCGGGAGACAAAGCCGCTATCGCCTCGGCGTTGGGCTCGTACCAGCGTCCCACCTTCGGAAGAGACCGCAGGGCAGACGCATACGGTTCCGGGACACCGTCGGCGTTCTCGTAGTCCACCGGCAATCCGACGGGGGTGAATCCGGCGTCGAACATCGCGGGGCCCGTGTAGTAATCGGCGCTGACCACTCGCTGCGGGTTGGTGGGAACCTCCACCTGCCCCAGTGCCGTGTTGATGGTGCGCATCGAGCCCTCGGCCGATTCACTGGAGCTGGTTCCACAGGCCGTGAGCAATCCGATCCCCGCCAAGGCACCGGCCCCGAGGAAACCGCGTCGGGTAAGTGCTGCGGTGATGCGAGCGAACTCGGCATCGGTATCAGCGGTAGGCAAGAGAAGTGATGTCATGGGTTTCCTGACGGTATCCGAATTAGGGCTACCTAAAATTACTCTCACCTGCACTGTTACGGTGAAGCGTCATGGCCAACCACTGTTTCGATCGAGCCATCGATACGCGCACCCCCTCGGTCGACGGCCGGAAGCCGGTACGTTCTTGGTTCGTGACGCCTTCGCGACAGGACTTCCCCGGCATCATGTTGTGGGGAGCGCCGACCCTGGAACCGTCGACGTGGAACGAGCCGGTGTCCACCCCGAACCGGATCGTCGCGGAGCCGTGGTCCGTCAGCACCATCCGGTTCAAGAGCACGGCAACTGGTGTCTGGGATTTCCATACCCACCGCGAACATGAACTGCTGTGGTCGGCAGGTGGGACCGTCACACTCGAAGCGTCCGAACACCTCTGGATGGTTCCGCCGATGCTCGGCATCTGGATTCCTGCCGGCACTGCGCACCGTGTCCGCTCCGACGACGGCGCCGTCATCTTCGCGACGTACCTGACGCCGGATCGAATCGACACCGATTGGGACTCGATAGTCGGCATACCCATGACCGGTGCACTTCGGGAGGTGTTGTTACACAACGAGAACAACGCCATGCCCGACCTGAAGCGACTACGGCTACAGCAGGTGGCAATCGACCTCATCCATCCCGTTCAGGCCGCGAGTCTCGACATTCCGTTGCCGAGAACGCCTGACCTTCTTTCGATTGCCCAGCAGATCATCGCCGATCCGGCGGACGACCGCACCACTTCCGACTGGGCTCGCACCATCGGCGTGAGTGGCCGGACCTTGATGCGTCGCTTCCAGGCAGACACCGGCACGACGCTCACTCAATGGCGAATTCTGGTGCGCGTCCGCGTTGCATTGATCGAGATTGCCGCAGGCAAACCTGTCGTCGCCGTGGCCCGCGGCCTCGGGTATGCCAACCCTGGAACGTTCATCGACCTGTTCAGGCAGGTCATCGGCCACACCCCCGCCGCGTACTTCCGCTCGTTCTCACCTGTCATGAAACCGCATCAGAATGGCACCAAACCCGCACGGGTGACACGTTAGCGTTGTTAGGCAAGGCAAACCATGTTGCCCGAACACGTTGGAGAACACCACAGATGCACCACCGCCGCCGTTTTGCCAGGTCTATCGCACTCGCGGTCGGCGCGATCCTGATCGGCACGCTCGCCTCGTGCAGCTCGTCCGACGACCAGCCCTCGCCTTCGGCCGAGACCATCGACTACAGCTTCGCGGGGTACTCCGCCCAGATACCTGCCGACCCGCAGCGAGTAGTTGTCATCGACTCCCGGACGTCCCTCGAGTTCGCACTTCTCGCCGATTACCCGATCGTCGCCCTCGATTACGACGAGTCGAGCCATCTCGCATCCAAGGTCCCTGCCGATGCGGGGCATCTGGGCGGCAATCTCAGCAAGGAGGACGTGCTGAGCTACAACCCGGACCTGATCCTCATCTCCGTCGGCTGGTACGAGAGCTACAAGTCACAGAACCTCACTTTCGAGGACATCGCACCGGTTCTGGTGATCCAGGACGGCAGCTCGCCCGACAAGGAGACCGAATCACTCGGCGGGCCTCTGGGATTCATGGGCGAGCAACTGGCACTACTGGGCAAGACCGACGCCGCCTCGGCAGCACAGGCGCGGTACGAAGCCGCTCTCGCCACTGCCCGCGACGACGTCGGTTCCGTCGCGCAGACCAAGACGATCGCCTTCGTATCGCTGATCGAGGACAAGTTCTTCGTGTTCAACACCCCGAACAACCTGACCGTCGACGTAGCGTCGTCACTCGGTTACACGATCTTGTCCAACGACGCGATCACCGCCGCCCAGTCGGCCGCTATCGGCGGCTACAGCGCCGAATTCGGTTGGGAGAATGCGGATGTGCTCGCCGACGCCGATGTCGTCGTCGCCCAGAATCTCGACTCCTGGCCGGGCAACCCGGCGTGGGATCGTGTTCCAGCCGTGGCCGCCGGCAATGTTGCACCGCTCGACTACGACGACAAGGTGGGATTCGCACTCACCTACACGGACTTCCTGAACAAGTTGGCGGACACCACTCGCAACCTGCAGTGACGCTAACTGGTCATACCACTTGACCTCTCACCAGTTAGCGTTTACGGTCGGTACATGTTCCAACCCGTTGCACGTACCTCCGCTTCCGGCGCAGTGTTCGACCAGATTTCAGTGAAAGTACTGGCCGGAGAGTTGGCCGCGGGTGAGGCGCTACCCAGCGAGCGCAAGCTCGCCGAGGCATTCGGTGTCTCGCGGCCCGCAGTCCGCGAGGCAATTCAGAAGCTCGCCCAGGCCGGGCTCGTCGAGGTCCGCCAGGGCGAGTCCACGTCCGTGCGAGATTTCCGGCGCCAGGCCGGACCCGAGCTTCTCCCCCAGTTGTTGGTTCGAGACGGCGTCCCCGACCTGACCGTGGTGCGCAGCGTCCTGGAAACTCGCGAGTTGATGGGACCGCAGATCGCGGTGCTGGCCGCCCGTCGCATCTCCGCGGAATCTGCCCGAGAACTCGACACGGCCGTGGATCAACTAGGCGCCACCGAAGATCCGGTAGAGCTGCAAGACCGCGCTCTGGCGTTCTGGGACGTCGTCGTCGACAGCGCGGATTCCATTGCCTTCCGTTTGATCTTCAACAGCCTGCGCGCTGCATACGAACCGGCCATGACTGCACTTGCCTCCGTCATGGTCGCCGAAGTCGGCCAGACCGACCTGTATCGAAAACTGGCCTCCGCCATCACTTCACACGACGAGTCAACTGCCGAGGCGTCAGCCGCACAGCTCCTTCACACCGGTACGACGGCAATCGGCGATGCTCTCACCTTGCTGGAAGGACTGAAACCATGAGCAAGCCTCTCACTCTGGCCGACGCAGCACGGACGTTCCGCAAGTCACCGACGCCGTGGATGATCGGCACGATGTTGGTGGTCGCCGCGGTAGCGCGCTTCACGCTGGGCAACTGGCAGATCACCGACGCCCTTGTTCCGCTCGTGATGCTTGCCGCATTCCCCTTCGTGGAGTGGATTATTCACGTCTTCGTTCTCCATTGGAAGCCGCGGACCATTGCCGGCGTCACCCTCGATTCACGCCTGGCGCGCAGCCATCGGGAGCACCATTTCGCCCCGCGAACCATCTCACTCATCTTCATTCCGTGGCAGACGCTCCTGATCGTGATTCCCGTCCTGACTGCCGTCGCACTCCTGGCGTTTCCCCGCGTCGAACTCGGTCTGACCTTCCTGACCTGCATTTCCGTACTCGGTCTCGGCTACGAGTGGACTCATTTCCTCATCCACAGTGACTACAAGCCGAAAACTGCTCTCTACCGGTCGGTTTGGCGCAACCATCGCAACCATCACTTCAAGAACGAGCACTACTGGTTCACCGTCACCACCGCGGGAACGGCCGATCGCGTACTGGGCACGTACCCCGATCCCAAATCCGTCGAGACATCCCCGACAGCCAAGAACCTGCATGGCACCTCGTCGAAGCTGTGAAGAAACGCCGATTCCTGGCCCCTAGCTGGCAATGAACTTGAACTTGACTGTGTATCAGTGATTTTCGTTGAAACCCACCCGAACCGTACTTAGTGTCGATGGAGTCAGAAGTTCGAAAAACGCTGTAACCGAAGGACACAACACATGTTCAACGATGTATTCAACAACGTCATCCACCCGATGGTCACGAACTTCCAGCAGTTGGGTCCCCAGCAGTTCATTCCTCAGCAGTTCATCCCTCAGGGCCTGTTCCAGCAGGCACCGCAGGCAGCAGAGCAGGCTGTGACGATCTTCGGTAGCTGATACCGCAATCCACAGATAGCGCCACTCAGGGGTCGTCCGTCCAATATGCTGGACGGACGACCTGAGTGCCTCCGCCTGACAAGGATCCCCATGAGCCCCAACACCCCCGTCCACGCATTCACCGATGACGCCCTAGGCGATCTCGACGCCACCGGCGTCGCCGCCCGGATCGAATCAGGCGAGGTGACCGCACGGGAAGTCATGGAGGCGTCGATCGCGCGCGCCGAGGCAGTGCAGGGGCAATTGAACGGTTTGGCCTGCACAGACTTCGATCGCGCCCTCGCCAGGAGCAACCGGCCGGCCACGGGCATCTTCGCCGGCGTCCCCACCGCGATCAAGGACAACACCGACAGCGCCGGCCTTCCCACCCAGCAGGGCAGCACCGCCTTCACAGCAGTCCCCGCCAAGGCTGACAGCGATTTCGCGAAGCAGTTCCTCTCCACCGGGGCCATTTCGATCGGCAAGACCCGACTGCCCGAGTTCGGATTCAGTGCGTCCACCGAGTACATGACGGAAGAACCCGTGCACAACCCGTGGAACCCGGCCTACTCGTCGGGCGCTTCCTCGGGTGGCGCTGCCGCACTGGTTGCTGCCGGAGTCCTCCCGATCGCGCACGCCAACGACGGTGGTGGATCGATTCGTATTCCCGCTGCTGCCTGCGGACTGGTCGGACTCAAACCCACTCGCGGCCGTACCATCGCCGATCCGGCCGACAAGTCGATGCCGATCCGGCTGATCTCTCAGGGCGCCGTCACCCGCACGGTTCGCGACACCGCACGATGGATGTCAGCGGCCGAAAGTTACTACCGCAATCCACGACTCGCACCGGTTCGCCTGATCGAAGGACCCAGCTCAACCCGCCTGCGCGTCGGCGTGATCACCGATTCCGTGACGGTCACCAAGACCGACGACGAGACACGCAAGTCCGTCGAAGCTACGGCTGAACTCCTTGCAAGCCTTGGCCATCACGTCGAGGACGCGGCATTGCCCGTCGGACCGGAATTCATCGACGACTTCAGCATCTACTGGGGGTTTTTGTCGTTTGCCATCTCCACCGGTGGCAAACAGATGCTCGGGCCCGACTTCGACAAGTCCGGCACCGACAATCTCACGAAGGGCCTCTACACGCTGTACCGGAAGAACCTGGTGAAGACGCCGCGCGTGCTCTACCGCCTGCGACGGCTCCAGCAGCAGTACAGCGCCATGTTCTTGAAGTACGACGTCGTGCTCTCGCCGGCCCTGGGGCACACCACCCCTGAACTCGGATACCTCTCTCCCGCTCAGCCTTTCGAGGAACTCTTCGACAAGTTGATCGCGTACACGTCGTTCACACCGCTCAACAACATCTCCGGTGGTCCCGCGATTTCGCTACCGATACACCAGACCAGCAACGGTTTGCCGTTGGCTTCGCATTTCTCCGCCGATCTCGGCGACGAGCGCACACTCCTCGAATTGGCCTTCGAACTGGAAGAGGCTCAGCCCTGGAGAAGAATCCAGGACTGAGCCTCACCGGTAAATACCCTCAGTCTCGCGGCAATCCGAGCATGCGCTCACCGATCACGTTGAGCTGCACCTCGGTTGTGCCGCCGTAAATGGTGGTGGCACGGCCCGAAATGAGCTGCTCCATCGCCTTGTCGCTCGGCTGACCTGGGATGCTGACCGCTCCGGCAGCACCCAGTTCGGCGACGACGAACTCGGCGATCGACTGGCTGATCTTCATCGCCAACAGCTTGCCGACGCTCGACGTCGTACTCACGTCGATTCCCGAAAGTTGCTTGAGCACAACGCGGGAGCCGATGAGGTCGATCGCCTGACTCTCGGCAACCAGCTCGCCGACGCGGTAGCGCCCGATCGGGCTCAGGTCTGCCGACTTCGCGAACTTCAGTAGATCGGAGTCCGAGGCGTACGCCTCCATCTTCTGGCTCAGGGCGACGCGCTCGCCGGCCAGCGTCGTACGTGCGACGTTCCAGCCGTCGTTGACCTCGCCGACCACGTTCTCGTCGGGGATGAACACGTCGTCGAGGAACACCTCGTTGAACAACGCCGAACCCGTCATCTCACGCAGCGGGCGGACGGTGATGCCCGGTGTCGACATATCGAGCACGAAGTAGGTGATGCCCTGATGCTTCGGCTTGGTGGCGTCCGTACGGGCGATCAGCATTGCCCAGTCGGAGAACTGAGCAACCGTGGTCCAGATCTTCTGACCGGTGATCTTCCAACCGCCGTCGACCTTTTCGGCCTTCGTGGACAATGACGCGAGGTCGGAACCAGCACCGGGCTCACTGAAGAGCTGGCACCACACCAGCTCACCCTGCAGGGTCGGTATTGCCAATTCCTGCTTCTGCTTGTCCGAACCATGCGCTACGACGGCCTGCACGGCCCAGGTGCCCATCAGGAGCTGCGGCATCGAGATACCCGCAGCCTTGATCTCCTGGGAGATGACGATCTGCTCCAGCGGAGCGGCGCTGCGCCCGTACGGCTTCGGCAGGTGAGGCTGAACCCAGCCGCCGTCGCCGAGCGCGATCAGCTGGTCGTCCTCGTCGAGCTCGACCAACTTGGCAAGCTCGGCCGCGATGCCGCCGCGGATCTCCTCTGCCTCGGGCGGCA
Source organism: Rhodococcus sp. 5A-K4 (assembly GCF_046097995.1). Classification (NCBI taxonomy): domain Bacteria; kingdom Bacillati; phylum Actinomycetota; class Actinomycetes; order Mycobacteriales; family Nocardiaceae; genus Rhodococcus; species Rhodococcus sp. 5A-K4. The sequence continues at coordinate 168,208 of NZ_JBJURM010000004.1, forward strand.
GTTCGAGAACCGAAGCCCGGCTGACACCGTCAAGTGCCTGCTGCGCAACGCGGTTGGCACGATCCTCGCGGGTGCCGAGAATGCCGCGGATCGAGAGCGCGCGGCGGTAGTACAGGTGGGCGTCGTGCTCCCACGTGAATCCGATGCCGCCGTGGACCTGCACACAATCCTGCGCTACCTGCACTGCGGCGTCCGGCACGATGACTGCGGCGATATCGGCGGCAAAATCTGCCGTGTCGTCGCCCTTGTCCAATGCGCTTGCCGCATCCCACACAACGGCGCGTGCCTGCTCGAGCGCAATGCCCATCTGCGCACACTTGTGCTTGACACCCTGGAACTGGCCGATGGGTCGCCCGAACTGCACGCGTGTCTTGGCGTACTCCGACGCAGTGGAAACACACCAGGACATGACGCCGACGTCTTCGGCGCCGAGAACGACTGCGGCAATGGACCGTACCCGCGCCTCGGTGAGACCGTCGAGTATCCGTTCGGCGCTGATCTGAACATTGTCAGCTTCGATCCGCGCACTGCCGCGCAGCACGTCGATGCTGTCCTGCACGGTGATCGCGACTGCGCTGCTCTCGAGCACCGCGTAGCGGACACCCTCGTGCAACTGGATCGGGACCAGCAGCACGTCGGCATGTTCACCACCGAGCACACCGTCGAGTGCGCCCGTGATCTTGTATCCGCCGTCCGACGACTCGGCCGTCAACGGTGCACCCAAGGCGACTGCTGCCGTACGACTTCCGTCGATCAGACCCGGCAGGAACTCGGGTCCCGCCTTGGAATCAGCGGCGCCGAGAACGGCGCTTGCCAATACCGTCGGAACAAACGGGCCGGGAGAGACAGTGCGGCCCAATGCTTCCAGTGCCACCGCCAAGGTCAGCAGACCGGCGCCGTGACCACCCTGTTCTTCCGGAACCGCGAGCCCGAGAAGGTCTTGCCCGACCAGTGCCGTCCAGAACTCGGGGAACTTGTCCTCGGTCCTCGACTCCACCGCCGCGCGCACCTGCTCGGTAGTGATGGTGCGCTCGGCGAATGACCGCACCGAATCTGCGAGTGCGGTGTGCTCCTCACTCAGCCCGAGGCCGAGTTCGTATGCGTTGCGTGCCATGCGCTTACAGACGTTCTGCGAGGTCGGCGGTGGTCCAGGGACCCTCGCTCTCGATGGTGTTCACACCGTGCCAGCCGGCGAGTTCCGTGATGGCCCCACCCTGAACGGCATACACCTTGCCGGTCAGCTTGCAATCCGCTGCCGCTAGATAGGCCACAAGCGGGGAGATGTTGGACGGCGCAAACGCGTCGAACTCACCCTCGGGGACCTCGGCGGCGAACAACGCGCCCATACCGGGTGTCGCCAGCGTCAGCCGAGTACGCGCGATCGGCGCAATAGCGTTGACACGCACGCCGTATCGATCGAGCTCGTCAGCGGCCACCAGAGTCAGGGCTGCGATGCCCGCCTTGGCGGCGCCGTAGTTGCCCTGGCCCGCGTTGGGCATGAAGGTACCCGAAGCCGAAGCGGTGTTGATGACCGAAGCGTTGACGGTCTCGCCTGCCTTGCTCTGGTCCTTCCAGTACGCGGCAGCGTGGTGCAGCGTCGCTGCGTGACCCTTGAGGTGCACGGCAATGACTGCGTCCCACTGGCTCTCGTCCATACCGGCGATGAAGGCGTCACGAAGAATGCCGGCGTTGTTGACCAGTACGTCGAGTCGGCCGAACTCGCTGACGGCCTGCTTGACAAGGCCCTCGGCGCCGTCCCAGGTGGCGATGTTGTCGGTGTTGGCAACAGCCTTGCCGCCTGCAGCGACGATCTCGTCGACTACCTGCTGCGCGGGGCCGGCATCTGCACCGGAACCGTCGTTTGCTCCGCCGAGATCGTTGACCACGACGCTCGCACCCTCACGAGCGAAGAGCAGCGCATGCTCACGGCCGATGCCGCGTCCTGCTCCGGTGATGATCGCTACGCGACCGTCGAGACTTCCCATCAGTTCAGATTCCCATCAGTTCAGTTGTCGGACATGAAGACTCTTTTGTCGGCGATGACCGCCAGGCCGTCCTTGATCACGAGGTCGCCGACCGCGCTGGTTTCGTACGAGTACGACGTGGCTCCGTCTGCCGAACCCGACTTGTGGAACACCGTCTCGATGTCCTGTGTCGGGAGTACGGGTTTCGCGAATCGCACTGCGAGACGGCGCAACCGCTCGGTCTCGCCGCCTGCCAGTTCGGTCAGGGCTCCCCACGACGTGAACGCCATCGTGCACAGTCCATGGTTGATGATTCCGGGGAGACCGGACATCCGAGCGATCTCCTCGTCGAGGTGAATCGGCATCGGATCGCCGGAAGCCGGTGAGTACCGGAATGTCTGGTCCTCGTCGATGTGCTGGTTCACCACCGCTGCGGGACTACCAGCGCGAAGAGCGTCGTCGAATCGGTGTTCGGGAGCCTTCTCGCCAAGTCCGGGGCCCGCGTCGACCTTGCGGAAGAAGGCCGTCATCCACTGCTCGTTGACCAATTCACCCTTGTCGGTTTTGGTTTCGACGTAGATGACGACGGTGGATCCGTTGTCCCGGCCCTCGAATCCGATGGGCTTGGCACGAGCGACAAGGTGGTCACCGGGGTAGATCGGACGGTGGAACAGGAAGTCCTGCTCACCGTGAACGAGCTTCATCAGCAGTTCGACCGGCGCCACCGACAGCGCAGCGGGTGCCATCGACATGAAGACGGGTACCACCGCGAAGACCGGTGGAGCGATCTCGCCCTTCAGGTGTCGCTCGATGGGATCGTTGGTGGCAGCGGCATATTCAGCGATGCGCTCGGCTGTCACCTCGAAGTGCTCCGGATCGGTCCATACGTCCAGCCCGGACGTATCGAATTCGACCGCGTTGGTCTTCGGTGTCGTCATCGAGCCGTTACCCGACCAGCTCGGCGAACTTGGCCAGCGAGGCCTCGAGGTCAGCCTTGGCGTTCTTGGCTACTGCCTTGCCGATCGGCCCGACGATCATGGTGCCCTTGAAGCTGGCGTCGACGGTTGCCTTCGAACCGGCACCGTCGGCCTCGACCGAGAGAACGAATTCGACGGTGACGCCGGCCATTCCGGTACCGGCAATCTTGACCATCTTCGGAACCTCGACCTCTTCGACGGTCCACTCGATCTTGTTTGCCATACCCATCACGGAGACGACCTCGGTGAACTTGGCGCCCAACGCAACCTGGGTGGGGAGTTCACTCTTCCAGCCCTGGTGAATGGTGAGCCACTCTTCCCAGCGAGACAGGTCCGAGAGCGCATCCCAGGTCTTCTCGGGGGATGCGGGCAGTACAGCGGAGACGGAAACGGAAGCCATGATGAAACTCCTAGTGGGTAGCTGGCGGGTTGTGGGTGTGATTCAGCGTGCGTAGGGCTTGTATGCGGTCACGACAACTGCGCCGCCGAGTCCGATGTTGTGCTGGAGCGCGACCTTCGCGCCGTCGACCTGACGCTTGTCGGCGGTTCCGCGGAGCTGCCAGGTGAGTTCGGCGCACTGGGCAAGGCCGGTTGCGCCGAGGGGGTGACCCTTGGAGATGAGGCCGCCGGACGGGTTGACCACCCAGCGTCCGCCGTAGGTGGTGTCGTCGGCGTCGACGAGCTTGCCGCCGTCACCTTCGGCGCACAGTCCGAGTGCCTCGTACGTCAGCAACTCGTTGGTGGAGAAGCAGTCGTGGAGTTCGATGACGTCGACGTCATCGGCGGTGATCCCGGCCTGCGCGTATACCTTCTCAGCGGCCTTACGAGTCATGTCCGCGCCGACGAGACTGATCGCGCTCTTGTCCTCGAAGGTGCTGTTCATGTCGGTGACCATGGCCTGCCCGACGATCTCGATCGCCTGAGCAGCGAGGCCGTGCTTCTCGACGAATGCTTCGCTGGCGATGATCGCCGCGCCGGATCCGTCCGAGGTAGGCGAGCACTGGAGCTTGGTGAGCGGCCCGTGGATCTGGCGCGCTTCGAGGATCTGCTCGAGGGTGTACTCGTCCTGGAACTGGGCATACGGGTTGTTCAGTGAGTGCTTGTGGTTCTTGACGGCGATCTTCGCGAACTGCTCTGCAGTGGTTCCGAAGCGTTCCATGTGCTCGACGCCGGCCGCGCCGAACATGTACGGAGCGGGCGGCATCGCGAACTCCTGCAGCTCGGCGAGAGCGAGGAGGTGCCGCATGAGTGGCTGTTCACGGTCGTCGTAGGTGGATCCGAGGGACCCGGACTGCATCTTCTCGAAGCCCAGCGCCAGTGCGCAGTCGGCCTGACCACTCTTGACTGCCTGCGTGGCGAGGTAGAGCGCGGTCGATCCCGTCGAACAGTTGTTGTTGACGTTGACGATGGGGATGCCCGTCAGACCCAGCTCGTAGACAGCCCGCTGACCTGCGGTGGACTCGCCGTAGACGTAGCCGACGTATGCCTGCTCGACCTCGGTGTAGTCGATACCCGCGTCTTCGAGCGCCTTGGTACCCGACTCGCGTGCCATGTCGGGGTAGTCCCACTCGCGGGCTCCCGGCTTCTCGAACTTCGTCATGCCGACGCCGACGACAAAAACCCTGTTACTCATTGCCACTCCTGAAGAGAACGGTATCTGTGTGTGACACGCTGTCCCACCAAAGTATGTGAGACATCTTGTCCAGTCAATGGCGGGGTGAGTATCGTTCGATTTATGACAAAAACAGCCGAGTCGGCGCAGCCCGACGGGCGCAGCACTCGCTGGAACGATCACAAGGAGCAGCGCAAAGCGCGGATCCTCGACGCAGCACTCGATGCAGTCAACGAAGGTGGCGCCGACGTCGGCGTCCAGCAGATCGCCGAGCGCGCCGACGTCCCACGTTCCGTTGTCTACCGGATTTTCAAGGATCGAGCCGACCTCGACGAGCAGCTGCGAGTTCGCATCCTCGAGATGATGATGACCGACCTGACACCCACCCTCACGCCGCAGGGTACGGTCGGCGAGGCTATCTCACGGGCAGTCGAGACCTACCTCCATTGGATTGTGAAATACCCACGACTGCACCACTTTTTAGGCAAGGGCTCGCCGAGCACGCGGGCCACCGGTTCGAAAGTGGTGACCGGAACCAAGACGGCCATCGCCGTGCAATTGGGGAACCTGTTGGGTGCGATCCTCGCCAGCCGCGGCAAATCGTCGAAGATGGCGGAGCCCTTGGCTTTCGGCGTCATCGGATTGGTCGACGTCAGCGTCAACCGTTGGCTCAGCCAGCCGGGTTCCGATGTGACCAGTGCGGAATTGGCCGAGTTCCTCGGGCGCTCCATCTGGCAGGTTCTGGACGGCAATCTTCGGAGCATCGGCGTCGACATAACTCTGTCGACTCCGATCGCCGACCTGTGACAGTTACCGAACTACCCTGGGCACTCGACGGACGTGGACTTCAACTGATCCGGGTTCCACCGCTCGCCCTACACGCGCTGGGTGAAGACAACGCCACTCTCGCAATGGAACTCGAACCCAACCTCCTGACCCCGTATCTCCTCGGCGAAGAATGCCAGGGCTTGTGGCGCTACCGGAGCACGCAGATAACCGGGAACCCACTCGACAGCGCGTGGATCACCCGCATCGCCGTCGATGCCCGCACCTCGACGCCGGTGGGGTTGGCCGGATTCCACGGTCGCCCCGATGCGCGCGGGATGGTGGAGATCGGATATCGCATCGACCCGGCATTCCGGCGACTGGGCTACGCACGAACTGCCCTCGAGATACTTCTCGACGTCGCGAGTCGCCAATCCGAAGTGCATATCGTTCGAGCGACCATCAGCCCGGACAACATCGCATCGCGAAATCTGATCAGCCAGTACGGTTTCAACGAAGTCGGTGAGCAGTGGGACGAAGAAGACGGTCTGGAGACCATCTTCGAAATCAGTGCCTCTCCGGAACCGTGACAGCCGTCAACCCGCTGGTGCTGTCGGCCCAGTGAATGGCACGGTCCTCCAGCATCACTGGTGTCCACAACCTGTAGGTCTTCACCTGATGGTGATGACGACACAGGCATTGGAGGTTGCTCGCAATGGTCCACCCACCGCGTCTCGGATCGGAAGGATCGAACTCGGCGATGTGGTCGAGTTGGCACCTGTTCGCGGGCACCGAACAACCAGGGAACCGGCAGTGACCGTCGACGGCCCGCACCCATGCGGCCAGAGCCGCTCCCGGAGCATAGGTCAGCGCGCCGGGAGGTGGATCAGGTTGGGCGCCATGCCCATCCGATCTTCGAACTATGTCCGGGGCTCGCGCGACCAACCGTTGCATCGCCCGAATCCGATCTCCGCAGCCTTTCGGTTCGCGACTCAGGCGATCACGTCGGGTGACAAGCGGCAGGACAGTCGGAGCATGTTGCCGACGCGGTCGATTCCCGGCGGCCTGAGAGCGAAAGTCGACAAACAGTGCCTGCCAAGTGGAATCGGCGGCAAGCTCGCGAGCAAAGTCGGGATCGATTGGCCCGTACCCGTCGATACTCGCGGGATCTGACGTCAACCCGAGGAGCGTCGCCAGATCGCACACGATGTGCAGCAACGGCTTCCGACGTGAGGGCGCAGTTGATCGACCTGATGGGGATGCTGCCTCGCACGTTTCGCTGCCACACTGGCAAGTCAGCCCGTTCTCACCGTGCAGGAGAGCAACCAGCGCGTCGGCCGGCGCGTCGAGGCATTTCGTGGATCGTGGTTGCAGACGCTTCCGGCGGCCTCGTTGATCAGGCCAAGCGCTTCGACAGCCTCGTTCGCGCTGAGTGTTGCCTGCAACTGGGCGAGTCCGTGACGGTCTGCACGCGTGCGAACATCGCGGTGCTCCAGCATCTTCCGGCGACGTTCGGCAGCAGCATCCGGATCGTAGGCAAAGAGCTGACGTTCGATGTCGCGCTCCAGTTGCCCGGGCGGAAGACGGTGCGCCGAGGCAAGTACCCGGCGCTCGAGTGCTGCGATCGCCTCGGGGTCGACCCCGGTGAGTCCGTCGACAATCTTGCGCACGCGCGCATAGTCCAGCTCGCCGGCAGCAAATGCGGCCTTGGTGAGCGGAAGGAACTCGCGCAAGGCGTCACCGATCTCGTTGTGAACTTCGGCTGTGCGCCGCGAACACGTGAGCATGACCGCGATCTCGTTGCACGCGATCCGCCACGCCTTGTCGACATCACCGGACACGTCGAGTTCCGCATTGAATCTCGACTCCGACAACATGGACGCACCGAGCACCTTCTGTGCGGCCAGCATGTTCTCGCTCTGCGCCGTTGCAAAGAGCATGTCCGGCAGCACGAGTGGATCGACGACAGGACGGCCGTCATCTACAACTGCCCCCACACCGCCCGTCGATCCATTATCGAACATACATTCGACACTAGACCTGCCCACCGACAAGAAAGCTAGAGTGCCGGTTTGTATCCCTTACCCTGCATCCAGGCGAGCACATCCAGCACCCGGATCGCCGGAATGGCATCGTCCAGTCCGGCCCGAACTCGCAAGTCGAGCAATCGCACGTGTAATTCTCCGTCGTGCAAGGCCTCTCGTACCGGTTCCAGATGGGCAGCCTTCGTTCCCAACTCCCGCCCGATGACGTCGTCGTAGATCGGGTAGAGCCGCGGACGCTTGCGTGCGATCAGTTTGGACGCCATGGTTCGCCCGACGCCGTGAATCTCGCGAAGCGCCGTCTCCAACCGCCACACCGGAGATTCCGGAGTGAAGGGATCGGGTTCGTTCGACAGATCGCGATCGGGGCCCACGTCAGCCAGGAGTCGGTTCAGTTCGGCATTGTTCTCCCCGAGTAGGAAGAAGGCCCCTTGCGCCGGAACCTGAACCGACAGAAGCGTCACCGCAACAAGATCTTCCGCGGTAAAGATGTTCGCATCACGATCGCGGTTGCCACTGGGATCCCAGGAATCCCACAGCGCACCGGTACGGAGATAGCCCGTCTTTCGGAGCGGCCTCGTGAAGTATTCCTGCAGCACGTCGACCGCGCCGGCATCGTCCCCGTCTCGCAGCACACGCGGGAGGCGGATGGGCAACTGATCAACCATGGTCGAGCGACCTTTCCAGTACATATTTGGCGAATCCGGAGTTGTGATACTGCCGAAATGGGCCCTTGCCCTTGGCAACAAGATGCTCCGCGAGCGGACGAACCGTCGTCATGTCGACGGGCAGTTGAGCAAACTGTTCCAACGCATCCGAGTCCTCGAGACTGCAGTCGATCACGGTCCCGTCGCCGTCGGCGGACGCCAACTCGGTGCGTCTGATGGCGACCAGATCGTGCTTGGCATCGAGTTCTTCGATGCTGCAGCCGGTTCGCGATTCCAGTGCCGAACTGGATACGTACACGGACATGACGTGCTCGATCGGCTTACCGCCGACCAGATGGCACTCGACGCTCAGAATCTCCATCGGACCGATGTTGAGTGTGAACAAGCGATGGCGCTCCGCCGATCGATTTGTCGACGGCAGGCAACTGATCGTCCACTGTTCGATCTCGACGGCGGCCGGCGCATCGAACGCGTAGGAGAGAACCTCGGCAATCAGCTCGGCAAGATCTTCGAAGAGCGGGTCGCGCTGCAACCGCTCGAAATTCTCGACAGAAGCGGCGGGACGCACAGGCGCCTTGCTCACGCAGGTCCCCTCTCGTCCGGTGCTTTGCTCTCAGACCTCGCGTCCAAGGTACCCAGCCCTACGCGGGTCTCGCGCGTTCGCCCTCACATACACCCTCGCGTTATGGTTCTCGACACGCACCACCGCCTTACCGATCGCTAACTCGAGGAGCACACGAAGTGGAAATCAAGGGAACCGCAGCACTGGTCACCGGAGCGGCATCAGGCCTCGGCGCCGCAACAGCCAAGCGCCTCGCCGACGCCGGCGCTACCGTCTTCGGCCTGGATCTGCCCGCGTCGATCGAGCGCGCAGGCGACAATGTCCCCGCCGGCGTCACTCTCATCCCCACCGACGTGACCAGCGGCGAAGAGGTCGAGGCAGCGATCAACCAGATCGTCGAGTCGGGCTCCCCGCTGCGCATCGTCGTCAACTGTGCCGGTGTCGGCTGGGCGGGACGCATCCTGTCCAAGAAGGGTCCGCACGACCTCGAGCTGTTCCGCACGGTCATCACCGTCAACCTGCTCGGCACCTTCAACGTCATGCGCCTCGCGGCCGACGCCATCTCCAAGACCGAGGCCGTCGACGAGTCCGGCCAGCGTGGCGTCGTCATCAACACCGCTTCCGTTGCTGCCTTCGAAGGACAGATCGGCCAGATCGCGTACTCCGCTTCCAAGGGCGGCGTGCACGGCATGACTGTTCCGGCTGCCCGTGACCTCGCGCAGTTCGGCATCCGCGTCAACACCATCGCCCCCGGCATCATCGACACCCCGATGCTCGCAGGCGTCACCGACGAGTACCGCAAGGGCCTGGAGGCCGGCGTTCCGTTCCCGTCCCGCCTGGGCCAGCCGTCCGAGTACGCGCAACTCGCGCAGATGATCGTCGAGCACGACTACCTCAACGGCGAGACCATCCGCATGGACGGCGCTCTCCGCATGGCGCCGCGCTAACTTCCCTGCTGTGCGCCTTTATTAACCGCCCGCGGTTAATAAAGGCGCACGGTTGTCAGAACGAATGAAAATACCCACCGCTGGATTGGGCAGTTGCGCTGAGGTACTCGGCCACTTCCGTCGCCGGCATCGGTCGGCTGACGTAGTAACCCTGAACCAATTCGCAACCGGCGGTACGCAAGAGACTCAATTGGTCGGCCGTCTCCACGCCTTCCGCCAATGACTGCATACCGAGCGCCTTCGCCACCTCGACCACCGAAGTGACAACTGCCGAATCACCCTCACTCAGTTCGGTGATGAACGACCGGTCGATCTTGAGAATGTCCAACGGCAGGTTCTTCAAACTCTCGAAAGACGAATAGCCAGTTCCGAAGTCGTCCAGGGCAATCGCAATTCCGGTGGCACGCAGGCGATCCAGCTCGGCGACGGCAAGCTCCTCTACCGCTCCCGTCTCTGTGATTTCCAGCTGAAGCCGTTTGCTGGACAGACCGGATGCCTCCAGCGCATCGTTGACTGCTGATCCGAAGCCGGACGACATCAGTTGCACCGGAGAGACGTTTACCGTCACGTAGGTATCATCGGGCCAGGTCATCGCCTCGGCGCAGGCCATGTGTAAAACCTGAAGCCCCAGCGGGACAATCAAACCCGTCTCTTCCGCGACATCGATGAAGATGCGCGGCGCAAGCACTCCCCGCACCGGGTGGTTCCAGCGAAGCAGTGCCTCGAATCCCTCGACGCGGCCGGTGTCCGCACGAACCTGCGGTTGGTAGTACAGCTCGAACTGCCGAGACTCGATCGCAAGCCCAAGCTCTTGCAGGGCCGATGCTCGTTCCCTGGCCCGCGCCCGCAGCGCCGGTGGTATTTTCCGACCCGGTTCTTGCCGGCGGATTTTGCGGCATACAGCGCCAGGTCCGCGGACATGACAAGCGTGTCCGCGTCTTCGGAATCTGCCGGCGAGCTGGCATAACCGATCGATGCACGAACCTCGATGCGATTCCCCCGCACGAAAAACGGCTCACGCAGTGCGCCCAGATAGCGAGCAAACACCTCGCCGCCGTCCCCTGTCCCCCGCAAGACGACGCCGAATTCGTCGCCACCGATTCGGGCGCACATGGCGCCGTCGACCACCCGATTGAGCCGTGCAGCAACGGAAATCACCAATTTGTCGCCGACGGGGTGTCCTAACGTGTCGTTCACCGACTTGAAATTGTCCAGGTCGAGGATGCCGACAAGAACCTGCTCGCCGGTCCGGACAGCGCCGAGCGCGTCGGACAGCTCCGTGCCGAACGTCCGGCGATTCGGGAGCCCGGTCAGTCCGTCGGTTGCAGCGAGCCACAGAATTCGCCGCTCGTAGTTGTACTTCTCGGTGATGTCCGAGCCCACGCCTCGCCAACCCACGAACTCCATGGCCTCGGAAAGCCTGGGATGACCCGACAGAGACCACCATCGGTCGACGCCGCCGACACGAACGGGAATGACGACCTCTCGAAACGGCATGAGGCGGTCGAGGTGATCTCCGATGACGTGGACCGCGGCTCGTCCACTCTTCGTCGAACCGACGTCGAGCCGATCCAACAATCCGCGCAGCGACAGGGTTCGCAGGTCGGAGACAGAGACTCCCGAGATCTGCGACAGCCGAGCGGAGGTGTGCGACAACGTCCCGGTGGTGTCGACTTCCCACAGCCAATCGCGTGACCCGCCCTCGAAATCGTCGAGAAGCAAACTGACCGTCTGGCGCTCGGCAGCAGCCTCGAACTCGGCAAGACAACGACTTCGGAACGACGCCCAGAGGTACACGACGCCGACGCACAGAATACTGATGTAGACAACGAGTTGAAACGAAAGGACGAAGTACTCGGCCGTCGCCCCGGCAAGCATGACGAATAACAATCCCAGGCCGTGCACCAGAATCCAGGCCAAACCCAGCGACCGAACAGTCGACAGCGCAACTGCACCGGCACCCACCACACCGGCGATGGTCGCGATCAGAACCAGCTTTCGTGAACCGTCTATCACCGGAAGCATCTCGGCCGCGAGGATCGTGTACAAAACACCCAGCAGTACCACTTCGAGCATGAGTGCCCAGTAGTCGTACCGGGTCGTGTGCTTGGGCGAATACCTCTCTCCCTGAATGGCCCTCGGCATCCACACACGCACCGAATTGAGGATGACTGCGAGCGCTGCCGCTCCCCAGATCAGGCGGAACTCTTCGTGTGCCGGCGGCACGACATAGGCCAACAAAGCGCACGCACTGAAGAAATTCGCGACGTTGGCCAGCGGAGCTACCGTTGTCACTTGACGGACCTGGCGAGAGAAGAGGTCGCGCCGCTCGACGTCAGACAGATCGGCGTCGCTCGCACTCGAAGTCAGCCTGCTCAGCATGCAACACCCTCCATCGTGGAGCCGACCAGATGAAGGTAGCGCGGATGCGGGTTCGGGGCACACGATGACGAGAAACTACGAATTGAAACACACTGTTAAATAGGATGTTTCAGACAATAGCGACAGAACGGATCAGCGCTACAACTCGGAAGCCAGCGGAATTTCCTTCTCCGCACGGTCCGTCATCCACTCACGTAGAACCTTGGTGGCAATGACGTCGTCCTCGTTGTATTGCAGGATGCGTGTCCGCTGCGTCTCGTCGGGCTCACCGTCGTAGCCGACCGCCTCGCGGTACCACGCCATCGACGCTTCACCACCGGCTTCGGCGTCACGCCAGTTGAACCCGGCGACGGGGGCAATCTTCTTGAGCCCCTTGCCGTTCGGGCAGATAAACTGATCGCTCACCGCTTGATAGATGTCGACCCACTGCGGACTGTCGATGAACTCACGAATCTCGTCCTTGCTCGGAATCCCGGGCTCGCCGGCAAACCTGCGCGCCGAGTCCAACAACCACTTGTCCTCGGCCGAACGCGAATAGCAGTACGCAGCAAAGGTTTTACCCGAAGCAGCGGCTGCGGCACGCTCCGCCATCAGCCAGCCCCAGAACTCCGCGAACGACCGCGCCTCGTCACGCGTCGGCAGCGGATCCCACGTCGCAAATCCTCGATACATCGAGAAGCCACCGACATTGAGCAGCGTTCCCCACAGGTAGGCGCCGTGCTCCTGATAGCTCTCCATGTCGACGTCGATCTCGATGTCCGCCCGAGTCACCGAGATCTTCTCGAACCGCCGCACCAACGGAGCATCTGCCAACCACGCCTTGGCGATCACGACTGCGTCGTCGAAATTTCCGTGCGGCCAATCCTCGAGCGGCTCACCGTCCCAGGCGGCCAGCTGATCTATCGTGTTGCAGCCGACGTCGCGCAGAAGCTCAGCTCGCGATCCGACAGCCACCAGGCTGACATCGCGGTTGCGAACCAACTCCTGCTTGCATTCGGTCCACCACGGGCACGACTTGCACTCGCTCACCTGTGACGGAGACGTCAGCACCTCACCGCGGGCAACAGCGATACGGTCGGCGAAACGCTCGTCGTAATCGTCGAGAATCGCACTGAGGTCGTGGACGAGGACGCAGTCTCCGTTGTATCCGATCGCGCCTGCCGTGAGCGACGGGCTCGCCAGCCCACGACGCTCGAGCATCCGATAGACCTGCGCGACGCGCATCTGATCGCGGACCTGGCTGCGGACCTTGCGCTTGGGATCGACCGCGGGCTCCCATTCGAGGAGCCCCGAGGTGATCGCGCCCTGGCCGGGATCGGTCACCTTGTGATTGACGACAATGACGGGGATGTACCCGCCGCCCTCGTCGTCACGGATGAGCATTTCGCAGCGGCCCTTGCGTCCGGTGTCGCGCTCGACGGGCAAGACCGCGCCCCAGATCCGGTCCGCGCCGGCCTCACAGGCAGCAAGAGTGTCACGAGCCTGAGCCGACGCCGATTGATCGGGGTTGATCTTCACCCAACGCTCGGGAGCAGCGCCGATCACCAGGTCGGCGATCTCCGCGCGCTTCGCGATCGCGGCATCCTGGCGCTGCTTGACGCCGGTGTCGACGGGTTCCGAAGCCGATTTCCCGGGAAACAACCCGTCCAGACGCACCCGATGACGGCATCGGGTCAACGCCCCCGAATCGATGATCGGGAGCTGGGGCGCGGGGTTGTTAACGGAACACACGATGACGAAGATTATGTGCTCCCCTAGGCTGAAGCCGAAGCGCAGGTACCTGGCAACACACAAACACCTGGAAACGGGGTCCTTTTCGATGGGGTTGTTCAAGAAGCGAAAGTCTCGTGCCACCCGCAAGGCGGAGGCAAAGGCTCTCAAGCACAAGGCTGAGGTCGAGGCGAAGCTCAACGCCAAGAGCCAGCGTAAGCGCGACAAGGTCGAGACCAAGTCGCTCAAGAAGCTGGAGAAAGCCGAGATCGAGTCACAGCACAAGATCGAAAAGGCGCAGATCGCGACCCTGAAGGCGCAGGAGAAAGCCGCTGCGAATCAGGGCCTGACTGTCGCCAAGGTGCGTAAGTACCTTGGTGTGGCACGTCTGCTTGCCCCCGTTCTCCTGCCGATCGCCTACCGCGCTGCCACGGCAGTGCGCGCCCAGCTCGACACCACGCGCGCGCAGAAGATGGGCATCGCCGTCGACCAGCTCGGTGACTACACCGGTCACGGCGCGAAGTTGAGCGCTCGTATCGCCGGTGCCGAGAGCTCGGTCACCGAGATCCTCAGCCGCAAGCCCGACGATGCGGAGACGCAGCGTTTTGCCGCCGCCATCCGTGAGCGCCTCGGCGATCTCAGCACGGCAGTTCGCGCTGCCGAGCAGATGCCGCAGGCTCGCCGTAAGGCAGCTCACCAGGCAATTTCTTCCGAACTCGACGGCGTCGAAGCAGATCTGCTCGCACGTCTCGGCGTGCGCTAGACCTGAGAACGCCAGTGAGAGCAGCCGAGCAGACCGCGACCCTCCGGGGGATCTCTGTCGGTTCCGCTTCGGCTGCTCTCGCTGTCGCCGCGCATGGAATCGGCGGAGGCGAGCTGCCACAGTCGTCGTCGCTGACCCTGCTGCTCGCCGTCTGCGCAACCGTCGGCGCCGTGACGGCCACCCTTCCCGCCCTCTCCCGGGGGCCCGCTGCCCTGATCGTGGCTCTTGGCCTGGGTCAGCTTGCCGCCCACACCACCATGACGCTCTCCGAGCACGCTCATTCGCCCGCTCCGGGATTGGTGATGCTCGGTGCTCACGCCGGTGCCACCGTCGCCTGTGCGGTGGCGGTCCTGGCCGCCGAGCGCCTCTACCGCGTTGTCACCCACGCTCTCCACGTCGTCCTGGCGTCCCTGGCTCCCGCCGCCGTCACTTCCCGCGGCCACACCGTCTCGACCGGAATCCATCACGGACCCGTCGACGCCCTTCTTCGCGCCAGCATCTCGCGGCGCGGTCCTCCTGCCCTGGTCTGAAGATTCGTAGAACTCCCCACCCCGTCACCAGACCAAGAGGACACTTCCCGACATGAAGAACACCCTGATTTCGCGTGCGGTTGTCACGACCGTCGCTACCGGCAGCGCTGTGCTGCTGGCCGCCGGAATTGCTTCAGCACACGTCAGCGTCGTCGCACCAGGAGCCACCCAGGGCGGATACTCCGTTCTCACGTTCCGCGTGCCCACCGAATCCGACACCGCTTCGACCACCAAGCTGACGGTGGCCCTCCCCGACCTCAAGTCGGCACGCACCGAACCGATGCCCGGTTGGACCGCCGTCGTCGAGAAGGACCCCACCTCGCTGGTCGCGAAGTCCGTGACCTGGACGGCCGACCCCGGCGTCGGAATCGCCCCCGGCCAGTTCCAGCAGTTCGTCCTTTCCGCCGGCCCGCTGCCGGAGCAGGAAGAGGTCGAGTTCAAGGCCGTGCAGACGTACAGCGACGGCAACGTCGTCAACTGGGATCAGGAAGAACTTGCCGACGGCAGCGAGCCGGACAAGCCCGCGCCGACGCTGACTCTCGCCGCATCCACCGGCGATGCTCACGGAGCGCCTGCTGCCGATAACACTGCCGAGACGTCCGCTGCTTCCGAATCTTCTTCGTCAGACAACACCGCGCGCTGGCTCGGCGGCGTCGGCCTGGTGCTCGGCGCCTTGGGCGCTGCACTCGGCCTCGGCGCACTGGTCAGGAGCAAGCGCTGATGAGTACCCGGATCAAGGTCATCACCGTCGGCATGCTCGCGATGCTGGCCACGATGCTCGGAATGGGCACGGCCAGTGCGCACTCCGCGGTTGTCGGCTCCAACCCGGAAAACGGCGCTTCCATTCAGGTTGCGCCTGACAAGGTTTCGGTCACGTTCAACGAGGCTCTGCAGGCGCAGTTCGCGGCACTGACGGTCACCGGCCCGGACGGCAACCTCTGGACCAAGAGCGATCCGTCCGTCGAAGGACCCACTGTCAGTGCAGACCTCGGCGATCTCGGGCCGACCGGCGTCTACACCATCGCGTACCGAGTCACTTCCGCCGACGGTCACCCCGTCAACGGAACTCTGACCTTCACCCTCACCGAGGCGGGGTCGGGCACTCCCGGCGCTGCCGCCGCATCGAGTACGGGTGAGTCGGAGTCCGGCAGCATGCCGGTGTGGATCTTCATCGTCGCCGGCGTCGTCGTGTTCGGCGGTGCGCTGTTCTTCGTGCTGCGTAAGCCGAAGTCGAGCTGATCGCGTGACGGGTACGGCAAACAGGTGGTGGTTGCTGTTTGCCGTACCCACAGCTCTGCTGGGAGTCCTCATCTCCTGGGGCCTCGCGAGTCCGTCGGGACCCGAATCGTCGAGCACTGTCCGCGTTCTCGCGATCGGATGCGGCTCGTTGACGCTCGGCATCGCGACGCTTGCCTGGATGGGCCGCAATGAACGCCGCCCGGCAACAACCCCCGCGATCATGTGGACTCAGCTCACCGCGGCGGCAGCGGTTTGGCTCGTCGCCGAGATCACGCTCCTCGTGCTCAATGCCGCAGCCGCAGACGGCGCCCCGGTCACCTCACTGACCATCGGGCACTTCGGCGCATTCGTCTCCGAGGTCAACGTCGGCCGCGTCGGTGTCGCGATCATCGCGTGCGCGTTTGCCGTGGTCTGTTACGGCATCTACGGGTTCACCAATCCCGAGACGGTGCCCGTCGCACCGGCATTGGTCGTCTCCGCGTTGGCGCTCGCTGCCCGCCCGATCACCGGGCACATGGCGCAGCAGAGCTTCGGATCGATCCTCGACGCCGTTCACGTCCTCGCTGCGGCCTTGTGGTTCGGCGTGCTCGCCGCACTCGCGCTTGCCGTACCGTCGCGCGGTGCCTGGGCGATCTGGTTGCCCAGGTACTCCGCCCTCGCCTGGCGATGTGTCCTCGCGTTGGTCGTCACCGGTATCGTCAACGCCGTCGTGCGACTCGACTCGCTCTCCGCCTTCTACGACACCGCTTACGGCCGGGTGATCCTCGCCAAGATCGTGGCGATCGCAATGCTCGTCGCACTGGGATGGTGGTGGCGCCGGACATGGGTGGTCGCAAGTGCTGCACACCGCATGAGTTCGGACGGATCCCTTCGCCGTGCCATCGGTGAAGTTGTCTTCATGGCCATCGCATTCGGGCTCGCCGCGGCCCTTGCGACAACTGCGTAAGACGTGCCTCAGCACAAGATTTCGTGACCCGCACATTTAACGTTTCACGTCGAGATTTAACCTCTACGTGAGTTTATTTTCCCAGCTTGCGGCGGTTTCCGGCCACCCTTAGCGTTGCTCGCATGACGGAGGCCCAACGCTCGTTTCTCGTCTGCGCTTCGCAGCGCAGTGGCAGTACTTTGCTGGTCGAATCCCTGCGAGCAACAGGGGTCGCGGGTGAGCCGGAAGAGTTCTTCCAGTACCTCCCCGAGACCTCGCGTTCGCCGCAACCGAGGCAGTGGTTCGAAGACGTCACGGACGAGTCCGTCTTGGGTCTGCTCGCCCCGTTCCACCCGGGTACGCCGGACACCCGCACCTCCGAGCAGTGGCGCACACAACTTCTCGAACTCGGCCGAACACCCAACGGAGTCTGGGGCGGCAAGCTGATGTGGAATCAGACACCGCTCCTGCTCGATCGCGCAGCCGGATTGCCGTGGCGCAGTGGGACAGATCTACGTTCCGCACTCCACGACACCCTCGATCACGACCTGCAGTTCATCCACGTCTATCGAGAAGATGTTGTCGCTCAGGCTGTATCGATGTGGCGAGCCGTGCAGACCCAGGTCTGGCGCGACGACGCGACCCCACCGAATCTCTCGGACGGTGCGCAGTACAACGCGCTCGGAATCGCACACCTGGTGACGATTCTCGGTGAGCAGGAACGACAGTGGAAGCGCTGGTTCGAGGAAGAGGACATCTCCCCCATCGAGATCGGGTTCCGCGATCTCACCGAAGACCCGCAGTCCGTGGTCGCAAAAACCCTCATTTCCCTCGGTCTCGACGGACAATTGGCCCCACCACCGCCGCTGCGTCGTCAGAGCGACGGACGCTCCCGCGAATGGGTGCAGCGTTATCGCATCGACGCCGAACAGAACGGATACCCCGTCACATGAGCACCGTCACCGATGTTGTCGACGAACTCCGAGTTCTCGAATCCGAAGCGGTTCACATCATTCGAGAGGTGGCGGCAGAACTCGAAAGACCGGTACTGCTCTTCTCGGCCGGCAAGGACTCGATAGTCCTGCTTCGACTCGCCGAGAAGGCGTTTCGACCCTCCCCACTCCCTTTCCCCGTCCTACACGTCGACACCGGTCACAATTTCGAGGAAGTCATCGAATTTCGCGATCGCCGAATCAAGGAGGGCGGGCACACACTTCTGGTTGCTTCCGTTCAGGATTCGATCGACCAGGGTCGAGTGCAGGAGTCGACCGAGACCAGCGGATCGCGAAACCGCCTGCAGACCAGAACTCTGCTCGACGCTCTCGAAGGCGGGCGATTCGACGCCGCATTCGGCGGCGCCCGCCGGGACGAGGAACGTGCGCGAGCCAAGGAGCGAGTCCTGAGCTTCCGTGACGAGTTCGGCCAGTGGGACCCTCGGGCGCAACGGGCCGAACCGTGGTCGCTCTACAACGGTCGGATCAGGCGCGGAGAGTCCGTTCGTGTCTTCCCGCTGAGCAACTGGACAGAACTCGACATCTGGCGCTACATAGCCCAGGAGGAGCTGGAACTGCCGCCCATCTATTTCGCGCACGAACGGCGGGTATTCGAGCGCGACGGAATGCTCCTCGCTGCTTCGGAATTCAGCACCGACGCCGAGAACGCCGCGGCAACGACCGAGTGGGTGCGATATCGAACCGTCGGCGATCTGACCATCACCGGCGCCGTTCGATCGCACGCCACCACCATCGACGACGTCGTCACCGAGATCTCGGCCGCGACGGTTTCCGAACGAGGCGAGACTCGCGCAGACGACCGAACCTCGGTCGCCGCGATGGAAGACCGAAAGCGTGAGGGCTACTTCTGATGACCACCACCATCACTCGCCAACTCCTTCGGCTGGCCACGGCGGGTAGCGTCGACGACGGCAAGAGCACGCTGATCGGCCGACTGTTGCACGACACCGACAGCCTGCCAACCGATCACCTCGATTCCGTGACCGACGAGCACGGTGTCGCCGACCTGGCTGCACTCTCCGACGGATTGCGCGCCGAGCGCGAACAGGGCATCACGATCGACGTCGCGTACCGATTCTTCTCCACTCCGACAAGAAGTTACGTACTTGCCGACACCCCGGGACACGAGCGCTACACGCGCAACATGTTCACCGGCGCGTCCAACGCTCACGTAGCGGTCCTGCTGGTCGACGCGAGGACCGGCGTGCTGCGTCAGACGCGTCGGCATGCCAGAATCGCAGCGCTACTGGGTGTTCCGAACCTTGTGGCCGTGGTGAACAAGATCGATCTGGTGGGCTTCGACGAAGCGAGATTCGCTCAGGTACAGGAAGAATTGCGGGTATTGGCACGCCAGCTCGGGCGAGGCGACGTACTTGCCATCCCCGTCTCCGCGAAAGCCGGCGACAATGTCGTGACCCGCTCGGAGAACACCGAGTGGTACAACGGGCCGACACTTCTCGAATATCTCGAAGGCGTCGAACTCCATGCGCCCGCAACGCACATCGAGGAACTTCGGCTTCCCGTGCAGTGGGTTTCGCGCCCCGATCCGCAGAATCGGCGCCGGTACACCGGCCGGATTTCGGCAGGCACACTGAGCGTCGGGGACGAGGTAGTGGTACTGCCGTCCGGATCGAAGAGCACCGTGATCAGCCTGGACACCCTCGACGACAACCGCAGTACTGCCGTTGCACCACTGTCGGTTTCGGTGGAACTGGCCGACGACATCGACGTCGGACGTGGCGACGTTCTGGTCAGCGGCGGTGCGCAGGCCCATTTGCCGGTTCTGGCCCGAGAACTCGAAGCCACGATCTGCTGGTTGTCGAACACTCCATTGCGAGCCGGCGATCGGATAGCGCTCAAACACACGTCCCGGACCGTGCGCGCGACGGTTCAAGAACTGCACACCCGACTCGACCCTGAGACGCTCGACGAGCAGGACAGCCCAGTCGAACTGGGGCTCAACGACATCGGAACGGTCACGCTCCGAACCAGTTCCGTGGTGGTCGCCGACACCTACGACCACAATCGGGACTCCGGCGCTTTCATTCTGATCGACGAGCAGAGCAACGACACCGTCGGCGCCGGCACCATTCTCGAGCCACGCGTCGTCGTTCCCGGTGAGCAGACCCGCAACGACATCAAGTGGCATCCGTCTTCACTCGAACGTCAGCGGCGGTGGGCGTCGACGACCCAGAAGGGCGCGACGATCTGGTTGACCGGCCTACCTGCTTCCGGAAAATCCACCGTCGCTGTGGCTGTCGAACGTGCGCTGGTCGACGCGGGACGAACCGCGTATCTCCTGGACGGTGACAACGTCCGCCACGGTATCTCCGACGATCTCGGGTTCTCGCCGGGAGACCGGGCCGAGAACATCCGGCGCGTCGGGCATCTCACTCGACTGTTCGCCGACGCCGGCGTCGTGGCCATCGCGTCGATGGTCTCACCGCTGCGTTCGGATCGAGCAATTGCGCGTGCTCTCAACGAAGCTGCCGGGCTCACTTTCCTCGAAGTTGCCGTCACCACTCCCGTCGAAGAATGCGAACGCCGAGATCCCAAGGGCCTGTATGCGCGTGCACGGGCCGGTGAACTGAAGGGGCTCACCGGAATCGACGCACCGTACGAGACTCCGGAGGACCCGGACCTGGCTTTCGATACGACAGGCGCTGACATCAACGAACTGGTCGGGCGGGTCATCGCGTTGTTGGAGGAGCGCGAAGCCGCCAGGCCCTAAGGGTTTTCGGTGTCCGACTCGAGGTAACCGCGGTCCGCACTGTAGGCGGACCGCACGTTGGGTCGGACACCGATCTTCTCGAGGTACGCCGCCATGCGATGCACCGCCATCGCGCTTCCCAATGCCTCGTCCGGGAGACGATCATCCGTTTCGGCGCGCCACGTGTGAAGCTGCGAGGACAATTCCGCCTGTATTGCCGAGACTTCCGGTCGATCGATCAGATTGATCTTCTCGTCGGGGTCGGCACGGAGGTCGTACAGCTCCCGGGGTGCGCGTACCGCCAGATGCTCGGTGCCGAGCGCCTTTCCGGAAAGACTGTCCTCGATGTCGAGCGGTAGATCCAGAGCGGGGCGGACGGCGTAGTTCTCGATGTAGCTGTAGTCCTTGGTGCGCACCGCGCGAATGGGATCGAAACTGTCGTGAAAGGTCTTCTCCGTGAACAAGGAGGTCCGGACAGGTTCGGACGACTCGGTTCCACGATCGACGAGGGCATCGGCGTGCGAGCGCCCTTCCACCTCGGTGGGGACGTCGATACCGAGGAGATCGAGAATGGTCGGAACAAGATCCACACCGCTGAACAGTGTCTCGTATTCCTTTCCGCCACTGCGATACCGAGCCGGAGGGCGAGCGATCAACGCAATGCCGGTGCCGGGGGCGTAGAGCGTCGACTTGGCACGTGGGAACGCGGCGCCGTGATCGGTGAGGAAGAAGACCCACGTGTTCTCGTCGAGCCCCTCTTCCTCGAGCGTCCCGAGCAGATCACCCACCGCGGCGTCCGCTACCTCTACGCTGCCGTGGAATTCGGCCAAGTCCTCGCGTACCTGCGGCACGTCGGGAAGGTATCCGGGAACCTCCAGCGCTGCGGTGTCCGCCGGGGTATAGCGATCGGCCGGGTACGGCCGATGCGTTTCGAAGAACCCCGTGGTGAGAAGGAAAGGCTCGGGCGGGAAGCGTCGTAGCCAGTTCTGGGCACGCGGAACCACGTAGTCGCAGAACGAGTTCGTGACGTCGTACTCGTGATAGCCAAGCCGCTTCGGGTACGCAGTCTCGTGCTGCATGCCGAAGAGCGAGGTGTACCAACCGTTGTCGGAGAGGATCTGCGGAAGCGTCTGCACCTCAGCGTGGTACTCCCAGCCGTGGTGCGCCAACCCGATCAGACCGCTGTTGTGCGGATACCTGCCCGAGAAGAGAGAACCGCGCGAAGGCGAGCACAGCGGCGCCGTCGCGTGTGCGTCGGTGAACCGGATGCCCTCTGCCGCCAGCCGGTCCAGGTTGGGGCTGTTGACCCCGGCGACACCGTAACTCGCGAGGTGTCGGCCCAGGTCGTGCCAATGAATGATCAGGACGTTATCTCGCGCAGCCGACACGTGGGCAAGGCTAGTTGCCCTGCCTACGTGCGGCAACAGCTCGAATCAGCAGGATCTCAACTGTTTCTGCCGAGCTGCCTGATCCAGGCGCGGGTATCGGCGGGATCGATGACATCGTCCAGTTCGAACGTGGTCGCCGCCATCAGCGCCTTGCCCTGTGCGTAGGCCAGTTCCACGAACTGACCGAACAGAGTTTCCCGAGCCTCCGGGTCTTCGACGGATTCGAGTTCCTTACGGAAACCGAGGCGCACGGCACCTTCCAGACCCATCGGCCCGATCTCGCCGGTCTGCCACGCCACCGTGAATTCGGGTGCGTGGAAGGAACCACCGGCCATCGCCATGGCGCCCAACCCGTAACCCTTGCGCAGGATGATCGTTCCGAACGGCACCGTCAGGCGAGCACCGGCAACGAAGAATCTGCCGAACCTTCGGACCGTCGCCTCCTCCTCCGAGTCCGGACCCACCATGAATCCCGGTGTGTCACAGAGGGTCACCAGAGGAATGCGGTGCGCTTCCAGCAGTTCCAGGAAATCCGAAGCCTTGTCCGAGGCTTCCGCGTCGATCGCTCCGCCGAGATGCTCGCTGCTGTTCGCCAGCACACCGTACGGAACTCCTTCGACACGAACGAGCGCCGTCACTACACCGCGACCGTAATCTCGACGCAGTTCCAGGACGCTGTCGACGTCCGCGATCGCCTCGATCGCTCCACGAACGTCGTACGAGCGCAGACGATTCTCCGGGACCACGTGCCGGGAGAGCCGCGGATCCGGAGCCGTCCACGCCTGGCTCGCGCCCTGGAAGTAGCCGAGGTACTGCTTGGCCAGCGCCACCGCATGAGCGTCGTCGTCAGCCACCAGGTGTACGACGCCGTTACGGCGCTGCACGTCGATGGGGCCGATGTCCTCGGGGCGGAAGTTTCCGAGCCCGCCGCCCTCGACCATGGCAGGGCCGCCCATGCCGATGTTGGCGTCGGGCGTCGCGATCAGCACGTCGCAAGCGCCGGCCAGGGCCGCGTTGCCCGCGAAACAACGACCGGACACGACGGCGACCATGGGCACCCGCCCGCTCAGCGCCGCCATCGCGCGGAAGGTCCCCAGTTCCAGGCCCGCTCCCGCCCCTGCATCGGTGTCACCGGGGCGACCGCCGCCACCTTCCGCGAACAGCACTACCGGAACCCGCTTGCGATCGGCGATCTCGAGCAGGCGGTCGGTCTTGGCGTGATTGCGCATGCCCTGGGTACCGGCCAGCACCGAGTAGTCGTACGAGATCACGACGCTCTCGCCGCCGCTGATGGTCGCCACTCCGCCGATCAGACCGTCAGCAGGAGTGTTGGCGATCAAGTCTTCCTCGCTTCGCCGACTGCGCTGCGCAGCCAGTGCGAGAGCGCCGTACTCGACCAGGCTGTCGTCGTCGACCAGGTCGTAGACGTTCTCGCGAGCAGTCCGCCGCCCCAGCTTGTGGCGCTTCGCCACTGCCGCGGGCCGCGCCGCATCCAGGGTCACCTCGTGGCGAGCGATGATCTCCGCCAGATCGGGACGTACGTCGTCGAGGTCCACCTCGTCGACCTCGGCGAGCTTCGATCCCGCGCTTGCGCTACGGACGACGAGCAACGGTTCGCCCGCACTCACCGATCTCCCCGGTGACGACAGGATCCGGACCACTTCGAGGTCACCGGGCGCCGAGAGAACATGCTGCATTTTCATCGCTTCGAGGACGGCGACCTGGCCACCCGCATGGACGCCGTCACCGACTGCGGCAAGTTCGACGACGATTCCCGCCATCTGTGCACGGACCACGTCCTCGTCCGGCGCGATGTCCACACTCGCGGAGGGTGTTTGTGGGCCCGCTTCGGGAACGAGGTCCGCCAATCGAGAACCCAACCAGTCGACGTCGACCAGGCCGTCGCGGAAGTCCTTGTCCGACAGTATTGCCTGCAGGAATTCGAGGTTGGTCGCCACGCCGTCGATGGTGAACTCACTCAGAGCAGCAATCGACTTGCGCACAGCGGCAGGAAAATCCGATCGACGCGTGTGGGTGACGACCTTCGCCAGCAGCGAATCGTAACGCGCACTCGGCGAGAGTCCGACCGTACCGAAGGTGTCCACTCGCACGCCGGGTCCGCCCGGAGGAGTGAAGTTGTCGAGCGTGCCAGAGGACGGTAGCGCATTGCCGTCCGGCGTCATGGTTTCCATGTTGACGCGGGCCTGTATCGCGATCCCCGACGCCGACGCCACGGATCCGACTGTCTCCGATACCTTCTCGACAGCAGTGATTCCGGTTGGCAGGTCCAGGTCCTCGAACTGAACCCCGTCCGCGATAGCGAGTTGCACGGCGACGAGGTCGATTCCGGTGACCTCTTCGGTCACCGTGTGCTCCACCTGAATTCGGGGATTGACTTCGAGGAAGACGAATCCGCGTTCCTCGACCAGGAACTCGACCGTCGCGATGCCTCGATAGCCGACCTCGGCGCACAGCCTTGCGGCCGCAGCGTGAAGACGCTCGCGCAGGGCCCCCGACAGCCCCTGCGCGGGCGCAACCTCGATCAACTTCTGATGCCGACGTTGGACGCTGCAATCACGGTCACCCAGAGCGAGCGCGTGGGTTCCGCCTTGCCCCGGCGCCGCCACGATCTGCACTTCGATGTGCCGAGCGTGCTCACTGAGTACCTCGGCGAACAGTGCCGAACTGCCGAATCCCGACTGGGCTTCGGCCGCACACACACGGTACGCGTCGTCAAGCGCTTTCGGGTCGCGCACCGCGCGCATGCCGCGGCCACCGCCGCCGCTGAGCGCCTTGATCATGATGCCGCGGGAGTTGCGCTCGAAGAATTCACGCACCTCGTCGAGGTCGGCGTTCGCCGATGTCGACGGCAGGACCGGTACGCCGGAGTCGACCGCCGCAGTGCGGGCGCTGGCCTTGTCGCCGAAAGTCCGGAGAACCTGGGCGTCCGGGCCGACGAAGACGATGCCCGCCTCGGTACACGCCTGCGCGAATTCGGCATTCTCACTGAGGAATCCGTAGCCCGGGTGCACGTGCGTGGCGCCCGTTTCGGCCGCGATCTTCAGCAGTGCGCTCTGATCCAGGTACGCGGATGCGCCCGAGGCTCCGAGCGGCACCGACTCCGTGGCCGCCGCGACGTGCGGACTGGACGCGTCGTCCTCGGCGTAAACCGACACCGTTTCGATCCCGAGTTCACGGGCAGTTCGAATGATCCGCAGCGCAATTTCGCCGCGGTTCGCAATCAGCAGTCTCACTTGTCCCCCTGAGTGCGCTCGAACAGATCGCCCTTGCGCACCTTTCCTGTTGCAGTCATCGGAAGCGCCTCGAGCACTTCCACTTCGGGCACCTTGTACGTAGCCATGTTCTCCTTGGCCCACGAGACGATCTCGTCGGCCGCGGTGTCGGAACCCTCGACCAGCTGGACAAACGCAAAAGCCACCTGCCCCTTGTCCTGGTCCGGTTTCGGTACCACCGCAGCCTTTTCGATCGCGGGATGCAGCATCAGCAGCGCTTCCACCTCGGAGGGGAAGACACTCATGCCGTTGGTCTTGATCATTTCCTTGTTTCGCGCCAGGTAGTGCAAACCACCACGCTCACTGAACTTTCCGACATCGCCGGTCTGCAACCAGCCGTCACGGATGGCGTCGGCGGTGGCAGCCTCGTTGCGGTAGTACGCGGAAAGGATCGACGGACTGCGCACGATGATCTGTCCGTGCTCGCCGACGGGAACCGGCCTGCCGTCGTGATCGACGATCAGAACGTCGGTACCGGGCACCGGAATTCCGCAGAACACCGGCTCGCTTTTCAAGTCGTAGTCGCCGTCCTGGAAACCGAGGGTGATCGTGTCCGCGGTGTGGGTTTCGGTCATGCCGTAGCTCGCTTCGCGCAGAACACCGCCGGTAGCCTCGCGCCACCGCTGGCGCGTGGCCGGATCGAGTTTGAGAACAAACGAGACTGCCATGGCGTTCTGGAGTGTCGAGAGATTTCGCTCCGAGAACCCTGATGTGTCCATCAGTTCGACGTAATTGTCGACGGTTCCGACCAGCGAAGTCACACCGTAGGTCTCGACCGCGTCGAGCGTGGTCTCCGCATCCCAACGATTCAGCAGGACAACGGTTCCGCCGTTGACGAGCGGAACCAGAATGCCGAAGTCCTCACCCGCGATCCAGAAGATCGGCAGAAACACCAGCGATACCGGCGGATTGGCACCCACCTGGTCACCACCGGCAAGGGTCGCGGTGGCCGCGGTGTAAACCATGTGGCGCTGAGTGTGCTCACAGCCCTTGGGCATTCCCGTCGGTCCGCCCGTGTAGTTCAGGGCGGCGAGGGAATCGAGTTCGGTGGCAACGGGAGTCGCCCGCTCACTGGTGATGATCGACTGCCAGTCGCTCAGGCGCGGATCGTCGACCTCGAAGGGCAGTTCGACGGTGGGGATCGCAGTCAGCATGTCCGATACTGCGGTCTTCGCGACGTGTTCGAGTGAAGTCTGTGAGCGAACCTTCTTCACCAGCTTCGAGAAAGTGTTCTGCGTCAGTAGGACCTTGACGCCGGCATCGTTGAGTTCGTGAATCAATTCGTGTTCACGGAAGAGCGGATTGATGGGCACGTGAACCGCACCGACCTTGAGAATGCCGAGCATCGCGATGTGGAACTGCGGGCAGTTGACCAGGTGAACGCCGACACGATCACCTCGTTCGACTCCGAGTGAAAGCAGCCATCCGGCAAAACGATCCGAAAGCTCGTCGTACTCGGCGTACGTGATGACGCGGCCGTAGAAGACGATTGCGGGAGTATCCGGCCGCTCGAGCGCCCAATGCCGCAAGTAGTCGACAAGTCCCCCGCCTTCGAGCGGATACTCGACGGCGCGGGGAATCCCGGCGGGCCAATGCGCCTGCTGCAGCGCAGTGATTTCCGCCAGAGCCGCTTCGAGCACGTCTTGTTCTGCCACCGATCACTCCATTCGTAAAAGAAATCTATTTCGACTCTTCGAACCCGATCAACCGTTCGGACATCGTCGTCATATCTGCAATGAACTGGTTCTGCTCTTCGACACTCGCCTTACTCAGTCGTGCTCCACCGGCCATCTGTGCGTCCGAGATCATCTGAACGAGCACCGGGGGCGAAACGCAGGGATCTACATCGTGAACCTGTCGAATACGTTCGACGAAGCGTACGTAGCGGCTCACGAGCTTTTCGCGAACTGCTGACCAACTGCGCTCGACCTCGGAATCCACCCGCGCCCGGTGCTCGATCACCGCGAGCAGGTCCCCGTAGGTGTACACGGCCGTGATGAACGCCGATGTGGTCGTTCTGAGAACTTCGCGTAGATCCTCGGCCGCTGGACCCTCCATGTGCTGGGCGTCGAGAAACCGTCGGCACATCATTTCGGCGACGGCACGAAAGACCTCGTCCTTCGACGAGAAGTACGCGTAGAAGGTCGCTCGGGACACATCGGCCCTGGTGGTGATGGTCTCGACGGTCACGGCGTCGTATCCGAGTTCGCCGAAACAGAGAGCAGCGGTGTCGAGCAGGCCGGCCCGACGTGGACCGTCCCCGAGCTTGCGGGCTGTCCGCGCTCGCTCCTGCGTTTCGCTGGTGGTCACCGTCACAGTGTGTGTTGACGTTGACGTCAATGTCAAGAATCGCGGGACCGACACCTCACTTCGGCCTTTTGTTCGGGTCACCCTTTCACGGCACATATATCGGGTGTAAGACTCTGCTCTAATGTTTTCCGCCTTTCCCAGAAGGAGTCAGTTCCGTGCCGGAAGAATTCGCGTCACCCTCGTATTCCACAATCAAGGAAACAGTGGCGGGTTTGATGCCGGCACTGGAGTCGGAACTCGTCGAACTTGTTCGTATCCCGTCGATAGCAACCGAGGGTTTCCCCAGCGAACCCCTGTTCGAGGCTCACGACCTGATCGTTTCTCTACTGGAGAAGGCCGGAGTCACGAAGATAGAGAAACTCGAAATAACAGGTAAAACTGCGCCCGTCATCATCGCAACAGTTCCCGGCCCAGAGGGAGCCCCGACCGTACTGATGTATTCGCATTACGACGTCGTTCCTGCCGACGACGTCGAACTCTGGGAATCTCCCCCTTTCGAACCGACCAAGCGTGACGGCGCGATATACGGCCGCGGCACTGCAGATTCGAAGGCAAATGTCATCGGCATGATCGGCGCACTTCGCGTATTCGACGGAAAGCCGCCGGTGACCGTCAAGCTCGTCATCGAGGGCCAGGAAGAATTCGGCAGCCCCTTCGACAACTATCCGCCGGAGGCCCCCGAATTGTTTGCGGCCGACGCAATGGTCATCGCCGATGTCGGCAGTGTTCGCCCCGGCTCACCGACCTTGACCGTCGCATTGCGCGGATCTGCCCAGGTGATCGTCGAACTGACCACTCTCGGCGCCGACAAGCACAACGGCCTTTACGGCGGCGCTGCACCCGACGCCCGCCTCGCGCTCATCCGCGCACTGGCGTCCCTGCATGACGATAACGGTGACGTGGCGGTCGACGGCCTCCTCCGCGAACCGTGGACCGGCAGTTCGTACACCGAGGAAGAGTTCCGCACCCTCGCCGAGATCCGCGACGGGCTCCCACTGCTCGGAACGGGCGGCATCGGCGAACGCATCTGGTCGGGCCCGGCAATCACCGTGACCGGTATCGACGCTCCCCCGGTGGACGGCGCCGTCAATGCTGTCGCCAGCACTGCCCGCGCTGTGGTCAATCTGCGCGTGCACCCACGCCAGCCGGCAGCGGACGCGCAAGCTGCGCTGATACGGCATCTGGAAGCCCTGCGCCCCTTCGGTTTACAACTGACAGTCACCGCAGGAGAAACCGGCGACGGATTCGCGGCAGCCGAAGGCGGACCGGCCTTCGACGCGGCACTGTCGGCGCTCTCGCAGTCGTGGGGTGAGCCGGCCGGGCTGATGGCAGGCGGCGGCTCGATCCCCCTCGTCATGGCCTTGGATACAGCAGTGCCGACCGCCGAGAAGTTGTTGTTCGGCGCCACCGACGGCTACGCGAACATCCACGGCCCCAACGAACGCGTCCTGCTCGACGAGCTCGAGAAGGCCGTCGTCGCCAAGGCACTGTTCTTCCAGGAATACGCACACACCTTCGAGGGGAAGAAATGAGCACCGAGACCGACACGGGATCCGCACCTACTCCGGCCAAGAAGAAGTTCGAGTTTCCCGGTGCGGTCACGATGCTCGCGATCGTCACCGTCCTGGTCTGGGTTGCAGCACTGTTCATTCCGGCCGGACGCTTCGGCGTCGACGTGGACGGCTCACCCGTTCCCGGCAGCTTCGAGACCGTCACGTCTCCGCTCTCGTTCTGGGAACGAATCCAGCAACTGATCCTCTCTCCCGTGAACGGCCTGTACGGCGTACAGGATTCGATCACCGGGTTCGTCGACACCGACAACATCGGACGGCTCTTCGGTTCGGTCGGCGTAGTCCTCTTCATCATGGCGCTCGGCGCCTTCATCTCCGTCAGTTTTGCCACACGCAGCCTGGAAACCGCTGTCTCCCAACTTGCTACCAAGCTCAGCGACAAGGGCTGGCTGCTCATCACCGTCATCATGGTGCTGTTTTCACTGCTCGGTTCGACGATGGGCTTCTCGGTCGAGACCTTCGGCTTCTACGCCTTGCTCATACCGCTGATGACGGCACTGGGCTATGACCGCATGGTCGCGGCCACCATGATCATCCTCGGCGCACTGGTCGGAAACATGGCGTCGACGGTCAACCCGTTCTCGATCGGCGTCGCCTCCGGCGAAGCAGGTGTCTCCATCGGTGACGGCATCGTGCTGCGCGTGATCCTGTGGATCGTATTGACCGCAGTGGCAGTGGTATTCGTTCTCCGCTACGCCGCAAAGGTGAAGAAAGATCCGTCCAAGTCGCTTGTCGGTTTCGACATCGAGGACGACGAAGACGAGGAACCGGCCGAGCCGGTGGACATCGACGGCAAGCTCACCGGAACTCAGAAGCTGGTACTGCTCATCACCGGACTCACCTTCGGACTGATGATCTTCTCCGTCATCCCCTGGTCGAGCATCTTCGGCGCCACCACCGGACCCGCCGAGTACGACGCGTACCACGTCACGGCAACCGAGCCCTACTGGTTCGAGTTGAACTGGTGGTTCCCACAATTGGCGATGTTGTTCATCCTCGCCGCCGTTCTCGTCGGCATAGTCGCGAAGATGGGTGAGAAGAAGATCGTCTCCCTGATCACGCGTGGAGCCGGCGACATGGTCGGCCCGGCGATCGTCATCCTGCTCGCTCGCGGCGTCTCGGTGATCATGACCAACACCGAAACCCTCGACACCATCCTCAACGCGATGGAGCAATTGGTCAGCGGCGCTTCGGCCGGAGTCTTCGCCATTCTCGTGATGCTCGTCAACATCCCGTTGGCGTTCCTGATCCCGTCCAGTTCCGGTCACGCCACCCTGGCGATGCCGCTGCTCGCCCCGCTGGGCGACTTCGCCGGAGTCAGCCGCGCACTCGTCATCACCGCCTTCCAGATGGGCCACGGCCTCATGCTGATGGTCGCCCCGACCAACGTCGTCGTTGTCGGCGGGCTGGCCATGGCGAAGGTCGGCTACGACAAGTTCCTGCGCTTCGTCTGGCCACTGCTGCTGATCAACTTCGTGATCGTTGTCGTGGTGATCGGCGCGGCAGCGGTATTCGAGTAGTTCAGGCGTGGTGGGCCTCGCGTGCCGCCGTCTCCAGACGGTCGTTGTACTCGGCCCACCACGCCTCATCACCGGGAGCCAGATTGTTGTCGCCCGCCTTCATCCCCGCGGCGCCGTCGATCAGCTCCCGCACGATGTCCGCGTGGCCGGCGTGCCGATGGATCTCGGTGACAACGTGAACGAGTATCCGGTGCAATGTGACGTCGCGACGATCCTCCGGCCAGTGCTTCACGAAGCCGGGGGCGTCCAGATCGTGCTGCTCGATCGTGGCGTCGGCGAAAGCCCAGGTGCGGCGATAGGTTTCGACGATTTCGGCACTGGACTCATTGGCGCGGGCCCACATGTCGACGTTGAGTTCCTCCGAACGCAACCACGCGGGTAGATCGGGAACCCGACGGCCGAACGTCGGACCGAAATACCCGAGCTCGACGCCGATCATGTGTTTGACCAGTCCCAACAAGTTGGTCCCTGTCCGGGTCATCGGACGCCGAATGTCATACTCCGACAGCCCGTCGAGCTTCCAGACGAGCGCGTCACGTGCTGCCTGCAGGTACCGCTGGAGATCTTCCTTTTCCGAGTTGGTGGTCATGAAACCAACCTAAACCGAGTGGAGCAGACATTGACAGCGGTGGAGGATCTGACCGAGGTTGCATCCCGGGCCGTCGCCGCCGAGCGTGACGCCCGGTCGGTGCGCTGGCACAACCCGGCAGCCGTCCGCAAGGCTGCCGCGTCCGTGCGTGATTCGCTCGACGACGAACGATCAGCGCTGAGCCGACCGTCGTACAGCGGGTTGTCGCCGTCGCCGCACATGGCTCGCCAACTCGAACTGATCACGACGTTGCAGCCGCCGCTGCCCGCCGACGCCGGCATCAGCACCGCCGCGCAGGCCGAGGCCGACGCCGTCGCCGCGGTGACCACCGCGCGGATAGCATTGCGCGCCGCCCACCTTGCGGTTCTCGAAGCACGCGTCGCCGCGCTCGATGCCGGAGATACCGATACCGTCGCCGCCGCGATCCGCGGTTACGTCCCGCTGAACTCGGGCAACCCCGTCGTCCGGCACGTGCAGGATCTCGGCTCCCGGATCCGTGAGGAAGCACGGCACGTCGTGAGTGGCAAGCCTCGGTCGATCGCTTTTCGACTGGGGCTGAGCCTCGGAATGGGCTTGGCGTACCTGGCATTCATTCGCCTCTTCCAGTGGGACGCCAAGGAAGATCGACTGCCTTACCTTGCGCTGTACGCACTCTCGGGTGTGGTCGGAAGCGTCGTGTGCACCAATGCGCTCAGCTTCGACGCCGGCCGCGTCCGTGCTGCTTTGTCCGGCGGAACCAGGCTCTGGCACGTCCTCGTCGCGAAGAATACGATGATGCTGCTTCTCGTCGGCAGCGCCGGGTTCCTGCTCAGTGCCATCCTCGCGTGGCGCTCCGGAAGCAGTGCTGATCTGGTGAAGGCGTGCGGTCAGGTACTGACCATGATCCTGCTGTGGCTCGGCGTCGCCAACGTGATGTCCGTGGCCTTGCCGCTACGGGCCGAACCGATGACGGCGAGGCGCCACGACGGCACATGGAAGCAGTTCCTGCTGTCTTTCGTCATCTCGTACGGTGTCGGACTGATCGTCAATCTGATGCTCTACTGGCGAGTCTGGGCGAAGACGACGCTGCTCGAGCAGATGGGCGGTCCGTGGATTCCGGTCCTGTTGCTCCTCGCGAGCGCGGCCGCGACGTGGCTGTTGCTGACCGTCCTGGCCGTACTCCTGGCCGAGCAACCACGCTTCCGGCGCGCCTTGCAACGGGAGATGGTGGTCTACCGCGAAGAAACCAACCACTTGCAGGCGACCATTCAGCACAATTCCGGCTAATGTAACCGTGCGTGGCTGATCCGGGCACGCCGCGAGTACACGCAGTGTCGAGGAAGGCGTGACCCATGATGTCCGTAAAGCCTGGCGCAGCCGATACGTCGGCCGCCGTAACCACCGCCTCCTGGCTACCACTGATCGTGGTGGTCCTCACGCAGATTCAGGCGTCGTTCGCCGTCAATGCGCTGACCGTCTCGATGGCCGGTATCACCACCGATCTCGACACTCCTGCAACAAGTGTCGGCACCGCGATCACCGCAGGCACCTTTGCCATGGCTGCCTTCATTCTGCTGGGCGCCAAGATCGGCGCCCGCTACGGGACGCGTTTGGTCTTCCAGATTGCCGTCGCGATTCACGGTCTCGCGATGGCTGCGGTCGCTCTGAGCCAGAGCCCGGCAATGCTGTTCGTGGCGCAAGCCGCGTCCGGCGCCGTGATCGCTCTCATCGCCCCCGCGTTGACGGTTTTCATCGCCACCAACTTCAATGGCGATCAGCAGGCAAAGGCCATCGGTTACCTGGCAGCAGCAATCCCCGCAGCCGGTGTGCTGGCACTACTCATCGCCGGTTCCTTCGCGACGACGATCGGGTGGCGTTACTCCTTCGCCCTCGTCGTGGCGCTCGCCGTGGTCAACCTGGTCCTGAGTATCCGTGTCAAACCTGTTCCCCCGCAGAAGGACATCACCATCGATTGGGCCGGTGCCGCACTGGCTGCCGTTGCCGTCATCCTGCTCAGCTTCGGTTTCAGCGGCCTGAACTCGTGGGGCGTCATTCTGGCCACCGACGCTGCGCCGTTCTCGGTTATCGGTGTTTCACCCGCGGCCATCCTGATAGTCCTCGGCACCATCTGCGCGCAGGGATTCTTCCAGTGGACGCGAAGCCGCAAGGCGCAGAACAAGCCTCAGCTCTTCAATCTCGACGTCCTCAAGACCGGCGCCGAGCGCGCCACCACGATTTGCATGGCGACGATGATGTTCGTGGGAACCGCGGCCAACTTCCTCATTCCGCTGTACATGCAGATCATCCAGGGCCGCAGCAGCTTGCAGACGTCGTTCTCGATCATCCCGTACACACTCTCGATCTTCATCGCGAGCACCGTCGTCGCGCGCCTGTACAAGACGTACTCCCCGCGTCTGATCGCACGAGCCGGGTTCGTCGTTGTTGCCGCTGGACTCATCCTGTTGGCCTTCACCATTCGTGGTGACTGGCATCAGATCTTTGTTGTCATCGGCCTGATCACCCTCGGCCTCGGGCAGGGCGCCATCGTTGCGCTGGTGTTCAACACCCTCCTCACCGCAGCTCCCAAGGAACTGGCCGGTGACGTCGGCGCCTGGCGAGGACTGGTACACAACATGTCCGGCAGTGTCGGCATCGCGGTGGCCAGCGTGTTCGCCGTCGGAATCCTGGGTACCCTCGTCAGCTCGCAGCTGATCGACAACCCCACCATCCCGGCATCGCTCAAGGTCGAGTCAGGGATCAATCTCGACCAGGTCAACTTCGTCCCCAACGATCAACTCGTCGTGACGCTCGAAAACACCTCCGCGACACAGGCACAGATCGACGAAGCCATCCGGATCAACACCGAAGCGCGCCTGCGCGCACTGCGAACCTCGCTGCTCGTACTCGCCGGGCTCTCTCTGCTCGCCATCATTCCGGCCGGGCGCATGCCCAACGAAGTACCTGCTCTGGAAGAACCGCAACCCACGAAGGGCAAGAAGTAACCGATGTCCAACCAAGACCAATTCGGTCCGATCGAGTACGTTGCTGTCGAGTTTCCCGGCGGTGCACCGACCTCCGCGGGATTCGAGCAGCTGCTCGCTCTCGTCGACTCCGGAGTGATCCGCATCCTCGACCTCGAGTTCGTCACCAAAGCCGCCGACGGATCGGTATCCGTCGTACCCGCGTCCACCTTCGAACTCGTAGATTTCGATCTGGCGCAGTTCGACGGCGCTGCCTCCGGACTGCTCGACGCCGGCGACATCGCTGCCGTTGGTGAAGAGTTGGCTGCCGGAAGTGTTGCCGCCGTACTCGTCTACGAGGAACTGGCAATACTGCCGGTCATCGAGGCCTGGACCCGCAGCGGCGCAAAGGTGGTCACCGAAGGTCACCTGAGCGTGGACGAACTGGCTGCTGCACTGGACAACACCGCACCGGATACCACGGAGAAGGACGCATGAGTTTCTTGAGGCGAGCCGGCCGGGTAGCCGTCGCAAGCTCCATTCACGGCAATGTTCAGCGGCGTCAGCGGACCCGTTGGGCTGCCGAAGATCAGGCCCGCGCAGCGCAGGTCCAGCCGGTGCCGCCGATTCCAGATCTACCGCCCCTCCCGCCGCAGGCAGCTCCGGTAGAATCGGAAATGTCGATGGACGCGAAGCTCGAACAGCTCACCAAGCTGGGCGAACTCAAGAATGCCGGCGTATTGACGGAGGCCGAGTTCGAGACCCAGAAGGCGCGCATCCTCGCCTGAACTAGCTGGGCCGCCCGAGTGCAAAAGCCATGACGGGAAGCTGCGTCGTCGCGAGATTCAACAGAGATGCCACTCGCGCATCCGTGAATCCTGCGATGGCGCAGCCCACAAGTCCCATCGCCTCGGTCACAAGGTACAGATTCTGAACCAGCACACCGGCATCCACGTGCATCGTGCGGTAGTGCCGCATCGCGTACTTCTCGAGCGGAGCTTCGACGTCGGCGACCACAAACAGAAGAACCGGGAACACGTCGACGAACTCGGGTTGGAGAAGGCTCGCTCGAAGGTGCTCTCGCACGTCGCCTGGCCGGACAGCCTCGGCGCGGCCCTGGGCGTACCGGTACACCCCGACTCCGAGCGGATCACAGGGCCGGGTGAGACCCATCAACACCGTCAGTTCGCGCATCCCGCCCGCGGTCGGGCTGCTGACAAGGCTGTGGTGCAACACGTTTGACAGCTCGCCTGCTCGGAGTGCCGTCTGTGCGGGGTCGTAGCGGCTCCCTCGTGCCTGCAAGACGTCCGCGAACCCGCGGGCCGGCAGTGACGTCGGGGCCGGCAGGTCCACGGATTCACACGTCACCGGGGGCAGTGCGCCCTCGTCGAACGGTAGCTCCGACGGAGCCACCGTCCGGTCAAGCGCAGCATGCAGCGATACGACGGCCTCGACCCGCTCGAGGGCGGTCAAGACCTCACGAACCCGGGTGCAGCAGGCGAGATACCTCGGCAGCTCCGTCGATCGACACCAATTCACCGGCGAACCACGCCTCCGGAACGGCAAAGATCGCATTCGACGTCGCGGCAGGCGTCCCGGCAAATGCCGTGCGGGCAGCCTCGAGTGTGGATTCCCGAGCCGACTCGGTGGAGTAAACGACAAGAATTGCCTGCGGCGACTTCGCGAGTATCGATTCGGTGGCTACCTGGCCGAAGTACTTCCCATCCGGAAGGTCGCTCTCGTAGAGGTTCTTTCCCCCGGCCGCCTCGAGCACGCTGCTGTAGAGGCCCCTCGCCAGAGCGTAGGACTGCCCCTCCGAAACCTGAACCATCACAGTGGCAACCGGCTCCTTCCCGGCCACGGATGCCTCGGTTGCTGCGAGCGACTTCTTGCCATCTGCCAGAAGTGTTGCTGCTTCGTCACTTGTTCCGGTCAGGGCACCGAGACCGTCGATGTCGGACCAGACGTCGTCGATCCGCCCCTCGGTGACCGCCTTGTGGCAATAGCCGCTGTTCACGAAGATCGGGATGCCGAGGTCACGCAATTCGTCCATGCTCTGCAGTCGGTCACCGTCGAACCAGTATTCCCCGTCGGAGACGATCAGATCCGGACGGGCGTCGAGCAATGCTTCTTTCGCGGGAACTCCGGTGCTCAGTACCGGCACGGCCGCGAACTGATCCGCGAGTTCGGGGCTGGGAGGAGAGAGATCGGTATTCGATTGTCCGACAATGCGGTCGGCGGCACCGAGTTGAATCAGAAGCTCCGTCATCGACGGATACAGCGAGACAATCCGCTCCGCTGTCTTGGGCAACGTGACCTCGCGGTCACAATTGGTGACGGAAATCTTCTCGGACGACGACGCCGCCGAATCCGCCGTGGAGTTTCCGCATGCGGTCAGTACCGCAGTGGCAGTAACGGCCGAGCACAACAGCGCGGCAGTACGTATCGAGGATTTCAAGACACTGCTTCTTTCGTGTGTAGGAGCGGAGGGGCGAACGAGAGCAAGGGACGCCCGGTCAAGGGGTGAGTGCCGAGATGCACCTGAACCCCGAATACTTCGGACAGCAGGTCCTCGGTGAGGACCTCAGCCGTTGGTCCTGTCGCGACAACTACCCCGCCGGAGAGCAGACAGACGTAGTCGCAATACGCTGCGGCCAAAGCGAGTTCATGGATCGCGACAATCGTCGTAGTACCGAGTTCGGCGACCAATTCCATCAATTCGAGTTGAGCTCGGATGTCGAGGTGGTTGGTGGGCTCGTCCAAGACCAGCACCGAAGGTTGTTGAGCGATCGCCCGGGCCAACATCACACGCTGCTTTTCTCCGCCGGACAGTTCGGCGAAGAGTCGTGATCCGAAGCCGTGCATACCGGTTCGCGCCAGGGCGGCACTGACGATGTCCCGGTCGATTTCACCGAGTCGAGAGAATGCGCTGTGATGCGGCGTCCGGCCCGTCGCCACCACCTCGCGGACGCTGAACGAGAAGTCGGATGAATGCTCCTGCCCCACAACACCGATGATGCGTGCTGCGGATCGTGGCGAGAGATCGTCCCACACGTTCACTTCGTCGACCTTCACGATTCCGCTTCTCGGCTTCATCGAGCGGTACAACGCGCGCAGGAGGGAGGACTTTCCACTGCCGTTCGGCCCGACGAGTCCGACCACGCTCCCCTCGGGCGCTTCGAGATCTACGCCGGAAACCACCAGACGCCCACCTCGAACGACGTGAATCCCGCTGGCCGACAATCTCATGACTGCGCACCTCCGTCGCGTCGAAGTAACCAGAGGAAGAACGGAGCACCCAATCCGGCGGTGATGATTCCGAGCGGCAATTCGTTGGGCGCATCCAACATCCGAGCCGCAAGATCGACGATCACCAGGAAGGTTGCACCGACCAGCGCGGTTGCCGGCAGCAGCTTGCGGTGGTCGGATCCGACGAGGAGTCGTACGGCGTGCGGCACGAGAAGCCCCACGAAACCGATTCCGCCGGCAACGGATACAACAACCGCGGTCAGCAACGACGCGATCACCAGTAGTAGCAACCTGGTACGGCGCACGTCGACGCCCACCGATTGCGCGCTCTCGTCTCCCATAGCCAGCGCGTTGAGTTGGCGAGACTGCGTCAACAGCACTGCCGCACAGACGGTGATCACCGCGGCGGGCACACCGAGATCCGACCAACCTGCCCCGCTCACCGAACCGAGTAACCAGAAGAGCACTCCCGAAAGCTGACTCGGATCGGCGCGCAACTGCACAAAACTTGTTGCAGCCGAAAGCAGATAGCCGATGGCAACTCCGGCCAAGACCATGCGCAGCGGGACAAGCATTCCCTCGCGCCGACCCAGTACGAGAACCGCGATCAGGGAAACCATGGCCCCCAGGAAGGCTGCCACCGGAACACCGATCGACAGACCGGTTCCGATGCCCGTCGTCATGATCAGCACTGCGCCGAAGGACGCTCCCGAACCGACACCCAAGATGTACGGATCGGCAATCGGATTGCGCACCAACGCTTGCAGTACCGCGCCGGCCAGTGATAATCCGGCACCTGCCAGTGCCGCGATCAGAATGCGCGGGACCCGCAGTCCCCACACGATCCGATCGAGCAGCGGGTCGACCGGCGGTCCACCGACGTGCGCGTACAACACCGCGAATACGTCGGCGAAGGACAGCGACGCAGCGCCCGACCACACCGCGACGGTAGAGACGGTGGCAAGGACCACGGCCGTGGCCAACAGAAACGGGACGTATCCGCGGTCGCCGACGGGATGCGCACGCGACGGGGCATCAGGTACTGCTTCGCTGGTCAGCGTCATCGCACTCCTGAAGAGGTGGGGTTCACAGGCATGAACAGGTGGATCTAACCATAACGACAGTCGTTTTCATTAATAGTGACATGCTCATCTGTGCGGACAAGGATCGGTCCGCAGGGCGCTCACCCACGCGAAGAGTGCCCCGACCAGCGCAAAGCTGCACGCAACGAGGTAGGCGGTGCCGATATCCCAACGTCCTGCAATTGCCCCGGCAATCAAGGCACCCACCGGCGAACCACCCCAGGCGACCATCCTCGCCGTGGTGTTCACGCGCCCCTGTAGACGATCCGGAGTCAGACGCTGACGTGCACCGATGCCGTTGAGGATGGTGACAGTCGCACAGCCGGAGTAGACGGTCAGAGCGGTGATCGCTGCGGCGGTATTGCTGGTTGTCGCAACGACGAACAGCACCACCGGGGCGATGGTCAACGCACCGACAGTGATCGCGCCGACCGGCCATTGCGCCGGTAGGCGTGGGAGCAAGACTGCGCCGACCACGCCACCCACGGAGACTGCTGTCCACACGGCCCCGATCATCGGACTCGACGTCGAAATCCCCAGCCTCTCGGTCGCGTACACCACCAGGAGCGCCGTGACAGCACCCTGCGTCAGCGAATTGACGAAGCCGACGCCGGTCAAGGCTCGCAGGAGCGGAGACTGCCAGAGGAAGCTGAGGCCTTCGCGTATGTCACGCGCAATTCCGGGTTCCGACTTCATCGGCGCCGCAGGAGTACTCGAGAACGAGGCTCCGATCGACGCCATGGCCAGCCCGGCCAATACGTAGGCCAGTGCATCAGCACCCAATGCGTAGGCCGGTCCGATCGACGCCACGAGCACTCCGGCAATAGCCGGAAAGGCAACATCGACGAGCGTGCTGGAAGTCCACAGCGCACTGTTGGCGGCCGGTATTCTCTGCCGACCGACCAGGGCAGGCAAGGCTCCGAAAGCTGCGGCATCGAACCACACGAAACACGTTCCGATGCACATCGATACGCCGACCGCGTGCCATGCCGTCAACACACCGAGCGCCTGAGCCGCCGGAATACTCGCCAAGGCAAGAGCAGCGACGGCCTGCGCACACAGGATGACCGTCCGCCGGTTGACTCGGTCTGCCACGGCGCCGGCGAACAAGCCGAATACGAGGTACGGCAGAACCGTCCCCGCAGCCGCGAGCGAGGTGAGAAACGGAGACCGGCTGATGTCGAACACCAGAATCGGCATTGCCACTCCGGTGACGGCCGCACCGGCCACGGCAATCGTGCGAGCCGTGAAGAACAATCGAAACGATCTGTCCCGAAACACATGTGGTTGCGCTTCGGCGGATCCCGTCGTCGAGGTCTCGCTCATGTATGCACTCTCTTGTACCTGTTGCTCTCCGTGGCGATCTTTCGTACGGTGGCATCGTAATGGAAATGGTTTCCATTACGGAAGGGATGACAATGAGCAACATTTCGTTCGACAGCGTCTCCAACTCGGCTCCGGCCAATGCACTCCAGGGCGTCGGCACCAACGCCCTCGTCGACAACCCGTTCACCTTCGAGCCGGTTGCCGAGGCGACGTCCGCACACGCTCTGCAGGGTGTGGGCACCAACGCTCTCGTCGACAACCCGTTCAGCTTCCAGAGCTGAAACCTTCCCTGATCCAGACCGTTTCGACGGTCTGATCTGCCGATGACCCCGCCCGCATCCGACTCGTCGGGTGCGGGCACCGACAAGGAGATCCGTGTACGCCCTCGCCGACGGACACCACCTGTATCCGACACCGGACGGTGTTTGGCATTACCTGACACCGGACGAGAACGCAGTCACGATCGGTGCGCCGGCCGAAGCTCTCGCAGAACTCGACAACTTTCTCCGGCGGTCTGGTTCGGTGCTCGGCGCGGGAGCGATCGAGATCGCCGACGCTCTCGTCTCTCGCGGCGTGCTGGCTGTTCCAGGTCAAGTGCCAGAGATTCCGGGACCACAGCGTGTGCTGATGGACGGGGTCGGACCCGTTGCCGATGCCTGCATCGCTCTGCTCTCCAAGGCTCTTCCGGACCTCGACGTCGTATCCACCACTGCGCCAATCGAAGACGACGTTGC
The DNA here is from genome assembly GCF_046097995.1 of Rhodococcus sp. 5A-K4. Lineage (NCBI taxonomy): Bacteria > Bacillati > Actinomycetota > Actinomycetes > Mycobacteriales > Nocardiaceae > Rhodococcus > Rhodococcus sp. 5A-K4. The sequence continues at coordinate 209,018 of NZ_JBJURM010000004.1, forward strand.
GTCTTCGGACCTCGTACTGTCGGTTGCCGACGCTCCTCCTCACGACGCGTGGTCGGAACTCGATACCTGGTGCCGCCACAGCCGAACTCCGTGGCAACGCGTCCACGCGGAGCTGGGTGAGATCTGCATCGGTCCCTTCTTCGACGGCATCGACAGCGCGAGCTACCGGGACGTCTGCGGTCGGCGGCTAGCCGCGTCACGTGTACCTGATCACCTGCTGGCTCTGTGGAACCACCTCGCCGACAGCGAACGTCGTCCGCTTGGACTTTCACCCACCGCAGCCGCAATGGTCAGTGCACTTGCATGTTCGGACGTCGTGGCTAGTTCTTACGGCGCACCGCCATCACACCTTCACCACCAGATCCGGATGAATCCACGAACCCTCATGATGACTCGCCATCCCGTGCTACCTCTGCCGGGCGGCGTTCTCGAGCCTTCGCCGACGCTCCGGTGATCTCACTCGGAGTGAAGATCCCGGCGGCAGACGGCTCTTCGCTGGCTACGGATGTGCTTCTCCTAGATTCTTCACCTCGGGGACTGATCGTGATCCGCACCCCGTACGGACGCGGGTGGCATCTGGCCGAGGGGCTCGAATGGCGATCGCGAGGAATTGCATTCATCTGTCAGGACGTACGTGGACGGCACGATTCCACTGGATCTTGGGAACCCTACGTCCACGAGCGCGAGGACGGTGCCGCCCTTGCCGAGTGGCTGCAGGATCAGCCGTGGACACCGGAGTGCGTCATCGCAAGCGGGGCTTCGTATGCGGCAGGAACTGCGTGGGCGTTTGCTGCCGAGACCAACAGCGCCGATCGGGCATTTCGTGCTCGCGGCGTCGTCTCCAAAGTGCCGACCATCGGAAGCGACCGCGTCAAACGTGATCCCTCGGGGATACTTCTCCTCGCCGAGCATCTGGCGTGGTGGGGCGAGCACGGAGATTCGTCTTCCTCTCGTGAGGGTTTCATCCCTGCCCTGATGCGCTCGGATTCGTCTTTGCTGGAACATCTCCCGGTGCAGTCGATGATCGAGGAGGTTGGCCTGACCTCCGATTCACCGGGCTGGTTGACGCCGATCCGTCGCGCTCGTGAGCGCGAAGACTTCGGTGGCGATGATCTGGTGTCCGCGGACGAACTCTCCGAACTCGACGTCGCCGGGCTGCACATCGGCGGTTGGGACGATGCGATGATTCGGGAGACACTGCGGCACTTCGCATCCGTGTGGCGGGGGCCGCAAAGTTTGATCGTGGGTCCCTGGGCGCACGACCTCCGCCCGGGAAGGGTCGGCGAGACAAGTTTCGGCCGCCTTCAGGTCGAGTGGATGGAATCGATATTCTCGGCGCGGCCCGTGACCATCAATCGGGTGTTCGACCGGGGTGCCGGCGCATGGTCGACCGAACCGTATGTCACGGGTGCGAACCGGATTCGTCTCGAACCAGATCGGAAGGACGCAGCCCACAGCTTCCTGTATGAAGCCTCAGGGGACCGAAACAACTGTGTTGTCTGGACTTTCGATATCAAGCACGACTCCGTACTCTCCGGAACACCCTCGGTGGAGCTGAAAGTGCATTCGCCCGAGGGCGAAGCTGACTGGATCGTCGAGCTGAGCATCGTCGATAGCGCCGGAGTCACCAGGTCGATCGCTCGTGGGGCCGGCGTCAGCCTTTGCTCCGGCACGTTGACCATAGATCTCGATCACGTGTTGCACACTGTGCGCGCGGGTGATGTCTTGACGCTGCGGATCGCGGGCTCGGACTTCCCACGGCTCGCACGCAATCTCGGAGACGGTGATCGCTATCGAGGAACACGCAGTACCGCACTGCACCAATCATTTTCCGGGTCGTTGACCCTGCCGATACTCGGAGGAACTGCCGGTGGATGACTTGCTGGTCGACGCCCGAAACGGCGTGCTGACCTCTCTGGAACCACACATTCGCTCGGACATGCCGACGGGCTGGGTCGGTTGGGCCGCGAGGGTGGCCGACACCAGAAACTTCGGCGGCAGCGGTTCACTGTTTCGCGCGGACCCTTACGGATTCGGGGCTTCGATACGCAACGACGCAGCAGCTCGCGGGGCGGCAACCGGTGAGGCTGTCGAAAGATATTGCGGCAACGTGGTCCCCGAAGATCTGATCCGCAGCAGTGCGTCAGCGCTGGAACTGGCAGGCTCACGGGTCGTCGATCCGGCGAAATTTGCGTTGTACAGCGAGGATCAGTACCGCCTTCCCGGATTCCCCTTTGTTCCCTTCACATCGGCTCTGGAAATCCGCTGGGCGCTGGGTCACACCATGGACGAAAAAGTGCCCACCTATGTGCCGGCCGCCTTGACCTATCTCGGGTACTACACCGGCACCCGTCGCGGCGAACCACCGATCGCGTCGTTGCAGTACGCCGGAATCGCCGCGGGACGCTCACGCGCCGAGGCCGAGATGTCAGCTCTGCTGGAACTTCTCGAACGCGATGCCACCGCGCTGTGGTGGTGCGGGGACCGGTCACAGCCGGCAATCGAACTCGCCGACTGGGAGCGGTTACCTGTGCACCGCCAACTCGGGGATCTGGAGAGCGACACTCGGAGCGTTCGAGTGCTTCTGCTTCCCTCCCCCTTCGGCATTCCCGTCGCCGCAGTGTGGATCCGGGATGACCGACGTGGATTGGTCGCGCTGGGCACAGCTTGTCGACCAACGGTGGAGGCGGCAGTCTCGAAGGCCCTTGTCGAGGCGTACGCCGTACTTGCCATCACGATCGACCTCGCCGACCCCGACGGGCCGACCTGGCGCAGCGTGGTGGACGGAACGCTGCCGGCGCACCTGTACAAACCCTTTCGGGCCGACCGTCGTTACCGGGACGAGTTCGATCCGCAATGGAAAGACGTCGTCGATCTGCCGACCGTCGCCCAACTTTATCTCGATCCCGTGATGGCGCACCTTGCGGAAGAGCACCTCTTCGATTACACCGAAACACGCTCGGTATCAGAGATTCCCGACGAAGATCCTGTAAATCTTGCTTCTCTGGTAGCCCTTCTGACGTCTCGAGGGCACCAACCGATTTCCGTCGATCTCACCACCCGCGACATCTCGATTGCCGGGTTGCACGTCGTCCGCGTCCTGTCTCCCGGCCTCTACAACAATGCGCCGGCAGCTTTTCCCCTTCTTGGAGGTAGCAGAGTGACCAGCGCATCGACCACCCATCTCCATCTGCCGGTCCCTCTCGCATGAGGTCTTTGCTCGTCGACCGCCGAACTGGGATCATTCGGGAGTTGGTCGACGCCGTTGTTCCCCAGCACTTTCCGCCGGAGTTCAAGCTCATTCATTCGTATGTCTGCGATTCGGCACGCTTTTCGCCCTGGTCCAGCGACTCGGCGGGCGCCGGATATTGCTTCGATCTGGGTGACCGTGCGCGGCCTACCGCAGCTGCGGTAGGCGAAGCGGTGGAACGGTATTGCGGCAACATCGTCGCCAAACCGATCGTCCGCGGGTCGGCTGATGCGTTGATCGGAGCAAGCATCGACCTGTCACAACTCGCGCGTTTCGACGCCGCCCAGTACGCGCAGCCACAGTTCCCGTTCGTCGAACCAACCGACGATCTCGAGTTGGACTGGACTCTCGGAGTCGACCTGATCACGGGTTCGGATATCTGGGTACCGGCCGAACTCGTCTGGGGTTCGTATCCTCATTTCGTCGCCCGGACGGGTCCGGCGATCTCTCCAGTAGCTCAGGCGGGTCTCGCCGCCGGTCCCACGACGGAATTCGCGATACGGAATGCAGTGCGCGAAATAGTCGAGCGCGACGCGATGACGCTCTCCTGGACCGGAAGGCGCGGCGTTCGGATTGTCACCGGGATGCCAGAGCAGCTCCTTCGACTGGGCAATCACGAAACCCTGTCGACGAGATGGCTGGCATTCGAGAGTGATTTCGGGATCCCGGTACTCGGCGCCCTCGTCCGCGACCACCGCACCGGATACTCGACCATGGGAACCGCCTGCCACGAAGAAGCGCAGACGGCTGCGTTCAAGTCGCTCGGGGAAGCGCTTCAGCTGCAACTTCTTTCCGCCGACTACGACAACCCGGAGAGCGGCATCGGTCGAGCCGCGGCCTCCCCGACCAGCCCGCTTGCGCCTTGGCGAGCCGACCGAAGCTATGCAGGCGCCTACCGATCGGACTTTGCCGACGTCATGGACTACGGATGCCACTTGCAGCTCCACCTGGACCCGAAGATCCAAGCACGATTCGAGAGTGAGCTGGCAGATACCGTCGTCGGCGAGGCGGACCTCGACTCTCTGACGTCACCCATCGACACCGAAAGCGCACTGACAGGCTCGGGTTTCAGGCCGGCATGGGTCGACCTCACCACTACTGATGTTCTCAGTACTGGCCTGCATGTCGTCCGCGTCGTCGTACCCGGTTGTCTCACCAATGCGGCCGCCGGATTACCGTTTCTCGGCTCGCCCCGACTAGTCGACAGTCTTGCCGGACATCCGTCTCGCACCATCCCATTGCCGCACTGACAGTTCGGGAACTGCCAGTTGTAACGACTCTGCGGTCTCCACCGCGTGAAACCACGTCGGCTTCGAGATTGCACGGTCTCGAATCACCTGCACGGCACGCGCGGCGATGGTTGCCGTCGCGGCCGACTGGCTACGCCCCGAAACCCACAGCGCCGGAACGGTATCCGTTCGGGCCATCGCAACCCAACGATCCGAACCCCACAGCTTCTTCGGCACAACCTTCTGGAGGGCGGGCGCCCACGTCATGGCCGCAAGCCCGAGCGTCGCTGTGGACGTGTCCAATCGCAGGTACGTTCTGACCGGAACACCAAGGTCGCGCGTCAACGCATGTTGGTCCGAAAAGTCTGCCCGCACAGCAGGACCGGATCGGTACCCGGTCGCGTCCGCCGGCATCCGAAAGGTCTTCATCCCGGTGTAGTTCCGGATCGATCGCCCGTCGGGATCGGGAAACCTCGTTCCCAACATCCCGTACGTCCACGCCGTCGCGGCCGGTCCGTGTAGTTCTCCGCCGCCGAGGCCGATCACGATGTCCACGGGTCCGTCGCCGAGTCGATGTGCTTCGGCGGCAAGGACACTGGTCAATCCCGGTGCCAATCCGACGCCCATCAGAACTGGGCCGTCGACCGCTTCCAGTTCTTCGCAGTAGCTCGAGGTTGCCGTGATGTCGACGAATGCCGCCCCACCGCGTACCGCTTCTTCTGCCAGGCGAACGTCCTCGAAACCCGACGCATTCACCACGACATCGAAGTCTCGAACCACAGCCGCGTACGCGCCTGGTTCTTTAAGATCAACGACGACGTCCGCGCGGGCACGATCGCGCCCGGCGGAGTACGCGGAGATTTCGGGGACCTTCGCGAGTTGTTTCATCAGGGGAATCCCGACGGCACCGTAGCCGCCGAGTACAAGAACCTTCGTCATAATTTCGCCTCCCGAGTCGCTAGAGTTCAACTCTAGAGTTAGACTCTAATCATGACTGAGGTTCTTCGGGAAGACACGTCGGCGCGGCGCAAGATCATCGAGGCAGCGCGCGAAGTTTTTGTCGATCCCGGCTACGCCGCCGCCACCATCAAGCAGCTTGCCGCGGCGGCGGGCGTGTCGGTGCAGAGTGTCTATTTTGTGTTCGGCAACAAGCCGAGCGTGCTGTCAGCACTGCTCGACGTGGCCGTTGCGGGCGACGAGGAAAAGACGGCAACTCTCGACCGTCCGTGGGTGGCGGCTGCACTGGGCGCCCCACATCCACTCGGGCAACTCCGGATTCAGGTTCACCACGGACGGCTCATTCTGGAGCGCACCGCGGACATCCTGTTGGCCCTGCGGGCCGCTGCTTCCGCGGACGAGGACGCCGCCCGCCTTTGGCAAATCAACCGCACTCAGCGACGCACGGTGCAGGAACATCTGATGGTCGGCATCGTCGAAAAAGCGCCAACCGTCGACCTCGAAACAGCCGTGAACGTCGCACTCACGCTGCTCAGTCCCGAGACGTACACAGACCTCGTGGTCGGAGCGGGTTGGACCGGCCAAAAGTACGAAGAATGGGTGGTCAACACCCTTGCCGCCACCCTGGGCCTGGACCGAACCGTCAAATCCCGGAAGTAGCTGGGACTACTTGGTGGGCTTGTCGTCGATGTGCCGTGGGTTGTTCCACAGGCGTTCCGTCAGATCGTGAAGGACGGCGAGGGTGATCGTGTCGTCGTCCCGGCGGAGCAGAGACTGACTGACCGTCGCGCGCACCAATGTGCTGTCCGAGTGCACGAACTCCTTGACCGAGCCCGGCTCGGAACTCAGTTCACGATGAGCCTGCTCGGCACTGACGTCGTCGGCATCCTTGTCGTAGAGAATGTCCTGCAAACGCAACGCCGAGACGGCCTTCTTGGGATATCCCAGCATGTCAGCGAAGGACGGGTTGGCAAAAACGATGCTGCCGTCGCGGTGAACGGCCATGACCGGCACCGGAAGCCTGTCGAGGAGAATCAGAGCAGGCATCTGCTCCAGATCCGCAATCGGCGATTGTGGCGGCTGCGCAACATTGCGGCGGCGTTCCATAACACGTCCTCTCAAGTTGCCCGAGTCGACAACAGTCTAACTGCCCAGCAAATCGCGGGTTGACTTCCCGCCCGGATGCAGTGACGAATGCCCGAATCGTGCCCGCCTGAGTTACGCCGCGAGCGCCTCCTGGTCCTCCGCCAAGGAACCGTCAACAACACGATAGACAGTATCCATCCGAGACAGGTGACTTCGGTCGTGTGTCACGAGAAGGGTTGCCGCCTCGTGTTCCCGCACCACCCCGATGATCAGATCCATGACAGCGGCACCGCGCTCCTGATCGAGCGCGCTGGTGGGCTCGTCGACCACCAGAAGCTGCGGATCGTTCATCAATGCTCGCGCGAGATTGACGCGCTGTCGCTGCCCACCCGACAGCTGAGACGGTCGTTTTCCGCTCTGATCCGCGAGCCCGACAGCGTCCAGCAAATCCATCGCTTTTGATTTCACGGCCTTGCGACGGGTCCGTGACGTGAAAACGGACTGCCCCAGATGCGCCATCACCTCGAGCTGTTCCAGAGCCGTCAACGACGACACGAGGTTGGACTGCTGGAAGACGATTCCGATCGACGAGCGTCGCAGCTCCGACGCCGCCCGCCGACTCAGCGCCGCGATGTCGGTGCTGCCTTCCGGCGTCCGGAGATAGACGTGCCCGGAATCCGGACGGATCAGGGTCGACGCCACCGCCAACAGGCTGGACTTGCCTGAACCCGAAGGTCCGGTGATCGCGGCGATCTCGCCGCGGTGCAGTCGCAGAGACACGTCGTCCAGCGCCGTCACCCGCGATTGCCCGTCGGGAAACGTCAGATCGACGTTCTGGATGTCGAGAACTGTGGTGCCGGTTGTCATGGTCATCGTGCGCTCCCCAATGCTGTGAGTGGATCAGTGGTCGAGAGGAATCGAAGTGCAAAGGCCGCGCCGAGCAGGCCGAGTCCGATCAATGCCACGGCAGGTACGACGGTGGTCGATGCGTCCAGGACAAACGGCATGGCGTCTCCGATCAGCGAACCGGCTACGGCCGTCAGCCCGATTCCGACGGTGACGCCGGCAATCAGGACGATGAGGGCCTGACCCAGTGCGTCGCGCACCAGAGAACCGGTGGTTGCGCCGAGCGCTTTCAACGTCGCGATGTCCGGGGTTCGCTGGATCGTCCACACCGTGAAGAACGCACCGATCACCAGGGCCGAGATCGCGAACAACATGAGCGTCATCAGGGTCAACGACCCGTTCTCCGATTTGTACGAACCGATCGCGTCGAGCGAACCGCTGACCGTCGTCGACGTCGTCGCGGCTGACTTGTCCGTTGCGGAAGCGTCAGAGGCTCCGGTGACAGCCAGTACTGTCGCAACGCCGCCGCGTGGATTGGCCGCCTGCCAGTCACCGAGCGTCATCCAGACGACGGGCGAATGGCTGTACCAGTCGTCACCGCGAACGTCGCTGACGGTGAACTGCTGCGTACCGACGCTCACCTGATCGCCGGCGCCCGCCCCCAGATCGCGGGCGGCACCTTCGCTCAACACCACCGTGCCTGACGCCGACGGCGTCACGTCACCGAATCCGCCGTCAGCACCGAACAGGGCCACCGACTTCTGATTTCCGTCGGCCAATCCTGCCTTCCCGCGGCCGATTCCGATGGGATCGACATCCTTCGCGGCCCCGGCCCAGGCGTTGACCTGGTCCTGTGTGAGCGCCGACTCGTCGAACGACGCCCCAGCTCCGGTGTCTGCAAACACCACCGTGTCGGCATTCATGGCCTCGATGGCCGACACGTTCTGATGGCGAAGTCCTGCAGTCAACCCGCTGAGAAAACTGACGAGAAGTGCAACCAACAGAACCACGACGGAGATCAGCGCGAAACGACCTCGCGCTGCCCGTAAGTCCCTCATTGCGACAAACACTGTGAATTCCTTTCCTGTGCTTGCCTCTACGCTCTCGCGGATGCAGACTCTTTCCATCGCACCTCGGATCGACATTCCAGCGCTCGAAAGAACCATCCCGGTTTACAACTTTTGATGGATGAACCAGGCCCGAACCTCGCTAAGCTGGGCGAGATGCACCGATCTCCGCTCACGCCTGTCTTCGCCGGCCTACAACTGGGCCTGCATGTCCTTGTCATGGCGCTGGCCGGTGTGGTGTTTCTTCGAGCGCTGATCGACGAATCCGACCTCACCGCAACAATCATCGCGTTGGCCGTGATCTTTGTTGCCGTCTATCTTTTCGGGGTTGCCAAAAGGCTGCGCGGCAACGCTGCCCGCTGGTGGCTCGCCGTGCTGACCCTCGTCTGGATCGCGACGATGGCGGTATCCGCCGACGCCGCCTACCTCGCGTTCGGACTCTTCTTCCTCTATCTCCATATTCTGCGGCGCCCCTGGAGCCTGCTGGCCGTCACCGCGGCAACGGCTGTCGCCGTGATCGGCACCGGATTGCATCGCGGGTGGACAGTGGCCGGCGCCGTCGGCCCGATCATCGGCGCCGCCGTAGCCGTTGCTATCGGTCTCGGATATCAGGCGCTTTACCGCGAGGCAGCCGAGCGCGGACGTCTCATCGACGAATTGATGAACACCCGTGAAGAATTGGCGTCGACGTCTCGCGATGCCGGAAAATTCGCCGAACGTGAAAGGCTCGCAGCCGAGATCCACGACACCGTGGCCCAAGGACTTTCGAGCATCCAGATGCTCCTTCACGCTGCCGAACGCGCCGATCCGGAGAGCCCGGCCATCCGGCAGATCAGCCTCGCACGGGAAACCGCAGCGGACAGTCTTGCCGAAACCCGCCAACTCATCGCCGAATTGACACCCGCGGCCCTGGACGGTCAGTCGCTCGCCGATGCGCTTCGTCGAATCTGTGAACGCGCGAGCAGTCCCGAACTGGAAGCACGATCCGTGGTCGAGGGTGAGGCAATCCGGCTGCCGATGCCCCTCGAAGCAACACTGGTGCGCATCGCCCAGGGTGCGGTGTCCAATGTTCTCCGCCACGCGGATGCAACCAGAATGGCTGTGACACTGACGTATTCCGACAACACCGTCAGCCTCGACGTGGTCGACAACGGCCGCGGCTTCGACGTGGAAGTTCTCGAACGTGGACCGGCGGAATCTTTTGGCCTCAACGCAATTCGACGACGCGTCGAACTGCAGGGCGGAACGTTCTCCATCGAGTCGGAGCCGGGACACACGGCCGTCGCGGTGACCTTTCCCCTCGATGTCGGTGAACAGTGATCCGCCTGCTGCTCGCCGACGATCACGCGATCGTGCGCGCCGGGCTGCGAGCGCTACTCGAAAGCGAATCCGACATCGAGGTGGTCGGCGAAGCAGGGACCGCCGAGGAAGCCATAGCCTTCTGCGCCACCACGCCGGTCGACCTCGTGCTCATGGACCTGCGGTTCGGGCCAGGCAAGACCGGGGTCGACGCCACCCGCGCGGTATGCGCGCTGCCGAATCCGCCGCACGTACTCGTTGTGACCAACTACGACACGGACGCGGATATCTTGAGCGCCGTCGAAGCCGGAGCCAGCGGCTATCTGCTCAAGGACACACCCCCGGTCGAGTTGCTGTCGGCCGTCCGCGCCGCTGCGAGCGGGGACAGCGTTCTCTCCCCTGCCATCGCGTCGAAGCTCATGACTCGGGTACGCAAACCCGAAACCAGCCTTAGTCCAAGGGAAATCGAAGTGCTGAAGTTGGTGGCGGCGGGTCGATCCAACCGAGAGATCGGCAAAGAACTGTTCCTGAGCGAGACCACGGTCAAATCGCATCTGGTCCACATCTTCGGCAAGTTGGGCGTGAAGTCGCGGACGTCGGCGGTAGCTCGTGCGCGGGAGTTGGGTTCGATCTGACGTTTGTCCGAATTGTCGAAAGTAGCTGGACAGCAGTAATTTTCGCTTGCAATTCTCTTGTGTTCGAAACTCTGTTCGAATATGATTGCTTCATGGACAGTCGGGAAGCGTGGCAGCTGGATGGTGAGGACCTCAAGAGTGAGGTTCTCGATCTGGTGCGCGCCCGGCACGAGTTGCAGTCGCGGATGGTGTTGCTGATCGTTGAAATGTTTTCCCGGGAGGTTCTCGGCGGGAGGGGCTTTCGGGCGATCGCGCAGTGGTTGCACGGTTCGACGAATCTGGAGATCGGTGAGTGCAGTCTGCTGGTCGGGTTGGCGCGGTTGTTGATGCTCGAACCTGTTGTCGCGGATGCGTTTCATCGTGGTGATGTCGATGCGTTGAAAGCCCGTCAGGTGGCGTCGTTTTGTCAGCATCCACCCAAAAACATGACCCCGGCGGATGTGGACAAGGCCCGCGGGATTCTGCTTCGGTTGGCGTCGAAGAAGATTGCCGATTGTGATGCGGTGCGGGCGGCGATTCGGCGGATCGAGAAGCAATTTGGCAAGCGTGAGGACGGTGTTCCGGTCGGGGAAGATTCGGAACGGAACGAGTTTTACGCCTCGAAAGGCTTGTACGGGCGGGTGTCGGTGAAGGGTGACTTGGATGCTGTGAACGGGGCCCGTCTGATCACGTTGTTGTCGAGTCTGTCGGCTCCGACACCGGAGAAGGACGGCGTGAAGGACACCCGTACTCCTGCATTACGGCGGGCGGACGGGTTTTGCGAGTTGTTGCGCCGGTACGAGCGGGCGGGGTTGGGTCCGATCGAGGGCGGCGTGAAACCACACATCACGGTCACCGCATCGGCGAAAGACATGACCGATCTGCAAGCCTTGAAAGACCTCCTGCCGTCCACGGAGGAACTCGGGTTCGCATGGACGGACTGGGTGGGCCCGATCAGTATCGACACCGCACGGATGCTCGCCTGCGACTGCACCGTCACCCGGATCTTGTTGGACGAGAATGGTGTTCCGCTCGACTGCGGTAAGGAAGCGAGAACAGCAACGGTGCCGCAGCGGCGGGCGTTGGCAGTTCGGGATGGTGGGTGCGCGTTCCCAGGGTGCGGGACTCCGTCGGGGTGGTGCGATGCTCATCATATCGTTCACTGGAACGATGGTGGCCCAACGGATCTCGACAATCTGATTCTGTTGTGCGGTCATCACCACCGGACACTGCACCACACCGAGTGGCGTGTCGAGATCGGCCCGGATCGGAAGTCGGTGTTCTATCCGCCGATGTCCGTTGACCCGTATCAGCATCCGATCGGTGGGAACAGCCCACCGACAGCCGCCTGAACGGGCATAACTGAAAATGCCAGCGTATGCACCGGGGAAGAACCATGCCTCGGGGCATACGCTGGCATTTTCGGTTGCGCTCGATGTCCGTCTTGCGACAGCATCTGTCTCCACTTCGACACGCAGGACCAATAGGGTCGAGGAATGTCTTTCTGCGAACCCGCCCGCGTTGTCACCGTCACGTCCCTGACCCCGCACATGCGGCGAATCAGCATCGAGGCAGAAGGCGACTGGCACTGGCCGACCGGCGGACAAGGCGACGAGCGCATCGATATCGCGTTCCCGAAACCCGGTGAAACAGAAGCAGATTACGACTACTTCAACAATCCCGACTACGGCAAGGCCGATCTCGGAACCGAGCCACCGTGGCGGCACTACACCGTGCGCAAGGTGCACGACGGCGGCCGACGTCTGGACATCGACTTCGTCGTGCACCCTGGCGGTATTGCAGCGGATTGGGCCCTGCGGGCCGAACCAGGTCACCTACTAGGCGTCTTCTGGTCGGACAGTTCGCGGTCCCACTACCAAGCACCGGCGGGTCCTCGCTGGCAGCTGCTGGTCGCAGACGCCACGGGTCTCCCCGGACTGGGCAGGATTGTCGAAGAACTTCGAGAGGGCGATGTCGCACAGGCGATCATCGAGGTCGAAACCGAAGAGGATCGACAGGAATTTGTCACTCGCGGCGACGTCACGTACACGTGGCTCGTGGGGAGTGGCCTCGGAAAGGCGCCGAGCGCGCTGTTCGAGGCTGTGGAGAAGATCGAGTTTCCCGAATCCGAATCGGCCGACATCTACGCGTGGGTGGCGTGCGAAAGCGCAACCAGCCGTCGTATTCGTAAGCATCTGAGGGAAGTTCGAGGAATTGCTCGCGACAAGCACAATGTTGTCGGGTACTGGCGAGAGGGCGCCGACGGCCACGTTTCCGGCATGAACAGCGAGGAAGTCACCGTCGGCGCCTGAGCGCCGTGATCACTCTGCCGGCAGTGTGTCGGTAGATTCTGCGTGAGCCTGCTGCACGTCAGCCGGCTTTTCCGCGAGCATCTCGAACAGTGCACGGCGTGCCTCGGCAAGAATTGCCTCTGCCTTGGCGACCTGCTCAGCGGTCCCACCTGCGGCTACCGCGACAGCGGCACCTCGGAGTAGACCCATCGCGGGACGGAGCGCTGCGCCGGCTTCACCGAAGTGAGGGCGGCCGTGTCCACGCTGGTCGGGTCGACCAAATCCGCGCTGGTCGGGCCGACCGCGTCGGCCTTCGGGGCGTCCTTCTGCTCGGTCTTCGAAGCGACCCTCGGGGCGCTCTCCATCGAATCCTCGACGGAAACCGTGTCCGCGATGCGGGCCTCGGCGGCCATGCTCGCGACGTTCTTGCATTTCTGGGTTGTTGTGTGGGGCGTACATGTTGTCCTCCTGGACTGTCTGTGTTTGTTTGACGTATCGACGATATATCGACAATAGATCGAACGCAAGGGTCCGGAGAATAATTCCCGCACTCTCGTCCGGATACGCTGAAGCCGTGAACACGGATCTACAAGCCCAGGCCGCGGACGTCCTACGCCGCCTCGCACTCGACGAATCCCTGAAAGAACGCACCATGGCGGACGCTGCGACTGCAGCACTCGCACGGAAAGTCGCCGCCCGCTACATCGGCGGCGAAACCATCGACGACGCTTTCGACCGCCTCCCCTCGATCTTCGCGCGAGGACACAAGGCGAGCATCGAATACACCGGGGAAAGCGTCCGGGATCCCGAGCTCGCGAACGCCGAAACCGATGTTTTCGTGGAACTCGCGGAACGAATCGGCACGTCGGGTGTCGAGAGCACCGTGTCGTTCGACCTCTCGCACATCGGCTTGGTGATCGATCCGGAGCAGTGCTTTCGCAATGTCGTGCGCCTGGCCGAGACCACGGAACGCGCAGGTGCCGAGCTGATCATCTCCGCCGAAGCGTCCGATCGCACCGACCTGGTCCTCGACATGCACGCGCGGCTGGCCGAGCGCTTCACTCACGTGGGGATCACTGTTCAGGCCCGACTGCACCGGACCGCAAAGGATCTCGCCGCTCTGCTGGACCGACCCGGCCGCATCCGTCTCGTGAAGGGCGCCTTCCTCGAAGCCGAATCCGTCGGCTACCCGCGCGGTAGTGCCGAACTGCGAAGCGCGTATCTCGACTACGCAGCCCGAATCGTCGAATCGGGTCACCAGGTTTCCATCGCGACGCATGACCGCGACATCCTCGAAGCATTACGCGCCGAGCATGATTCGAAGCTCAGAGCCGACCACGTGGAGTTCGAGATGCTGCTCGGTCTCGGTACCGAGCAACTGGACGCACTCCGAGCCGCGGGATTCACCACACGCGAATACGTCATCTTCGGAACACAGTGGTGGCTGTACGTACTCAATCGCATCGCCGAAGAGCCGGAGCGTGTCTACACCGCGCTCGTCGACGCCGCGCTTGTCACCACTGCAAACTGATCCGCAGCAACACAAGTGGGGCTGCACTCGAATCGAGTGCAGCCCCACTTGTGTATGTTTCTAGCTCTCCAGAAACGCCTTGATGCGCGCCAGAGTGGTTTCCATTCCGGTCTGCATCAGCTGATCTCGACCCCGACCGAGCAGGCCGCTACCCGACATCATGCGGACGTAAAGCGCAGGCTTCGCATAGATCTCACGAGTCTCGGTAAGCACAGTGCCCGTTCCCGAAGGCTCGAGCACGTACGTCCACCGAGCCTTCGGCTCGTCCGATTCGAAGGAGAACTTCCGGCAGTCGACCACGTCGACCACCGTGCAGTGCGTGCTCCACCGAATCAGGCCGTGCTTGTTGGTGCCCTTGAACTTTGCGCCCACGGTGCCCGGGGTTCCGGAAGTCCATGTTCCACCGGTGTTTTCAGGGCTGAAGCGACCCATACCTTCGATGTCGCTGACAACCTTCCACACCGATACCGGAGTTGCCTCGATGTACGCGCTGGCGGTTTCCACCCGTTACCGGCCCGGAACCCAGGACATGATCTTGATGGCGTGAGGCATGAGCTTTGCCCACACCTTGGCCGGAAGTCCGCGCGGTCCACCGAGATTCATGACGCGGGTGGTGGCAACGGTCTGCGGCTCGGTGTACTTGATCAGCCCCTCGGCGCCGTGACGACGACCGACGCCCGAGACACCCATGCCGCCCATCGGTGCTGCGGTGCTGCCCCAGGTGGGTGCGTAACCCTCGTCGACGTTGACGGTGCCGGCGTGGATGCGCGCTGCGATGGCTTCGCCGGCAGCCTTGCTTCCCGCCCACACACTGGCGTTGAGGCCGTACTCGGTGTCGTTGGCCGCAGCGATGGCCTCTTCGACGTCCTTGACGGGGTAGATCGAGACGAGCGGCCCGAAGGTCTCGTCGCGGTAGCACTCGGCGTCTTCGGGAACCCCGGTGAGCAGCGTGGGCTCGTAGAACAGCGGTCCGATGTCCGGGCGGGCCTTGCCGCCGGCAATGACGGTGGCGCCCTTGACCACTGCGTCGTCGACATGCGCGGAGATTGCCTTGACCTGGGCCTCGGAGACGAGGCTGCCCATCTCGATTCCGAATTCGTAACCAGCGGCGAGGTTCATCTTCTTGACGCGGTCACCGAACATACGGATGAACTCGGGTGCGATGGACTCTTCGACGTAGATGCGCTCGATGGAGATGCACAGCTGACCGGAGTTGGAGAAGCACGCACGCACAGCGGCGTCGGTGACCTCGCGCAGGTCTGCGCCGGCCGCGACGATCATCGGGTTCTTGCCACCGAGTTCGGCGGAGAAGCCGATCAGTCGACGGCCGGCCTGCTCGGCGAGGAGCTGACCGGTCGCGGTGGAACCGGTGAACATGAGGTAGTCGGTGTTCTCGACCAACGCGGTGCCCACGACGGAGCCCGGTCCGGGAACCACGGCGAAGAGGTCGCGGGGCAGTCCCGCCTTGTAGAGCAGTTCGACGCAGGCGAGCGCGCAGTACGGCGTCTGGCTGTCCGGCTTGAGGACAACGGCGTTGCCCGCGAGCAGCGCGGCGATGGCGTCGGACACGGCCAGCGTCATCGGGTAGTTCCACGGCGAGATGACGCCGACGACACCCTTGGGCTGGTAGCGGACGACGGTCTTCGTCAGACCCGGAAGCATGCCGGAGACGCGACGCGGGCGCAGCAGCTTCGGCGCCACACGTGCGTAGTGACGCGACGTCATCGAGATGTCGAGGACTTCTTCCTGAGCTGCGGTACGCGACTTTCCGGTCTCGGCCTGAGCCATGTCCATGAGGGCGTCGCGGTTCTCCAGGATGAGATCGCGGTAGCGGTGGAAGACGGCAGCGCGGTCGAGGACGGAGCGCTTGGCCCATTCCTTCTGGGCGACGCGGGCACGGGCGATGGCCGCAAGTGCGTCGTCGGCGGTGCCAACGGGGATGGTCGCCAGCTCCTTGCCGGTGAACACCTCGGTGATGGACTTCGTCGGGCGATCGGCAACATTGTCGATGGCGATCAGATCGGCGAGCCGCGAGAAGGTCGCAGCGGACGGAGCAGGCATTTCAGTACCCCTACTGGTGAGTAGTTCTTGGAGTTACACACAACTTACCCCGTCGGTGGTACCGATCACAGTGCCGAATCAGACAGAGTCAACCAATACTGCCTCTTTCGGACGTTTTGCGATCAACAACGACATGACTGCAGCGATCGCGCAGAGCGCGCCGGCCACCAAGAATGCAGCGTCGTACGAGCCGATCTGATCACGAACGAGGCCGGCCAAGAAGGCCACCAGACCTGCACCGATCTGGTGCGATGCCAGCACCCAACCGAACACGATGGGGGCGTCGGCGCCGAAGTGTTGACGGCACAGCGCGACGGTCGGCGGAACCGTCGCCACCCAATCGAGCCCGTAGAAGATGACAAACGCGATCATCGGTGGATTCACAGTGTTGGCGAGCAACAACGGCAGAAAGAGCAGCGAGATTCCGCGGAACAGGTAGTAGATGCCGAGAAGTTTTCGCGAGTCCATCCGGTCGGTGAACCAACCCGAAGCAATGGTGCCGACCATGTCGAGGATTCCGATCAACGCCAAGAGGGACGCAGCCGTCGTGATCGGCATTCCGTGGTCGTGCGACGCCGGGACGAAGTGCGTGCCGATCAGGCCGTTGGTGCTCGCGCCGCAGATCGCGAAGGTACCGGCGAGAAGCCAGAACACCTTGGTCTTCGACGCCATCACCAGCACCGAGATCGCCCGGCCTCCGGCACCGCCGCGCTGGTAGACAGGCTTGGCTGGTGGGGCGTAATCGGCGGGCGCTCCGTAAGGCGTCGTACCCACGTCTGACGGATAGTTACGCAGGAACAGCAGAACGAACGGCACAACGGCCAGTGCGGCAAACGAAACTGTGAAGGCGACGCTCTTCCAGTCGTACGTTTCCGCGATCTTCGCCAGGACCGGAAGGAACACCAGCTGACCGGCAGCACCACCGGCCGTCAGGATGCCGGTCACGAGACCACGCTTCTCGACGAACCAGCGATCGACGACGGTGGCGACAAACGCCAGCGCCATCGAACCGGTACCGAGACCGACGAAGACACCCCACAGCAGAATGAGCTGCCAACTCGAGGTCATGAAGATGGTGAGACCACTGCCGAGCGAGATGAGCGCCAACGCCGAGGTGACGACCGCCCGGATACCGAACCTCTCCATCAAGGCAGCAGCGAACGGCGAGGTCAACCCGTACAGAATCAGGTTGACCGAGACGGCCGCCGAGATGCTGGCGCGCGACCACCCGAAATCTTCGTGCAGCGGATCGATCAGCACCGATGGGGCAGCGCGGAAGCTCGCCGCACCGACCAACGCCAGGAATGCCACGATCGCGACGGACCAGGCGCGGTGAAAGCGCGGCGGGCTCACCTGCTGTTGGCCTGATTCGGGGAGAGCGGTCTCAGAAGTCACAGAGAGAATTCTGCAGTTCGGATTCGATCGAGAACAGTGGCCAGATTGCCAATATATGAAAGAATCAAGCCATGTCTGGTCCGCATCGCGTCGTCGTACTGGCTCTGAATGGAGTCATCCCCTTCGAACTCGGCATCCCGGCGCGCATCTTCGGACGTGCCCTCGACGTCGAGGATCGGCCGCTGTACGAGATCCTGACGTGCACCGTCGACGGCAATCCCGTGCAGACCGACGCTGACTTCAGCATTTCGGTCGACCATGGGAGCGAGTTGCTCGCCACCGCCGACACCGTCGTCATCCCGGCGTCGTACGAATTGGGCCCGGCCTTCGACGAGGGTTATCTCTCCCCCGAATTGGCCGCAGCATTCGAACACATCCGCCCGGGGACCCGGCTGGTCTCGATCTGCACCGGTTCGTACATCCTCGCCGCGGCCGGTTTGCTCGACGGACTCCGCGCCACGACACATTGGCGCAACACCGACCATTTCCAGCGTGTCTATCCCAAGGTGAACGTGGATCCCGACGTGCTGTTCGTCGACGAAGGCCACATCCTGACCTCGGCCGGCGTGGCGTCAGGCGTCGATCTCTGTCTGCACATCGTCAGGCGCGACCACGGCATGGAAGTGGCGAACACCGTCGCGAGGCGTTGCGTCGTACCGCCGTGGCGCGACGGTGGCCAAGCGCAGTACATCCGCCGCCCACTGGCCGACAAGCCTTCGGAATCGACTGCCGACGCTCGGCACTGGGCCCTCGAACATCTCGGCGATCCGATCACGCTGGCAGACCTGGCGACGCGTGCCAACATGAGCGTCCGCACCTTCAGTCGTCGATTCCGCGACGAAGTCGGAACCACACCGAACCGCTGGTTGACCAGCAGACGTGTCGATCGGGCACGTGAATTGCTGGAGGAATCCGATCTGTCGATCGATGCAATTGCAGCTCGAACCGGCTTCGGGACCGCGACATCGATGCGTCAACACATGAACGAGGCGCTCGGCGTTTCACCGAGCGCCTACCGACGCACGTTCAAGGCACCGGCGTAAGCGGCAGTACCAGGCACTATCCTGGAGACCATGGCCGAACAGACTCGCCCGAACTTTCCCCAGTACTGCGGATACCTCCTGGGGAAGACGCTCCCCGACCGGTACCAGGACTGGGTGCGGAACGATCTGGTCGGACCGGGTGCGCAGGCTCGCTACATCATTCGTTTCACCGTGCCGGCGACGCTGATTCTTCTGCTGTTCCTGTTGATTCCGGGACCGATCTGGATTCCCTTGGCCATGATGGCTTTGCTGCTCATCCCGCTCGCGTACTTCGTCGTGGCGCTCGGGACCATCTACCGCCGTCACCGACTGCTGAGTCACGGACTCGATCCCGAATTGCTCGACGAGAAGGCCCAGCGCCGTGCCGATCGCACTCGCGAGGACTACGAGAAGCGGCACGGTCGCTGAGCACCCCTCAGCGGAACATCGTCACTGCGGCCTTGGCGAGGACCTTCGGATCCTTCTCGTAGTGATGCATCTTGGTGAGCTTGTCTTCCGGAATCCCCAGGAACTTGTAGACGGCCACCTGAGCGCAGCGCACCGAGTACTGCTCGGTGAACACCATGTCGAACGGCAACTCCGCGAACTGACTGATGAAGGCCAGATTCTTGGAGTGCTTCGGCACCACCAGCGGCCGGTCGCCGACGGCTCGCCGATTGAACAGCGCACTGGCGTAAGGCATGTGGCTGGGAATCGAATTCACGACGCTGTCCATAATCTCTTGTCGGCGCGCGGCGAGCGCACCGCTCTCGTCGAGTGCCTCGAGATGCCCGAGAGTCTCTTCCAGCATTTCCCGGCCGGTCATCTCGATGAACGGCTTCTTCACGTAGTCGCCGTCCTTGCGCGGGAACAAACAGTAACCCCAGAAGACTCCTTCGTTCTCCTTCTGCGCGTGGTAGTGCGGCTGATGGTGAACCACGATCGACAGAAGCACGTTCGAGTCCACGAACGTGTTGAGTGCATTTCCGGGGAGCTGCTTGGTGATTCGGGAAATCTCGTTGATGAGCTCATGTGACGAAGTGGTGACGGTGAAGCTGGTCCACTCACTCTGCGCCCGGTCCCCGAAGAACTTGTCGGGATTCCCGAGATCGTAGAAATGCTCGGTGGCCTGCTTCCACAGCAGCGCACTCGGTGCGTATCTCATGTCTTCGACGATCGGGGTGTCGAGATCGCCGATCGACGAACTGTCGGTGATGCTGCCGTTGGTGTCGAAGACGAAATCGCCTTCCGCCACGTCGATTCGGCCCTTCTCGCCGGTGCGGACGTTCTCGTAATCGAGTCCCGTCACGATGATCTCGTCTCGAAGCGGGGTGTCCTTGAACACGAACTCCGTGATCTTCAGTTCGTTGACGAACTTCACGCCCTTACCTTCGAGGAAGGTCCGCATCGGCAAGATGATGCTCTCGTACTGGTTGTACGGGGACCTGGTGACACCCGCAAGCGTCTGAATGCGGCTGAACTCGAGAATCATTCGGTTCATGTACCGGCGAAGCTCCATCGCCGAACTCACCCGCTTGAAAGCGAAAGTGGTCTCCCACATGTACCAGAAGTTGGTGGTGAAGAAGTGCGGAGTGTCCTCGAACCACTGCTCGATGCTGATGTCGTCGAGTTTTGCCTCGTCCGACTCCGGCATCGTCATCAGCTTCGTCAACAAGTACCGGTCCTTGTTGTCGAATTGCATGTGCTTGTAATCGTTCTCGCCCTTGTTGCGAATACCGTCTCGGTCGATCAACCGTGCGACGTCATGCGTGGGGTGCGCGTGGTCGAAGTCGAGAATGTCATCCGTCACCGACTTTCCCGGGTTGTCCAGCGACGGAACCGCACTCAATATGTCCCAGAGGTTCTCGTAGGTTTCCTCGTTGAGCATGCGGCCGCCGCGGTTGATGAAACCCGCGTCGTTACCGAGTTCGCGATGGCCGTACTGGTGCTGAAACGTAGCGGCGGATTCGCCGTCGTTCGCTCCGTGCATGTCCAGGCCCATGATGGTGATGTCCTCACCGTTCCACTCACCGTCTCGAATCAGATAGACGGCAGCCGAGAGGTTTCCGATGCCGGCACCGATCATGTAGGCCTTGTGAGACAGATTGGAAGACATTGGGTTTCGTTCCTTACTCGAGTCGCGGTACGGATACCTTCCAAGCATGGACCCGTTTGCCCGCAGGCGCATCACCCGAACCGGATGACGTCCGTCACGGTCGCTGAAGGCGCACCAGATCGAGCGCAAAACGCACGTAGTCACGTGCAATTTCCTCGGGCGTTTGCGGCCCACTCGGCCGATACCATTGCGCGACAGAGACACACATCACGACAATCGCACGCGCGGCCTGTCGCGGCCGATCCGTCTCGAACACACCGGCGGCGATTCCGTCGTCCACTTGCTTCGTCATCAACCATTGCTGGTAGTTGCGTGATTCCGTGATGCGCAACCTGTTCTCGGCTGTGAGACTGCGCATTTCACTGGCGCCGAGAAATCCTTGATCACGCCGATAGATATGGAACAAGGTCACACATTCGACAAGGAAAGCCAATCTTTCGTCGGGACTTTCGCCCTCTTCGATAGCCGCCAACGATCTCGTGTTGAGTTCAGCCATGGTGAGGTCGAGAATTTCGGCCAACATCTGTTGCTTACTGGAATAGTGGTGATACAGACCCGGAACACTCATCTGCGCACGTTTGGCGATCTCACGCATCGCAGCGCCGTGATATCCGGTCTTCACCATCTCCGCGAGCGCGGCAGCCAACACCGGATCGAACGAACTCGGACCGAACCTTCGCCACTCGTTCGGGCGAAAATGTGCGTCCGGGTCGGCGTCGTCGCCTCCCCATCGCGGCTGTTCCGGCGGACGCACTATCGCAGCCGGGAGCAGAGCGTCGAAACGCACTCCGAGAATCCCGCCGATTGCCGCCAACCGGTCGACGCTGACTCTGGTCTTTCCGGTCTCGACAGCGCTGAGGGTGGCCGGGCTGACATCGAGACGCCTGGCCAATTCACGCAGCGAGAGCCCGCTGTGACGCCGCGCTTGCCGGATCGACGCCCCGATCAGGACAGCATTCTCAAATTCGGTCACAGTGTTCAGTATTGCCGAACATAGGATTTCCAACAATGCGATGACCACGGAAATCTATGAACGTGTTGACTACTAGTTATCGGCCTGAACATGATGTGGATCACAAAGACCCAGGTCCGCCCGAGCGATCGTTCGGTGTCGGTAGCGAGAGGATCGAATCACCATGACCGAGGCGCCATATCTTGGAGAACTCCTGCGCGACGCACCCAGTAACTGGGGCAAGTGGGGAGAGTCCGACGAGGTCGGTTCACTGAACTACCTCGACGCCGGACAGGTGCTTCGCGGCGTCGGAACCATCAAGCAGGGTTCCGTGTTCACACTCCAACGTCTTATCGGCGATCCCAAGGGTGATCCGGTCTGGCCGGGACGGAGCCCCGCCGAGCGCACACAGATCTTCGACGAGAGCAGCTGGGACGGCGACGACGCCCCCAACTTCCCCGGCGGCCTGCATTACGCGGACGACAAGATCGACGCGTTCCTGCAGGGCTCGACGCAGTACGACGCACTCGGCCACGTCTGGTACGACGGCGCCCTGTGGAACGGATACTCGGCTGATACCACTGTCGGCGGCCTGGAGAAGGCCAGCGTCGAACCGATTGCCGACCGCGGCGTCGTCGGACGCGCAGTACTTCTCGACATGGCGAAGTTCCGCGGCAAGGAAAACCTCGACAAGGCCGAAACCTTCACGCACCATGATCTTTTGGCCTGTGCCGAAGCGCAGGGCGTCACCATCGAGAAGCGTGACATTCTCGTCATCCGCACCAACTTCCTCAAGCTGTTCTTCGACCAGGGCGAAGCCTTCTACGAGGGCTTCTGCGAGCCCGGCTTGATCTACAGCCCCGAACTCGTCCAGTGGTTCCAGGACATGGAGATTCCGAACCTCGTCACCGACACCATTGCCAACGAGGTCACCACCGACCCCGAAAACGGTGTGGCACTGGTTCTCCACAACGCATTGATGCGCAACCTCGGTGTGGTGTTCACCGAGATCTGCGATCTGGAGAAGCTGGCCGCGGACTGCGCGTCCGACGGCCAGTACACGTTCTTGTACGTCGCCGCACCGCTCAAGGTTGCCAAGGCCAGCGGCTCTCCCGTGAATCCGGTTGCCATCAAATGACATACGAAGATCGCCCTTGGTTGGCGTTGTACCGCAACGACGTTCCCCCCGACATCGACGTCGAACAGCCCACAATGCTCGAATTGTTGGCAGCGGCGGTCCGCTCTGATCCGGACGCCACGGCCGTGA
Organism: Rhodococcus sp. 5A-K4; assembly: GCF_046097995.1. Lineage (NCBI taxonomy): Bacteria > Bacillati > Actinomycetota > Actinomycetes > Mycobacteriales > Nocardiaceae > Rhodococcus > Rhodococcus sp. 5A-K4. Next base: position 232,001 of record NZ_JBJURM010000004.1, read on the forward strand.
AGTACTTCGACGGTCAACTCAGTTTCGCCGAACTGGATCAGCAGAGTGACGCCCTGGCCCGCGCACTACGAGCAGGTGGTCTGACGAAGGGAGACCGTGTCGCACTCTTCCTGCAGAACGTTCCGCAATTCGTGCTCGCCCTCGCCGGAATCTGGAAAGCCGGCGGCGTCGCAGTCTCGATCAATCCCATGAGCCGTGAACGAGAACTGGGATACCAACTCGAAGATTCCGGAGCAGCGGTTCTGATCGCTCTCGAGGGGCTCTACGAGTCCGTCGGCCGCAACGTCGTCTCCGACTCGCCGGTCAGGCGAGTCATCACCACCTCGGAACTCGAGTACCAAAGCCGCAACGATCCACGGGTTTTCGACGGAATCGTGAAGAAGGATCTCGGTACCGACGATCTCGCGACGCTGATCGACCAGCATCGTCTCGGCGATCCGATCACTACCGACGCTGCACCGGAAGACATTGCGGTACTGACCTATACGTCGGGGACCACAGGTCCGCCCAAGGGAGCGATGACCTCTCACGCGAACATGACCTTCAACGCCCAGGTCTACCGTGACTGGCTGGGGCTCACCCCGAAAGACACGGTTCTCGGCGTCGCACCGCTCTTCCACATCACGGGGTTGATCGGTCACATCGCGGTGTCCGTCTTGGCGAGAATGCCGCTGGTGCTTGCCTACCGCTTCCAGCCCGAGGTGATGCTCGACGCGATTCGTGAGCACCGCCCGACATTCACAGTCGGCGCCATCACTGCGTTCACCGCACTGCTCAACACTCCGGGTTGCGCGCCCGAAGACTTCACCTCCATGCGGTTGCTGTATTCCGGCGGCGCACCCATCTCGCCGACAGCCGCCGAGGCAGTCCGCGCCATGACCGGTGCTGCGCTGCACAACATCTACGGGCTGACCGAGACCACGTCGCCCACTCACGCCGTTCCCGTCGGGGCGGACACGCCCGTCGACCCCACGTCCGGGGCACTGTCCGTTGGCGTTCCAGTACCCAACACCGTGGTCCGCATCGAAGACGAGGGCGGTGCGGTCCTGCCGATCGGAGAGATCGGCGAATTGGTCGTCCGTGGTCCACAGGTGGTGCGCGGTTACTGGAACAAGCCGGAGGAGAGTGCGTCGGCCATTCGCGACGGGTGGTTCCACACCGGCGACGTCGGTTTCATGGACGAAGCCGGCTGGTTCTACGTCGTCGACCGTAAGAAGGACATGATCATTGCGTCCGGCTACAAGGTGTGGCCACGCGAGGTCGAGGACGTTCTTGCCGAGCACCCCGCAGTCCGTGAGGCGGCAGTCGTCGGGATCGCCGACGAATACCGCGGTGAGACGGTGAAGGCGTTTGTCAGCCTCGTCGCGGGGGCCTCGGTGACGCCGGAAGACTTGATCGATCACTGCAAGCAGCGGATGGCGGCGTACAAGTACCCACGCTCCGTGGTGCTGGTGGAGGAACTGCCCAAGACCGTCACGGGCAAGATCTTGCGACGGGAGCTGCGCACGACCTCTTGACGACGAAGGCGGGCGGGCCTCCAGGCTCGCCCGCCCTCCGACATGTCGTTCAGCAAGTACCTGGCGTCACGCGACCACCCGCGAGGATCCTGCTCGTGAAGTCCTTCGCGTCTTCGTAGGAAGCCGCGATTGCGCCACGGTGGTCGGCGCCCTCATAGGTCTTGAATTCGACAGCCGACCCTTTGGCGCAGAAATCCTCTACCGCGCCGGTGGTACTGGCCACCGACACCAGAACGTCAGCCGTCCCCTGCGCGAACAGCGTCGGCACCTTTGGCGCAACAGTCGTCAGTTCCTGTTCGTTCAAGTTCGCCGTTAGAGCTGTCAGGTCTGCGCCCTCACGAAAGATCTGGTCGACGGGAACCGGCGGCACTGCTCTCACCGCCGCCAGGCAACCAGTCCGCGCTGCCTCGAGCAGCGGTTGCGCTTGATCCGAGAGAAGTTGCTCGGGGACGACCGACGGATCGACTGCCTGGACTCCGAGAAGAATGATCGGAACGAATGGCACTCCACCTGCCATAGATTGATTACCGGACGCGACCAGTTCCGGAATCTGCGCGGTTCCGTTCCCTGGAGCGATCGACACCGCACCCTTCAAGTTCAGCTCAGGTGCTCGGTCCTTGCCGATAGCCGAGGTGAAGACCACAGCTTGCCCGCCTTGGCTGTGGCCCATGGCAAACCAGTCCTTGCCGACGTGCTCGTCGATCTGACGCGCAGCGCGAACGATGTCGGTTACGGCATTGGCTTCACTGGTTCCGTTCATGTACGGATGACCGCCGGGTGTGCCCAGGCCCTCGTAGTCCGTCTGCACCACGACGTAACCGTTTTCGACCCACCGGTCAAGGGTCTGATCGACCACCGAGAGGTAGTCGTGGACCGGTCCGTTCGGCGTATCAGCGGAAGGTGCGCACGCATCGGCTACGCCGGTGGTTCCATGCGCCCAACTGACGACCGGCCAGCCTCCAACCGGAGCCGGCGTCTTGGGGATGGCGACCACTCCCGATACCAGAATGGCTTCGCCGGAGGCACTTTGGGATATATAAGTGACGCGCTGGTTCTTTGCTGCGCTTGGCAATGCGGCCGATTCCGTCAAGTCGTGCGACGTGACCAATGTTCCCGGCGACAGCGGTGCAGGCGGCTCTTCTCCGAACGAGAGAGACCCCTCGGCGTTCGCGTTGGAGCACGCCACCATGGAGACCATCGCACCCAAGGCGACGATGCAGCCGGCGGTACGGGTAAATCGTTTCTTCCGAACATCTTTCATTTACAAAATCCTCACGTTCAGTGGAGCGCAACCGTGGCGCCGATCAATCCCTGTGCTTCGTAGATCTTGGCCGCTACTTCGTCTCGCATGGCGACGAATTCCGGCGTCGAGCGGATTTCGGTGTCGGTCGACCGAGGGCTGCCTTTCTTGAACCACACCTTGCGGTCGTAGATCACCCGTCCAGGGCGCGCTCCCATCACGATGACCCGCGTGCCGAGGAAAATCGCCTCCTCGACACTGTGCGTGACAAAGAAAACCGTCTTGCGACGCTCACGCCACAACTCGAGCAGTTCCAGTTGCAGCCTCTCGCGTGTCATAGCGTCGAGAGCGCCGAAAGGCTCGTCCATCAGAATGATTCGTGGGTCGGTGATCAGGACGCGCGCAATCTGGCATCGCTGCTGCTGACCACCCGACAGCTGGTACGGCTTTCGGTTTCCGTACTGCTCCAGGCCGACGAGCTCCAACATACGTTCGGCTTCGTCAGCGCGTTCGCGGCGCGGAACACCCCTCATCTTGAGCCCGAACTCGACGTTTCCCCGCACCGACAACCATGGATACAGATTCGAATGCTGAAACACCACACCACGGTCCGGGTCCGGGCCTTTGATGTGGGTGTTTCCCACCATGATGGTTCCCTCGGTGGGCGTCTGGAACCCAGCCAGCATCTGGAGCAGCGTAGTCTTACCGCAACCGGAAGGACCTACGACACATACGAATTCCTCGGGCTCGAAGGTCAAACTCGTCGACGAGAGGGCGACGACCGTTTCGTCGGAGGTGACGTATTCCTTGCGCACCTCTGTGAGAACTACTCGAGTACTGAGGTCCGTACCTTCCGTTGTCATGACTGTCCCACCTTCGCGACCGCATCGTTGAAGATTCCGTCTGCATACTTGCCGGGCGTGCTGACCGCATCGATATTGCCCTGCTGTAGAAGGAACTCCGCTGTTCCTGCCAAACTCTGCGCAAAAGCCCCACCGAGATAGTCCGGGCCGGCCTGCTCTGCAGCCGAAAGATATGTGTACCCCACGAGCTGAGGAATGATCACGTCCGGTGCGATGCCGAGCTGTGCAGACATCGAGACGGCTGCTGCGGTGGGATCGGCGTTGATCCGTCCGACCGCAAAGTCCTGCAACTTCGTCCACATCTCCATGAACTCGGGGTTCGATGTAGTGAAAGCCGTTGTGGCTCCCGAAAGATCGAAGGTGGGTGCGCCCTGTTTCGCCACATCCCCACTACTCAGGATGACGCGACCGTCTATTGTCAACTTCGACAATGTCGGGTCCCAGACCCACGCCGCATCGATCTGGCCGCCCTGCCAGGCGCCGAGCATCGCATCCGGCTTCAGGCTCATCAAAGTGACGTCAGCCGACATGTTCGCGGCGCCGAGCGCGGCCAGCAGACTGTAATGAGAGGTGCTGCCGAAAGGTGTTGCGATCTTTTTGCCGCGCAACCCTTCCAGCGTGGTGATCGACGGATCCCTGACCACCAGAGACTCCGCTTTCCCGATCACATCCTGAATCCATATCACTTGCATCGGAATGTTCAGCGGCGACGACAAGGCCATGGTAGCGGGACTCGAACCGAGTGTTCCGAGATCGAGGCTGCCAGAACCGAAGGCTTGGACGACGTCTTGCCCCGAACTGAACTTGCTCCAAGTGATATCGGCATTGGGCATGCAGGCTTCCAGCAAACCTTGATCCTTGACGATCAGATCGCCGTTCGGGATGTCCTGGTAGCCGATCCGCGCGGTAGTCGTGATCGACTCGTTCACTGTCACGGGGCAACTGGTCGTGGCACCCGTCGATCGACTCATCTCACCGCGCCCCGTCTCCACGCACGCAGTCAGGCTCATGCCCAGAGTTCCGGACGCGATGACGGCGATGACAAGCTTTCTCGAATTGATTTTCATGCCTTACCTTTCCATGGCGCCACGACTGTTCCGATCGCTTTGATCACAGAGTCGAGAACGAGCGCAGCACAACCGATGACGATGATGCAGGCGATGGTCAACGGCGTATCGAGCTGAGTTCCGGCCAGATAGGCCAGTCCGCCGATGCCCGGAATACCGTTGTTGAGTTCGGCTGCCACCACAGTGGTCCACGCGAATCCGACTGCAATACGGATGCCGTTGATCACTTCCGGCAGCGTCGATGGAAAGACCACGTTGGTCAGAACCTGGGTTCGGCTTGCACCCAATGCTTTTGCCGCATTGATCTGGTCGACCTTGACCGAGGTGACTCCGTTCAACGTGGCGATGGCTATCGGAGGGAATGCAGCCAGGAACAGGAGCCAGATCTTCGAAGTGTCACCGATACCGAACCAAACGATGAGCAATCCGATGTAGCCGAGTGGGGGCAATGCACGAAGAAAGTTCAAGTACGGCTCGACGAAGGTGCGTATCGGCGCAGACATCCCCATGGCGAAACCGATGAGGGGGCCGACAATCACGGCCGCACCGACTCCGGCAGCGATCCGTTGGCCGCTCGCGATCAGATGCTCCCACAGGAAGTAGTTCTGCTCACCGAGGACTTCACGATCCACACCGGGCGCAATCTGGTGCCACGTGTTGGCTCTGACGAACGCGTCCCATACCGACTTCGGTGACGGGAGGAACAATTCGTCGATCACACCGGCAGCAGTGATTCCCCACCACAGAACCAGAAAGACGAGCAACGCAACTACACGAACACCGATGGACCGCAATCGCTTCGACGACAGGTGTCTTTTTCTGCGCAGGGGTGTTCGATCAGGCCTCCCGGTCTCCAACGACGGCGCCACCGCGGTCGGCGGGGAACTGGTGGTGGTCATGCGGTCCTCCTGTGTACTCGCTGAGCCGAGGTCTGATCGCGGGCCAGTACAAGCATCGAGTCGACGTTGACCCGACTCGGGCGAGTGACGACCCAAGCAACGCAATCCGCGATATCGTCGGCGGTCAGTGGATCGGCGCCGGCGTACACGGCGGCGGCACGCTCCTTGTCACCGCCGAAGCGCACCATGCTGAACTCCGTCTCCACCATGCCCGGATCGATCTGACAGACACGGATCGGCTCTCCGAGAAGTTCGAGTCGCAACACCCGAGTGAGTGCTGTCACAGCATGTTTCGCAGCGTTGTACCCTCCCCCTCCCAGATACGGCTCGCGGCCGGCGATCGATCCGATACTCACGACGGTGGCGTTCCCGCTCTCACGTAACCGTGGCAGCAACCGTTGCGTGACGCGCAGGACACCCAGGACATTCACATCGAACATCGCGGTCCAGTCCGCCTCGTCGGTATCGGCGATACTGTCTGCGCCGAGCGCGCCACCGGCATTGTTGACCAACACGTCACAGCGCTCGATCAGGTTGCAGAAAGCATCAACCGAGGCGACGTCGGTCACGTCGAGAGGTAGAGCGCGAGCGCCCGTTTCGGCCGCCAACTCCTCTAGCCGATCCATCCTGCGCGCACCCATCACCACATCGAATCCCTCCTTGACGAGGTGCCGAACCGTCGCCGCGCCGATGCCACTGCTGGCCCCGGTGACCACAGCTACTGGAGTCTTCATGACGGACATAGTGGGGAACTCCTTCGAGAATGATGCTGCAGAATCCTGCTGGTGAATGTTGTTCATGCCCTGGGAGATTCCCATCGGCATCGAATGAACTGCTCACCAGTCTGCTCATAATCTGGCACCTGCTCCAGTGCCACCTGCAGGGTCATTTTCTCGGGCCAGTCGTAACGTACTCGACTCGTGTTAACGCGATGGTTCCTCTGTGTAACTGGCCCCTCCAGATCGCGTCCGATCTGGATCTGGCGACGGGCCACCACTGTTCTCCATCATTGAGTGGACTGAAGAAGTTCAACCCTCGATCAGGAGGTTTCTGCCATGGCAGCTCCCGCACTCAGCACGTCACAACGGACCTACGAACTGGATCGAGCGCATGTCTTCCACTCGTGGTCGGCTCAGAAGTCGTTGCAACCCATGGTTGTCGAACGTAGTGAAGGTTGCTACCTCTGGGATGGCGAAGGCAAGGAATATCTCGACTTCTCCTCGCAACTCGTCTACACCAACGTAGGACATCAGCACCCGAAGGTTGTCGCCGCCGTCCAGGAACAGGCAGCGAAATTGTGCACCATCGCACCTGCTCACGCGAACGAGGCTCGGTCCGAAGCGGCGCGACTGATCGCCGAGATCTCCCCCGAGGGGATGGATCGAGTCTTCTTCACCAGTGGCGGTGCGGATTCCAACGAGCACGCAATCCGCATGGCGCGCCTCCACACCGGTCGATACAAGATTCTCTCGGCGTACCGCTCCTACCACGGTGCGACGGCGGAGACTATCAATCTCTCCGGCGATCACCGTCGCTGGCCGAACGACTACGGCAACTCAGGAGCTGTCCACTTTCACGGACCGTTTCTCTATCGGTCCGAGTTTCGTTCCGAGACGGAGCAACAGGAGTCCGAGCGCGCACTGGAGCACCTCGAAACTCTGATCCGATTCGAAGGTCCGTCAGCGTTTGCAGCAATCATCGTCGAATCGGTTCCCGGCACGTCCGGCATCATGCCGCCACCGCCCGGATACCTGAAGGGTGTCCGGGACATCTGCGACCGATACGGCATCGTCATGATTTGTGACGAAGTCATGTCCGGCTTCGGTCGCACGGGAGCCTGGCTGGCAATCGACCACTACGATGTCGTCCCCGATCTCATCACCTTCGCCAAGGGAGTGAACTCCGGCTACGTGCCCCTCGGTGGAGTCATCGTCGGTGAGAAGATCTACAACTCGTTTGCCGAGCGTCCGTACCCCGGCGGCATGACGTACTCCGGCCACCCGCTCGCCTGCGCCGCCGCCGTGGCCACCATCACGACGATGCACGAGGAACGCATAGTCGAGAATGCCGAGTTCATCGGCCGCACGTCACTCGGTCCGGGGCTCGCTGCTCTCACTGACAAACACCCGAGCGTCGGAGACGTCCGAGGTCTCGGAGTCTTCTGGGCACTCGATCTCGTCACGAACCGTGAGACACGCGAACCACTGTCCCCGTACGGCGGCACCAACGCTGCGATCGGTCGGACCATGACAGCGGCGCGGGAGGCGGGGCTGCTGGTCTTCAACAACTACCACCGCATCCACGTGGTCCCGCCGTGCACCGTGACCCCCGCACAAGTCGACGCTGCGCTTGCCATGCTCGACACTGCGCTGGACGTAGCCGATTCCTACTACGACGGCCCCCGGTGACAGTGCCGACAGTTCAGGCGAATGCGCTCGACGACGCGCGTGTTCAACTCGCGGAGGCAGTGGCAGTCCTGGGCTACCCCGAAGGTTTGCACCGCATCCTCGGCGCTGCCAGGCGTGAAACGACCGTCAGCGTTCCTCTTGTCCGCGACAACGGCGACGTGGAGGTCTTCACCGGATACCGGGTGCAGCACAGCATCGCCCGCGGGCCGGCCAAGGGTGGGATCCGATACAGCTCCGAGGTAAATCTGGACGAAGTCCGTGCTCTGGCGATGTGGATGACATGGAAGTGTGCGCTTCTCGACATCCCCTACGGCGGGGCGAAAGGCGGAGTCGACGTCGATCCCCGGACACTGTCCCCCGCCGAACTCGAACGTCTCACCCGGACGTACACCCAGGGAATCTCACCCGTCATAGGGCCGGACAACGATATTCCCGCTCCGGACGTCGGCACCGACGAGCAGACCATGGCCTGGATGATGGACGCATATTCCGCAACTCGGGGTCGTGGTGTCCCGGGCGTTGTGACAGGCAAGCCCCTTGATCTCGGCGGCTCGCTCGGCCGACGGACGTCCACTTCTCGCGGCGTCGCTCACATCTCGCTGTTGGCTTTGGCGAAAGAAGGCATTGCACCGTCCTCGGCGACGGCAGTCGTTCAGGGATACGGCAAAGTCGGCGCGGATGCCGCAGACTACCTTGCCGAGGCGGGGGTTCGAATCATCTCCGTCAGTGACAGATTCGGCGCAGTGCACAACGCCGACGGTCTCGACTTGTCGCGTCTGCGGGCACATTCCGAAGAACGTGGCACAGTTGCGGCGTTCGGTGGAGGACTCCCGATTGATCCGGCGGCGGTACTCGAACTGGATGTCGACCTGTTGGTGCCGGCGGCAGTCGAGGGCGTTGTCAATGCCGACAATGCATCTCGGGTGTGTGCTCGCATCATCGTGGAGGGCGCAAACGGACCGACCACGGCCGAGGCGGACAGGATCCTCGAACGATCCGGAGTGCTTGTGGTGCCGGATATCCTCGCAAATGCCGGAGGAGTTGTGGTCTCGTATTTCGAATGGGTTCAGGCACAACAAGGTTACTGGTGGACGCTCTCCGACGTCGAGCGTGGACTGGATGATCGAATGACCGCAGCGTGGTCGTCGGTACTCGATCAGGCTGCGACTACCGGATCCACACTCAGACGCGCCGCGATGGCTCTCGCGGTCGGCCGGGTTGCCAGAGCACACCGAGCCAGGGGCCTCACCCACTGATTCGGCGAGTCTCGTCGAGCATTCGATGAGCAATACCCCCGAGCAGGGCGATGCCGGGCTCGATCGACTGCTGGGCTATCGAACCGAAGCCCAGCCGCAAGCAATTGTGCGAGCCGGTGCCGGGAAAGAAGTATCGCGATCCGTCAGCAACAAGAATCCCCTGCTTCGCTGCCCTTTCGGTCAACTCTGCAGCGTCGAGATCCTCCGGGCCGGTGTACCAGACACTGACACCGCCCGGAGGAAACGATGATGCTTCCACACGTGGCATGTACGTGTTGATCGACTCGGTGATGATCTCCCAATTCTGCTTGAGTCGACGACGGTGCGAGCGCAGAACCTTGTGGTAGTCCCCCGAGGTGATGAAAAGCGCGAGCGAGCGCTGGATGTGACCGGGCAGGTGTTTGGTTCGATGATGACGCTCGGCCCGAAGTGCGGCAATGACTGGAGCATCGGCGACGATGTAACCGATCCGAAGACCCGCCGAGAGAAATTTCGAGAAGGATCCGAGGTAGATGACTCGACGGTTGTCTCCGATCGATTTCAGCGAGGGGGTCGGCCGACCGCGAAAGCGGAATTCACTGTCGTAGTCGTCCTCGATCACGAAACCGTTTCTCTCTTCGAGCAATTCGAGAAGTAGCTTCCGGCGCGGCAGACTCAGCGTGACGTTGGTGGGGTGGTGGTGGCTCGGTGTGAGGTACATGGCATCGAACACCGTCGATCGATCGAACACCGCCCCCCTACCGTCCACCGGGACCGGGGACAATTCCACACCGGAGCGCTTGAAGATGTGCATCGCATCGAGGTATCCGGGGTTCTCAAAACCCATTATCTTGCCCGACCCGAGCAGAACATCGGCGATCAGCGAAAGCCCTTGCTGGGTGCCGCTGGTCACCAAAATCTCGTCGGAACTCGCTTCGATTCCTCGCGACGGCAGGATCTCCTTGCGGAGCGCCTCGACGAGCAACGGATCATCTTGATCGACGGCGTCACGGACGCTGTATCGCAGATGCGGCCCGGTCATTGCCTCACTCGCGGCGCGCAACCAACCGCGCACGGGGAAGGAACGCAATTCGGGCTGGGAGCTGATGAACGGGTACGGGTAGTCGAAAGCGTCGGGATGCCCGAGAGTACGAGTGAATTCGACGCTCTCACGGGGTCGGAGCAACGTGGACCAATCGACGGGTTCGGCCGACGAGACGGACTCGGCCGCGGCGCGTGTCAGCGGCGTTGCCGCGTAAAGCCCACTGCGAGGCCTGCTCTCGATCACACCGAGCGCAATCAACTCGTCGTATGCGGCAGCAACGGTGTTACGTGAGACCCCGAGTTCCTGGGAGAGGTACCGCGTCGACGGCATAGGCCGTCCGCCGTCGAATACTCCTCGGGCAAGGAGATCTTCGATCATCGCGCGCACGCGGCGGTACATCGGCATCGTGGTGTCTGCATCGAGATACGCCGACCGGCCCGCTAGAAAATCATCCAAATTCTCGTGTGATCTCAACTGCGGTTCCTCCTGGTACTGGCCCCCTCAATGCTTGCACGATCTGGATCTTCCGGCAGTGCCAGACTGCCCAGAGAATGGGAATGTGATTCTTATCCTGGTCGCCTGCGTACTCGTCGGCTCGTCTGCAATTCAGTCGGCAACGGGATCGGGCTTCGGTCTGGTCGCCGGCCCTGCCCTGATTCTGATTGCGCCACAGCTGGTTCCGGCACCACTTCTACTTCTCACGCTACCCATCATGGGCTTGGTCGCAATCCGGGAACGCCGGCACTGCGACCTGAAAGCGGTACTGATCGCCAGTGCCACAATGATTCCCGGAATTGCTGCGGGTCTGTGGTTCCTCGGCCGCGTCGAGGTAACCGTCGTGCACGTGTTGGTTGCCGTCGTCGCATTGGCCGCGGGAGCAGCCCTCCTCACGGGCAAGTCCTTCGGCGGCACCAGCCATGCACTCGCCGGCGCCGGCATCGCGGCAGGCTTCATGGGCGCACTGGCTGCCATGCCCGGCCCGCCACTTTCACTGACATATCGGACGCCGAACGCTGCCGAACTACGGTCGACGCTCTCGACGATCTTTCTCCTCATGGCCGCGGCCACACTGGCTGCATTGCAGTTTCAGGTGGGCATCACTCGCGCCGAACTGCTGACAGCCCTCGCGCTGTCCCCACTGTTGCTGTGCGGTCACGCCCTCGGGACATTGGTCGCCCGCAGAATCTCTCTGCTCACCTCGAATCGGGTCACGACATACGTGATCATCGTTGCCGCAACCGCACTGCTCCTCCGTAGCGTCACTGTTGCAACTTGACCGATCCTGTCTGATCGCACACTTTTTCCCGTCGACCGCGCCATCGGGGTAATGGAACAGTAATATGTGCTGAGTACCCACGGACAAACGGGAGACATCAGTGAGCAAGTTCGGACGTAAGAAGCAGCCCACGCCCAAGAGCTACCAGTGGCTGGCCATGACCCTCATCGCGTTGTCGCTCTCCGTGTCGATCGGGATTGCCGCCAAACCCTCCTGAGCTCGGCGGATCCGAAACTTGTAACCCCGCGTCCATCTGCACATGGGCAAATAGGTGCAATTCGGACGCTTAGCTGTTCTAACTTTCCTTCCGTCGTGTCACCCCGGCACCGACGGAGAGGATCAACTCACCATGCGAAGCTCACGCTTCGGCGTGCTGGCCGCTGCCGGCGCTGTCGGACTCGTGCTTGTCACCAGCAGCGTCCAGTCCATCGCCACGGCGTCACCGTTCGGTTCGCTCGACGCCGGTTCGAGTTCCGGTTCGACAGAGACACCGACCGTCAGCAACGGCGGTTTCACCTCCAAGACGCCCTACACTCCCGGCCAGCGCATCGCCGACTATCAGGCGCCGCCGACCGGATACATCCCGGTGTACACGGAAAGTGTTGCGCGCCATGGTTCCAGAGCACTGTCGAGCCTGAAGTACGACGACCTGAGCCTGCAGCTGTGGGAAATCGCCGAAGCCGAGAACGCATTGACACCCGTCGGCAAGGAATTCGGCCCGGCGCTTCGTGATCTCATGGACGCCAACAAGAAGCTGGGGTACGGCAACCTCAGCGGACTCGGGGTCACCGAACATCGGCAGCTCGGAGCGCGCGTCACCGAGCGCCTCCCTCAATTGTTCGACGCCATCGCAGCGCAACAGGGCACCATCACTTTGACTTCGTCGGGCGTCGACCGTGCCGTGGACAGCGCCGAGAACTTCGCTCAGGGCCTGACCGGTGCGTTTCCGGCCGTCGCCGGTGACGTTGCGCCGGTGACCACGGATGCCGACCTTCTCTACTTCCACGACTCGGATGAAAACGCCGACTACAAGGACTACGAAGAGTCGGATCCTCGACTGAAAGCCGTCGACGACCAGATCGCCGATCTTCCCCGCACCCGCGAGGTCTCGCGGCACATGATGCTCAGGCTCTACTCGGAGGACTTCGTGAACCGGCTGAGTGCGGGCGAGTTCTCACTCGTCGACCGTGGCAAGGGTTCCAGCACGATCGACAACGAGGTCGACGCCGCGTACATGCTGTACAACACGTACATCATCACTCCGGGCATGGCCGAAGAAGGCAAGTGGAATTTCGAGCGGTTCATCGACTCCGACGACGCTCAGTGGCTCGCGTACACGAACGACGCCGAGGACTTCTACGCCAAGGGCCCTGGCTTCACCGGTGAAGACGTCACCTACCGGATGGCAACCGTCCTGCGCGACGAGTTCCTGCGCGGCTTGCAGGAACACACCGGCGACGCCGCCGTACCGGGAGCGGACTTCCGGTTTGCACACGCAGAAACGATCATCCCCTTCGCTGCGCTCCTGAAACTGCCGGGGAGCACCGTCTCGCAGGCCGAGGGTGATCTCTACACCTATGCGAACAACCCCTGGCGCGGAGCGAATGTCAGCCCGATGGCCGCCAACGTGCAGTGGGACGTCTACGCCGGACCGGACGGTGATCGGCTGGTCCGAATGCTCTACAACGAGCGCGAGACAGCATTTGCTGCCCCGTGCGCTCCGGTGAGCGCCGGGAGTTTCTTCTACACGCCGGCCGAACTGGCCCGCTGCCTACCGGAGATTTCACCGGCGGCCTGAGGTCCGGCAACTCGGGATCCAGCCAGCGGTCGACGAGGGCGCGCCCATGCCTGGTGCAACGCCAGCATGCGCGCCTTCTCGTCGTCTTCCATCAACAAGGCGTCGCAGATACGTACGATGACCGGAGCCGAAACACCAACGGACGTACCCTGTTCCAGCCGCTGATAGTGATTGAAACTGATGTCGGCTATCTGCGCGACATCACGCCGACTGAGGCCGTGCATGCGGCGAGCACCCTCGCAGCGCATGCCGACCATTTCGGGCGCAAGACTGTTTCGTTTCTCGACGAGCATCTGGCTCATCAACTGACGCGCGCTCGACCCGTTCACGTCGCCACCTTTTCCATCCCTGAAATATGCTTTCAACTAACACGTTTCAGAATATGGGATGGGACGGACACGGCGGTATCTCCGAGATGACAGATAATCACGCGATACCGCCAACCCTGTGCCCGTTCAGGCCGTGACGATCAGGGGCCGAAGATCAGGCTATGAACCTGCCGATCGTCGGATTCGACTGGCAGATGGGACTACTGCCCCAATTGATCGAACCGAACGCCGTCGCAACGACATTGCCGACGCCGGTATTCACCGTCGCAGAGAGATACGGGTACGCCCCTACCAGGTCGACGATTCCGGACTTACCCGTGTCGGTGTTGACCCACGCAACGGTCACCTGACCCGCCGCCGGAATGGGCGCGGCTGCCGGGAACGAATCGAAGCGAATATCACCCTTGGCGATGGGCGGATTGGACTCTGGTCCGGACTGGCCGGTGAGCCCGGTCAAGGAGGCCAGTGACCCCTGATTCGGGCACCCGATGGTGACGGCTGCGCCGCCGAAAGGGTGGGGCGGATCAGCCGAGGCGACTCCGGCGAACATGACGCTCGCGGCAATCGGTAATCCGATGGCCGCAAAAACCCCGGCCGTGCGTGTGACGCTCATAGCTGCTCCTCGGGTCGACAACACCCTCCGGATACCCCTGGTACAACGCCCGAAACGATGGAAAGTCGACTATTCACACCCCTAGACAACGCGTGTTGTCAGAACTACAGTCGGTGGTGCAGCTCACACCTACCTCTGCAGCGCGCAGACCAGTCCCAGGGAGTGTTCAGATGAAGCGCTACGACCTCCGCAGTCGCACGGATCGACTCGATCCCGAAACCGATTACGAAGAGATGTCGCGCATTCTCGCGGCGCAAGAGTTTCCCTGGGACATCAATCAGGCGCTCAGCTTCGCCCTCTTTCGCACGTACGCGGTTCCCTCGATCGGCAAGCTCCTCTTCTCGACGGGCGAGTTCACCGACAAGGTTCAAAAGCGCTACGACGACACCAGCCTGATCCTCGACGCCATCCTCGAGCACGGCCTCAGCAGCACCGAAGGCCGCAAGAGCGTCCGTCGAATGAATCAGATGCACGGTTCTTACGACATCTCCAACGACGACATGCTCTACGTTCTGGCCACCTTTGTCGTCACGCCGGTCAGATGGCTCGACGAGTACGGCTGGCGGAAGATGACCGACAACGAGATCGTCGGGTCGACGAATTATTACCGCCACCTGGGTCGGTACATGAACATCAAGGACACTCCTGACACCTACGAGGGGTTCGTCAGACTTCTCGACGACTATGAGCGCGAACACTTTTCATTCGACCCCGGCGCTCGGGCGGTCGCCGATTCCACCCTCGACCTGATGTGCACCTTCCCGCCCAACAACCTGGCGCCGAAGGCTCTGGTCAAGGGATTCGCCTTCGCCCTCATGGACGATCACCTACTCGACGCCTTCCACTACAAGCACCCGAGCACCGCGATGCGCGTCGTCTCGCGCGGTGCGCTGAAGGTCCGTGCGCGTCTGCTGCGCTTCTTCCCGGTGCGTACGAAGCGGAAATTCGCCCGCGAGCTACCCAACATCCGCAGCTACCCGAACGGTTACAAGGTCGAAGACCTCGGCACCTTCCCCACGGGATGCCCGGTCAAGCACCTGCAGGCAGACCAGCAAGCCCAAGCGTAGACGCGTTGGGATACTCGAACGGTGGCGCAACTCTGGATGCTCGAGGATCTCGAACCGTGGCGCGACACCCCCATGCCTGGCGATACTTGCGAACCGACGACCTACTGGGCCAGTCCCGAAATGTTGGACCTTCCTGCCGAGGTGTGCTGCGAAATCGATGCACGCATCGCGACCGTGACAATCGACGGCCGCACTGAGCACATAGCCCATCTCGGACACGGATTTACGACACTGATCGGCGACGATGTCGGAAGCGTCGGCGAGGTGCGGTTGAGAGGTTGCCTGGTGTGGGATCGCTACCTCTGGACGCAATACCGCACTCAGCCCACCGGGCGCGTACGGGTGAAAGCGCGGCCCGGCCACCTCGTGCGACACGAAACACTCTTGACGACAATTCATTCCGGTCTCTTCAACGTCGTCTTCGACGGGCCGACGGTGTACTGCGAGACGGGTCAGGTCCCCACAAATTTCGGCGTCCGCTGGAACACGCTGGTAGTCGAACTCGAGACTTGGCCGTGATCGGTCGTCAGTGCCAATACGGCGGAACGATATCCGGGTCGTCGAGGACGGCATCGATCCGCGAATCGGCCACAATTCGAATGATCGCTTCCTCAGGGGCGGCGATGATCGCGAAATGTGGGTCGACATCATTGGTTATGCACCATGCATGATCCGCCGGCCAGATGAAGGCCGGATCAGGGGAAGAACCCCACGGCCAACGAGCTGAGTTCTCCACGCTCCAATCGGCGTAGTCGGCAAGCGTTCCACGGAAGAGCCAGTAGTCACGATTGGGGATCTCGAACCGCGGAACGTCATCACCGACTGCCGACCCCCACCCGGTCCACATGCAGAAATAGCACTCGTCGGGTGTGGTTGTGTAAGTGGACAACACATCCAGGGCGAAGCCGATCAGCACTTTCTCTTCCGGCCCGGTTTGATCGAAATCGACATCATTGGATTTCTGACCGGGAAAGCTCGGATCTGGGATGAACCGCAGGCGCGCATACTTCGGAAATCCGATCGGGCCGCGCCCAGCCAACTGATACCAAGGCAAATCCTGATCGACCAGCCAATCGGTAGCCGTCAGATCTGTGCACAATGTCAGGCCCGTTCTGGGCTCATCCGTATCCCTCATGGCCGAGTGACGGAGGAGTCTCGCGCCGTACGACGCAGGGTGATCAATTCATGGTTTGTCTCGACGTCGAGTCGACGCCCCTCTTCTTCGAACTCCATCAGCGCATAGAACCTGCGTGCGCGATCGTTGAGTGTGTAAACCTCGAGTGTCACCTCGCCGTGCATGGTTGTGGCGTGTTCGACCAACGCCCGACCGACACCCAACCCTTGCGACGCCGGCGCGACGAATAGCCCCCCGATCTCGGAGCCGATCATTCCCAACAGGCCAACAACTTCGGAGTTATGCTCAGCCACCCAATTGTCGGCCTGAATCAGATAGACCTCTCGCATCTTCTGCTCCCGCTCACCGGTCCCCTCGCCTGCAAGGAATGGATGGGCTTCACGGGCAGCGCGCGACCACAGGTCGACGACCACATCCTCATCCGAGGGTAGGTAGCGGCGAATGATCAGATCCTGGTTCACAATCCGACCATACCCTCCGGCATCAGAGAGATAGCCGGCGCTGAAAGTGACCAATTCTCGGTTCAACGCACGACGGCCTCGACGTAAACCAGTGGCAACAATTCCATTCGTTGCCACCCCACAATTACTGCCTTGTGCAAGGGTTGTCCAATGACTGACGGTGATCCGACAACTGAGCGCGGAGGCCCGGCATCCTGGTGAAAGGTGACAGCGATTGTCGCCGCTGTGCTTGTCGCTCTCACATGCGGCGTCATCGTGTGGTCCTTCATGCCGCCGGTTGTGTACTTTCCGTTTTTCGCGCTCGCCGCCTCAGTGTTGCTGGGTTTGGGTGGAGTGTGGTTGATACTCAGCCTGATTGGTTGGATGAAGTACAAAACGCTCCGGTTGAGCACGATCGCGCCGGTGATAGTCCTCGTCACCGGCGCGATCGTGACCTTGTCCGTCCCTTCCCGTGTTGCGTTTGCATTGTCGAAAGATTCGCTCGAAGCAGTGGCGGCGGATTGCCAGAAGTCGTTGGACAACCAAACAATTGGCGTCTACCGGGTCCTGCAGGTCTGGCCCGTCGGCAACGGGTGCCGCTTCCACATCGAGGGCGGTCTGATCGATTCGATCGGATTGGCGTACTTACCCGACGGCGCACCATATCTCGGCAAGCCCCGCCGCGACGGCGAGATCGGATACCAGGAGTTCGACGGCGACTGGTACTCGTTCGTTCAAGCGTTTTAGCGGCGCGCAACTAGTCGACTAGCTTGGCCTTCAAAAGCGTGATCGTGTCCGCAGTGAGTCCGAGACCTTCGGTGAGATAACCGTCGACGGTTCCGTAATCGCTGGCTATCTGCGCGAGTCCAGCTTCCAGGTACGACGCATCGACACCGAGGGCCGGCTCGAGATTGGTCGCTACCTGCGGGCTCAGAGCCTGAGAGATCTGCGCAAGGATCTTCTCGTTGGTCGCCTGAAGGTAGGTGTTGCTCAACAGATAGTCGTCCATGATCGTCTGGGCGGGGACACCCGCGATGGTCTGCAGCAACATCGCGGTCCAACCCGTGCGGTCCTTGCCTGAAGTGCAATGGAACAACTGCACCCCGTCACCAGCAGCGATGTCCGAGAGCACCTGCTTGAAGCCGGCGCGGCGCACGGGATCGGTGACAAAACTGCGGTTGGTGTCGACCAAGAACTGCTTGGCCTCTTCCGGCGACTTGATCGTTGTGGCCAGCTGAGTGAGATCCTTGAACTCGATGGGGATGTTCGTGTACGTCACACCGTCCGGGAGCTTGTCCGCGCCACCGATGAACGGGTTGGAGATCTCGGTTGAACCGCGGAGGTCATAGGCGTCGGCAAGTCCGAGGCCGGTGAGCGTCGCCTTGTCTGCGTCGCTGGTCGCGGTCAGCGCATTGGACCGGTAGATGACGCCGCGCTTGAGGTGCGAGCCGTCGACGGTGGCGTATCCCCTACCGTCATTGCCGGCGACGTCGCGAAAGTTGGCCACGGAGGCCAAGTTCGGTGTCGGCGCGAGCACAGGATCGAGCGAGCCGAGATCGACCGATCCCGTGTTGAGAGAGCCCAAGTCGAGCGGGATGGCCGTGGCGGGAGCGGCAAACAACAGGCCTCCGGTGACAACAAGTGCGGCGGCCTTCGCAGTGCGAGCGAACAATATTCGTGAGCGTGTGGACATGTGGCAGTACCTCTCTCTGTAGTTTGGGATTTGTGGTTTGGTGAGCTGGAGTTACGGTGCGACATCACCGATTCCGGTGAACCCGTATCGCTGGTGGGGTCCAATGACTGCTACCTCGAACAGTCCTGTCCCGGTGCGAGTTACGCCGTCTCCTACAAGGGTGAACCGGGCCAAGTTGTCGACCGGGCACAGCATCTTCTTCCACGGTTCGATGTCCGAAACCTTCTCTCGCAGGCCCTGAACCACCAGTTCGCCCTGCCACATCCCGTGGCGCCAATCCTGCTCGAGTCCGTAGCCCGTACCGACACCGATGTAGTTGGGCAGAATCGGTTCGCAGGTTATCTCCAGGATGTGGTCGGATTCTCCTGGTGCACCGGGACGCCGGAAGTACAGAGTTCCGCTCTTCACCTCGCGGGTGCCGGAAATGAAGGTGAGCTGGTGGTCCGGTCGACCCAACCACTCCGGCTCGCGCGAACGATCCGCCCAGACGCGTGTCGCATCCTCCAGAATTCGGCGTCCCTGTTGATCCTCTTGAACGACCGTGACGACGGTGAAGTCCCCGAATTGCATGATCGAGTAGATCCAGAAGAAGTTCTGACTGCCGGCGATCGACGGATCCGCCTTGCGTCCAGGAGGTTCCGCCTCGCCGACCGGTCGAACACCCCAGGATCGATCGCGATTACCCCGCCACGTCGCCGGGGTGACCGGGATGACGTCGCCGTCGACGGTCAGGGATCCGGACCATGTTCCGGTCTGCACGAATCGTTGCGTGTCGAAGGTGACTCGTTCGAGCTGGCGATGGAAATGTCTGGCCTCGAGATTGGCGGGGCCGTCGGACTCGAAGGTGAGGTCGAAGCTCAGGTCCGGCGCTTCGGGACTCGGGTCCAACACCACCCGCAGACGGTGCAGACCCTCGATGATCTCGATCCTCAACGGGCCTACTGACAGGTCCATACGATCGTCACCCAAGGCGCGGGATGCCCGGAAGACGATATGGTCGTCGCCGCGCCGAAGAACCGCAAAGCCGTCGCACACACCAAGATTGGGGTACTGACCGAGACCGATGATGAGAAACAGCGGCTCGCTGTCGCCGTCGACGCCTGCATGGCAGTTGAAGTAGTAGCGGTCGTAGAAGTTTCGATCCGAGGTGCCCACGTGGCGGATAGTCTCGGCGATCTGATGTACCGGGTAGTCGTCGAGCGGGGACAGTGTCATCGTGCATCTCCTGTTGCGACCGACGCTGTTGTGAGCGTGGCTGTAGCGAGCGATTCCCAATAGGTGCCGTCGAGCATGGCTTCGAGTGTCTTGTGGTGCAGGATCATCTCGTCCGGATTGTCGGGGAATTCCGCCTGACCGAAAGCCACTGCGCGACTTTGGACTCGGAACATGATCACCGCATGTCGCAGCGCGGCGTACACGATGTAGAAATCTAGATCCGCAACCTGGTGGCCGGAAAGCGAGCCGTAGGCCTCTGCCACGGCCTCGCGACGAAGGAAGTCCGGCATTCCGGGGAGTCCGGCCATGGCAGCGAGATCCTCGAAGAACCTGTGCTGGAAGATCATCCAGCCGAGGTCCAGTTCACGCGGCCCCAGTGTGGCCATCTCCCAGTCGAGGACCGCCGCTGGTTCGAAGTCGCGGTAGATGACATTTCCGATCCGCGAGTCACCCCAGCAGAGCACTGCGGAACCGGCATCGGCGGGAAAGTTCGCTTCGATCCAGTCGAAGCCGCGCTCGATCAACGGAGATCCTGGTCCGTCGGCTGTTGCCCACTCGTAGTAGCGTCGCTGGTCCTCGAGGTGCGCGCGAAGTGCTTCTGCCCCAGTCGGTTCGGCACCGCCGCCGCACAACTCGGGGAGAGCGAGGTGCGGATCGGCCATAGCGTGCAACTCCGCCAGCACCTGGACCGATGACTGCTGGAGTCGAGAACAGTCGTCCGCCGAAGCCTCCGAGAGCCAGGATCCGAACGTGTACGGCATGACGTCTGGCGGGATTTCGCCCTCGCGCCGTTCCATCACGAAGAACTCGCCGCCGAGCGCGTCCGGGTTGCTCTCGGACCAGTACACGCGCGGGATCGGCACCGACGTGTGGGCTGCGACGGCGCTCATGACCCGAAACTGCTGGTCCAGGTTGTACGACGGGAAGATCGGCACCGCACTGTCTCGCGGAGCGATACGGGCGACCAGGCGATGCTCGGCTCGAATCCCGTCCTCGATCCACGTTGCATCGAACAGCACGGTCTCGTTGGACATCCCGTTCGCGGCGGGCACCTCGACCGAGGTCACGGAAGGTTTCGAGCCTCGCCACAGCACGGTCGTGAGCCAGCCTTCGAGGCTGCGCCGCATCTCGGCCGGGTCGTTGCGGGATTCGCCGGGCCTGGCGAATTCGGCGTAGTCGGGATCTTCGCCTGAGGTTTCTGTTTCGGTTCGAAGGTTCATCACCACTCCTCGTGGTTCGGTGGCGCCGATGCGCACGTGCCGATAGTCGATACAATATGTAACGACTAAAGCCGTGACAGAATGTAACGGCCATCACAGCGATACCGCAAGGGATTTGCCCAAAATGTCCAAAGATTCCGAAACTCAGCACCGCCTGGGCCCGCAGCGAAACCCTGCAATCGACGACGCAGTACTGGACGCGACCAGGCAACTGTTGGAGGAAAAGGGGTACGCCGGCACATCCATCGACGCCATCGCGACGCGCGCGGGAGTCGGGCGTCCAGCCATCTACCGTCGGTGGCCGTCGAAGGCACACATCGTCAACGACGCGATCTATCCGGTACTCGACGTCGAACAGGGCGCGGACATCGACACCGAACTCGGCGCCGAGGGCACGATCGCGGATCAGATTCGCGCGCTTGTGCAGGGCGCGGTGGCACTGTTCGCCGCTCCCGCCACCCGGGCCGCGGCGCCCGGACTGATGAGCGAAGTGCGAACAAACGCGGAATTACGCGACGTTCTCGTGGTGCGGCAACTGGCCGGAGTCCGCGTCGAGCTGAACCGTCGACTGGAAGCGGCGAGGGAGCGCGGCGACATCCGAAGTGGCGTCGACGCCGACGCTCTCCTCGACATCATGGCGGGCGCGGCCATCTTCGCGCTGTCGGTTCGTGACGTCTCGGACCCGGGACCGTTTGCCGATTCTCTCGCCGACATAGTGCTGAACGGCATACTTCCCAGCACCTAACCTACTGGCGCCGTGCGGGTTTGGTCTAACCAGTCGAGGGACTGCCCATGGCCACCAGCTAGCCCGCGGGGTGTGCCGTCAAGAGAGACAACAAATTTGCCACGGCGCGCCTCTGGTGATGCCGTCAACTTGGCATCGACTTCGGGCAGAACCCCAAGACCTTCGTTGGCTATCCAGTGGCATGGCAAAGCACGAACAGTTTCTGCGAATTCCTCTCTGGCAGTGAGGGTCAGATAGTTGAGGACTGCACTGTGATAGACCACGACCGTTGTGTTCTGTGGCGCACGCCGGACCAGATCGGCAACAGCCGCCGTGAGATCTCCGCGAACCAGATGCGGTGGATCCACACGAGCGAGTGCAGCAGCGTCGCGTAATCGCTGACGGCGATGGTCCTGCTCCGGCCACACAAGACTCTCCAACCATCTCATGTCGTCGGTGTCGCGTACATCGAGTGGATTCAGGTCTATGCCCGCCCGGTACACCACGTCTGGGACGCTCTCCGGAATCGGCGGACTGCCAGTCGTCGCGCACTCCAGCAGAACGGTGGACGGACCATCGACTGGATGCAGATACTTTTCGCCGTCGTAGAGATAGCTGTAGCGGTCCGGATAAAGGCACAGGCCCGCCGAAGCACCGACTTCGATGAGGGAGAGCGGGCCCTTCAACAACCCGAGAACGGGAAGCAACACAGCAGCGCGGCCTGCTTCATTGGTCTGGGTAGTCCGGATCCGCGCAAGTTGTTCAACCGCAGACCAGTTCTCCCTCAGCCACCGGCGAAACGACGCATACGGCGCGACCGGTGCACCGAGGTGACGGCTCGCCCCGAATATCAGGTTGGGTTGCCTGCGGGGTTCTGGAAGTCGATCGATCAGAGCGAGGTCTGCTGGATCCTCCGATACGCCGTTGCCCCATTCCTCGTAGACCTCGGAGTTCCCTCGGGCTTCCACTTCCGCGAACGATCGGTACCAGCGCGATGTGTCCACCGTCGATGTCTACCGGATGCGGCATAGGTCTGGGAACCCGTGGTCAACTCTCTGCCGACTATCCTGTGGGGCATGACCGAGCCTGTAGCGACCGCTGACCTTGCCGACGAGATCGGACCCGACATCCGTAGCTGCGACACGCAGTTCACCCAGTTCGGTGGACGTGAAGTGTTTGCCGGCCCCATCACGACCATCAAGTGCTTCCAGGACAACCTGCTCGTGAAGCAGACCCTCAGCGAACCGGGCAACGGTGGAGTCCTCGTCGTCGACGGTGACGCGAGCATCCACACCGCGCTGGTCGGCGACATCATCGCCGGCCGCGGCGTCGACAACGGCTGGGCCGGCGTCATCGTCAACGGAGCTGTCCGCGACTCGGCGATCCTGCGCACCCTCGACATCGGCGTCAAGGCGCTGGGTACCAACCCGCGCAAGAGCACTCAGACCGGTTCGGGCGAGAAGAACGTGCCGATCGAAATCGGCGGAGTCACCTTCAACCCCGGCGAGATCGTCTACAGCGACCAGGACGGCGTCGTCGTTCGCGAAAGCTAGTCAGAAGTCGCGGGATCAGGCGGGGGCTTCCACTTTGGCGGCCATCCCGCCGATCTCGACGACATCGCCGTCACGAAGCTGGCGGCCCCGACGATCTTCGACCTCACCGTTGACCGAAACCATGCCGTCGGCGATCACTTCCTTGGCCTCCGCGCCCGATTCGATGAGGTTCGCGAGCTTGAGAAACTGACCGAGCCGAATCATTTCGTCGCGGATGGGTACTGCTGGAATGTTGTCGGTCATGTCAATCATCTTCCTCCTCCCACAAAACTGGACACGACAGACCACACTTAGCGTGAGGATCTGATCGACCGGTAGGAGAGGAAGCTCGATGGCACCATTGACCGAGGTATCGGACACCACTGCAGAGTTGGTGGAATCGCCACCCGAAAATCCGCGCCAGGCGCGGCGATTCCGCAAAGGGCGGTTCAGCCAGGTTCCCCATATCTCGGGATTGATCCTCGGAGTCTTCTCCGTACTGGTGTTCCTGTGGAGCATCTCGCCGGTTCTGCGGCACATCCTCCGCGTCCCACGCGAATACATCGACAGCTACTACTTCGACGCACCGGATACGAGCCTGTCGTGGGCGCTCGTCGTCGCCCTGCTCGCCGCGGCCCTCGCGAGTCGCAAGCGCATCGCCTGGTGGCTGCTGACGATCTACCTCGCGCTGATCACCCTCACCAACATCGCCTCCACGATTGTCGACAAGAACCCGAACAACGCCGTCGCCGCTGTCGTTTTGCTTGTCGTGATCGGAATCCTCATCGCCGCGAGGCCCGAGTTCTACACACGCGTACGACGCGGCGCCGGCTGGAAAGCGCTCGGCGTACTGATCGGCGGCATGGCTGTCGCAACCGTGATCGGTTGGGGCCTTGTCGAACTCTTCCCGGGCGACCTGCCGCAGAACCAGCGATTCCTCTGGGCCCTGAACCGCGTCACCGCGGCGGCTTCGGTCGACAACGAGGTGTTCGACGGCCATCCACGCGTCTTCGTCAACACGGTCCTCGGTCTCCTCGGCGCCATCGCACTACTCGCCGCAGTTATGACGCTCTTCCGCGCGCAACGCTCCAACAACGCCCTCACCGGCAACGACGAGTCCGCGATCCGCGGGTTGATCCAGAACTTCGGCGCCGACGACTCCCTCGCTTACTTCGCCACCCGCCGCGACAAGGCCGTCATCTTCGCGCCGAGCGGCAAGGCCGCGATCACCTACCGCGTCGAGATCGGCGTCTGCCTCGCCAGTGGTGATCCCATCGGCGATCCCGAAGCGTGGCCGCACGCCATCGAAGCGTGGCAGGACCTGGCCTCGCAGTACGGCTGGGCGACAGCCGTCATGGGCGCCAGCGAAACCGGGGCGACGGCGTACAAGAAGGCAGGCTTGAGCGTCCTGCAACTCGGCGACGAAGCGATCCTGCGCACCCGCGAGTTCAACCTCAACGGACGCGACATGCGCCCGGTACGCCAGGCCGTCACCCGCGTCAGGCGCCACGGCGTCACCGTGCGGATGCGACGCCATCGCGACATCCCGCCCGAGGACATGGCGGCCGTCATCATCCGCGCGGACGACTGGCGTGACACCGACACCGAGCGCGGCTTCTCCATGGCACTCGGCCGACTGGGCGATCACCTCGACGGCGACTGCCTCCTCGTCGAAGCCGTCATGGGCGAAGGCACGGAGGACGAAAGCGTCGTCGGCATGCTTTCGCTCGTGCCGTGGGGACCGAACGGCGTTTCGCTCGACCTGATGCGTCGCAAGCCGACGGCGCCCAACGGTGTCGTCGAATTGATGGTCTCGGAGTTGGCCACACGTTCGGACGAGATCGGCGTCGTGCGGGTCTCGCTCAACTTCGCCGTCTTCCGCTCGGTGTTCGAGGAAGGTTCGCGCATCGGCGCCGGCCCGATCCTCCGCATCTGGCGCTCGGTGCTCGTCTTCTTCTCCCGCTGGTGGCAGCTCGAAGCGCTGTACCGCTCGAACGTGAAGTACCAGCCGGATTGGGAGCCGCGTTTTCTCTGCTTCGAGGACAACCGTGAGCTTCCACGCGTCGGATTCGCGTCGGCCATCGCCGAAGGCTTTGTGGTGCTGCCCAGTTTCGGCCGCAAGTCGAGCCAGGTCGTCAAGCACACCGGAACACATGCGGCGGTGCCGGCAGCTCTGGTGACTTCCGAAGGACTGCACGCCGACGGCAGCCCGCCGGACTCGGCGCCGTCGTTCACGACCAACGGTCCGCGTCGACCCGAGCAGGTCCGGGTGCGCATGAACAAACTCGCGCAACTCGCCGACGAAGGGATCGCCGCCTACCCCGTCGCCTATCCGCCGACCCACACGATTGCCGCCGCAGCGAAGTCGCCGGAGGGCACCCGCGTACGCATCGCGGGACGCCTGCTGAGGGTTCGCGACTACGGCGGAGTCGTGTTCACCGACGTGCGCGACTGGTCCGGCGACATCCAGGTTCTGGTCGACCAGGACAACGTCGGCCGCGAGAAGTTGGCGGAGTTCGCTGCCGAATTCGATCTCGGCGACCTGATCGAAGTCAGCGGAACCATCGGGCGTAGCCGCAAGGGCGAGCTGTCGCTCATCGCCGCCGAGTGGCGCATGAACGGCAAGTGCCTGCACCCGCTGCCGGACAAGTGGAAGGGCCTCTCGGATCCCGAGACCCGAGTCCGCCAGCGGTACCTCGACATCGCCCTCAACCCGAAGGCCCGCGAACTGCTCGAAGCTCGAAGTGCCGTCGTGAAGTCGCTTCGCGATTCACTCGGTGGTCGCGGATACCTCGAAGTCGAGACCCCGATCCTGCAGCAGGTGCACGGCGGCGCGAACGCCGCTCCGTTCCTGACACACATCAACGCGTACAACCTCGACCTCTATCTCCGCATCGCACCCGAGCTGTACCTGAAGCGGTTGTGCGTCGCGGGTATGGAGAAGGTGTTCGAGATCGGCCGCGTGTTCCGCAACGAGGGCGTCGACTTCAAACACAATCCCGAATTCACGATCCTCGAGGCCTACGAGGCGCACAGCGACTACGAGGGCATGATGCGGATGTGCCGCGAGCTCATCCAGGCGGCGGCCGTCGCAGCGTTCGGGCGCGAAATCATCATGCGACCCGGCCCGGACGGCGAATTGGTCGAGGTCGACATCTCCGGCGAGTGGCCGGTGAAGACGATGCACGGCGCCGTCGCCGAAAAGCTTGGCGTCGACGTCTCCCCCGAGACGAGTCTCGAAGACCTGCAGAAGCTGTGCGACGCCAACGAGATCCCGTACCAGTCCAGCTGGGATACCGGCGCCATCGCGCAGGAGATGTACGAGCACCTGGTCGAGGACTACACGGAGTTCCCCACGTTCTACACGAACTTCCCCACCTCGATGTCTCCGCTCACCCGGCCGCATCGCAGCATCCCCGGCGTCGCCGAGAAGTGGGACCTCGTCGCATGGGGTGTCGAACTGGGAACCGCGTACAGCGAGTTGACCGACCCCGTGGATCAGCGCAACCGGCTCACCGAGCAGTCGATGCTCGCGGCCGGCGGCGATCCCGAAGCGATGGAATTGGACGAGGACTTCCTCCAAGCCCTCGAACACGCGATGCCGCCGACGGGTGGTCTCGGGATGGGCGTCGACAGAATCGTCATGCTGATCACGGGCGGCAGCATCCGCGAGACGCTGGCCTTCCCCCTCGCGAAACCGCGTCAGTAGTCCGGATTCTCACGTGCCGGAATTGTTCCACGTGAAACCACCGGGCGAGATCTTGCAGGTCGGCGAGAGCCGACTTCATGTTCTTGCCGAGGGCGACGGCCCCGTCGTCGTCCTGTGCGGCGGGCTGGCGGGCAACTGGTTCGACTGGGATGACTGCGCGCGTCATCTCCAGTCGGACCACACCGTCGTCCGCTTCGATCGCCCGGGCTTCGGACTCAGCGAGCCGTCTTCCGACGTGCCGACCGTCCGCGGCGAAGCTCAGCGGATCCGCGACGTGCTCGACACTCTGGGACTGACTGGTCCGGCCGTCGTCGTCGGCCACTCCATCGCCGGCTTCTACGCCGAAGGCTTCGCGCGACTGTTCCCCGATCGGGCGGCGGGGATGCTGCTCCTCGATTCCAGTGCCGAGAAAGAACCGAAACGTCTTTTCCCCCGCGACCTGCTGCTGATCGCCTCCCGGGCCGCCGCGGCCTCGTTCAGCACCACCGGACTCCAACGACTCCTCGGCACCACGACGCGCAAGATCCTCAACCAGTCCGTGCCGCCGAGCGGGTCGTCCGAAGCCACCCTCGAATGGGTCAGGAAGATCTACCGCGAGCCTCACTATCTGGAGGCGGCGATGATCGAATACGTCGCGTACACCGATATGGCGCTGGAGCTCACCGCTTTACGACGCTCGAGCAAGCATCCACTGCCCGACATCGACCTCAGCGTCGTCGCTGCACACACTGGCCACACCACTCCCTGGTCCATCGCCTGGATGGCAAAGCAGCAGAAACTCGCCACCTACCTCGGCGGGAGTTTTCACGTCCTGCGCCCGGCGCATCACCACGCGATGATCGATCAGCCCGAGGAGTTGGCGAACTTGATTCGACGCCTCACGCAGCCGAACCCTCGGGAATGACACTTCAACGTACAACTCGGACAGTAGCCGGATCATTGCTAGGCTCGGACAGCTTCTGCTTTCTACGACAGGCTGGCCATGGATCGTTCGACAACCCGGGTGCGCTCGTCGCTGATCTTCGTCGCCATACTCGTTGTCGCACTCGCCGGCATCGCCGCCCGTCCGCCCGGGTTTCTGTCGACCTTCTGGCCCGCCAACGCGATCCTTCTGGGCATTCTCCTTCGTAACCCGCGCTCGTTTGCGCCGATCGGACTCGCTGTCGGCGGCGCTGCGCTGCTGACGGCGGATCTTGCGACCGGAAGCCCCGTGCAGAGGGCCTTCGAACTGAATGCGATCAATCTGGTCGGCGTCACGACAGGATTGATCGCCGCGAACTTGCTCGGCTGTTTTCCGCGGCGGATCTCCGAGACGAAGTACACGACCAGAATCTTCGTCGTCTCGGTTCTGGCGTCGTTCACGGCTGGGTCCGCCAGCGCACTGCGCACTCAACTCCACGAAGGAAGCGGTGCGGGAACGGAATTGGTGGGTTGGTTCTTCGCCGACCTGTGCACCTATCTGATCGTGCTGCCGATCCTTCTTTCCGCACCTCCGTTCGACCACGTCCGTCGTACGTTCGGGCCGTCCGTGCGGCAGAATCTGCGACTTCGACGGGTCGCCCAGATCCTTCTGCCGCTGGCAGCCCTCCTCGCCTGCCTCCCGCTGGCCCTCGAAGTGCAGGGAGCCCTCGCATTGCTGCTTCCGATGCCGGCGCTCTTGTGGTGCGCGATGCGCGTCTCGCTGTTCAGCACTTCGCTCCTCGCGGCTGGGTGGAGCGCGTGGGCGCTGATCATGGCGGGCCAGGGGCGGTTGGCCCTGGCCGATCCGGTTCATCTGCTCAGCGAAGGTGTAACCACCAGAATCTCCGTCATCTTGATGGCGCTCTCCCCCATCGCCGTAGCCGTCGCCACGGGCGCACAGCGACGCGCTGAACGTGAACTCCAACGCATCGCCGAATGCGACGCCCTGACCGGAACGCTGAGCCGACATGCGTTCTGGACCCAGTCGCAGGAACTCCTCGACACCCAACACACAGCGCGAAAATCGATCGCCGTCATGATGCTCGATCTCGACCACTTCAAATCGATCAATGACAACCTCGGCCACCTCACCGGAGATTCGGTCCTCGAACAGTTCGGAAACACCCTCCTCGCCACTACCGAAGGACTGGGACTGTCCGGTCGCCTTGGCGGTGAGGAATTTGCCGTCGCCGCCGCCGACTGCACATTCGAGGAAGCAATTGCCCTGGCAGAACGCATCAGACAGAGGCAGGAGGCGCACTCCCGATCCATCCGCGGCTTCGCCGGAACGGTCAGTATCGGAGTCGCCTGGGTAGATCAGGCAATGGCCGAGATGGACGCTCTGCTCGACATCGCCGACACCGCCATGTACCAGGCGAAACGCGAAGGCCGAAACCTCGTGGTGGCCGTCGATCTGTACATGGCAAGGTGACGTGGGTGCAACTACTCCTGATCCGACACGCGCTCCCCGAACTCGCCGAGGTCACCGAAGGCTTCGCCGATCCCTCACTGACCGACGCCGGTCGCGTGCAGGCACTTCGGCTGCCTGCGGCATTGGCCCCTTACCGGATCACCGGGCTCTTCAGTAGCCCGCAGAAGCGCGCACTCGAGACCGCGGACCCGGTAGCGCAGGCATTGGATCTTCCGGTCACCCAGCTCGAGGGTCTGGCGGAGTACGACTACGAGCAGCCCCACTACATCCCGATGCACGAGGTCTTGGAACGCGCACCGGAAACGTATGCGCGCATCAAGGCCGGATGGCTACCCGAGTCGGTGGACGGCGACGCTTTTCGTGCGCGAGTCCTCGGTGCGATCGACGACGTCGTCGCCGCAACCGACAACAACGCCACCGTGGCGATCTTCTGCCACGGCGGCGTCATCAATATCGTTCTGCAGGAACTACTCGGGCTGGAGCGTCCGTTGACCTTCCCGATCGAGTACGTGTCCGTCACGCGAATTCTTGTTTCCCGGGACGGAAGCCGCAGGGTCGGGTCGATCAACGAAACCGGTCACGTACGCAACATGCTTCGCGTGTAGTCACACGTTGTGGCACGCCACCTGATGACCGCCCTGGACGAGACGAAGTTCGGGAACTTCCTCGGCGCAGAGATCCGTGGCCAGCGGGCACCGAGTACGGAACCGGCAGCCGCTGGGCGGATTGAGCGGCGACGGCAGCTCGATGACCTTCTGCTCGACGTTCTGCGCTGCGGTGACGGTGGCATCAGGATCGGGAATCGACGACAGCAGTAGCTGCGTGTACGGGTGCAACGCACGGTTCTGCATGTCTTCTGCGGGAACGATTTCGCAGACGCGGCCCAAGTACATGATCATCACGCGGTCGCTGATGTTCTTCACGACGGCCATGTTGTGCGCGATGAACAGCAAAGACAGCCCGTGACGCTTCTTCGCATCCTCGAGCAGGTTCAGAATCTGCGCCTGCACGGAGACGTCGAGGCTCGAGACCGGCTCGTCACAGATCAGGACCTTGGGGTCGAGCATCAATGCACGGGCGATGCACACACGCTGGCACTGTCCGCCCGAGAGTTCGCGCGGGGTTCGGTCCCACACCATGTCCGGGTCCAACCCGACCTCGGCAAGAACCTCGCGTGCCCGAGCTTCGATGGCGGCCTTGTCTTTTCCGCCCCAGATCGACGGACCCTCGGTGATGAGAGCCTTGACCTTGCGACGAGGGTTCAGGGAGGAGATCGGGTCCTGGAAGATCATCTGCAACTGAGTGCGACTGCGACGCAGTTCTTCCGCGCCCAGTGCCGTCATTTCCGTCTCTCCGAGGCGAATGGAGCCCGACGTCGGTGAGGGCAACTGCATGATCGCCCGGCCCGCCGTGGACTTGCCACAGCCGGATTCACCGACAACGCCCAAGGTTTCACCCGGAGCGACGGTGAAGCTGATCCCGGACACGGCGTGAACGGTCTGCCCCTTGCCGACGTTGAATTCGACGACCAGATCCTCGACCGTCAGGGCCGCGTCCACCGTCTCGGGCTTCCTGGTATCGGTTGCTGCAGTCATCAGACCATCTCCTTCACCGCGAGCGAGAGGCCCGCTGCGGTAGTGCCGGCCTTCTCGTTGGCGACCAATGCCGTTGTGCCTTCAGGGGTGTCGACCGGGTAGTGGCACGCGAACGTGTGGCTTTCGGTTGTGTTGTCTCCCAGGCCGCCGGGAGCCAGAGCCGGTTCGCCGGTCAGGCAGTCGTCCTGGGCATACCGGCAGCGAGCGGCGAAGCGGCAACCGGTGATCGGCTTCGTCATGTCCGGCAGTCCACCCGGAATTGTCTGCAGCACTGTGTGCGTCGGCGATTCGAGTCGCGGAATCGCGGCCATCAGCGCTTCGGTGTACGGGTGGCGCGGACGAGTGAACAACTCCTCGGTGGCCGACGTTTCCACGACGGACCCGGCGTACATGACGGCGACGCGATCCGATCGTCCCGAGACCACACCGAGGTCGTGGCTGATCAGGATGACGGCCATGTTGAGCTTGTCGTTGAGCGAGGCGAGCAGGTCGAGGATCTGCTTCTGCACGGTCACGTCGAGCGCTGTGGTCGGCTCGTCCGCGATCAGCAGTTTCGGCTCGCAGGCCAGGGCCATCGCGATGACCACACGCTGACGCATACCGCCCGAAAGTTCGTGGGGGTACTGATCGAGCCGACGCTTGGGCTCGGGAATACCCACCATCGACAGGAGTTCCGCAGCGCGATCGCGGGCCGCGTCCTTCTTCAGACCCAGGTGGAACTTCAAGGATTCGGTGATGTGGGTGCCGATGCGCTTGAACGGATTGAGCGAGGTCATCGGATCCTGGAAGACCATGGCGATCTCGGGTCCCCAGAAGTGCTTCATCTCCGACTTCTTCATGGTCGACATGTCGCGGCCGGCAAACGTCACCGTCCCGCTGATGTCCAGAGCCGGACCCTTCTGCAGCAGACCCATGATGGTGCGTCCGAGAACCGACTTGCCGGAACCGGATTCACCCACGATACCGAGAGTTTCACCGGCGGAAACGTGGATCGAGACACCGTCGACTGCTCGCAACTGGCCACGCGGAGTGGCGAATACGGTCCTGATGTTGTCCGCCTGCAGTAGCGGAACGCCGTTCTGAACTGAAGTGGTCACAGCTTACTCCGATACTTCTCGCCGATGAGGTTGAAGGAGAACACCGTCAGGAAGAGGAAGACGCCGGGAACCAGAACGATGAACGGATGCTTCTCCACGATCCCGCCCTGGCCTTCCGCAATCATGTTGCCCCAGGTCGGATCAGGTTGTGCGATACCGAGTCCGAGGAAGCTGAGTGATGCTTCCGCGACAATCAGGCCGGAGACGGCCACCAGGCCGAGCGCGGCGACCGGAACGAGGACGTTGGGAACCAACTCGCGCCAGATGACGCGCCATTTGGTGGCGCCCATGGCCCGCGCGGCAAGCACGAACTCCCGTTGGGCGACGACGATGGTGTTGGCCCTGGCGATTCGAACCATGCTGGGAATGCAGAGAATCGAGAGTGCGAGGGTGATGTTGCGCAGGTTCGACGTGAGCACCGCGGCCAGTGCGATCAACAGCACCAGAGAAGGAATGGCCAGCAGCGAGTTGGTCAGGATTCCGACGACTGCGTCGACCTTGCCGCGGAAGTAACCGGCCATGACGCCGATGGTGCCGCCGATGATCATGCCGATCAGTACGGCGCAGATGGCCACGGTCAAGGATGCCCTGGCACCGAACAAAGCGCGGGCAAGCAGGTCGAGACCGAAGTTGTTGGTACCCAGCGGGTGATCGGAGAGCAGGCTCGGCGAGGCGAAGCCCGGCTCGGCCAAGGTCTTGACCGTGTCCTTGTACTCACCGAGCGGCAGCAGCGGTGCGAAGATCGCGGCCAGGATCAGCGCGGCCAGCCAGATGCACGCCAACCAGTACGAGAGATCGAACTGACTGCCCCACTTGGACGTACCGAGTTTGCCGAGACCCTTGAAGAGGAAAACCAGGGCAACGAGCGCGAGCACGATGCGGACGGTCATCATGATGGCCGAACCGAAGAGTGCGGTGCCGAGCAGCGCAACGCCGATCACCGTGAGAATCGATCCGATCAGGACCAGATTCTTGGGCTGTTCCAACGTCTCGACGGGACCGGGAGCCAGCAGGACTGTCTGCTGCCGGTATGTCATCACCTCGGACGGGGCCGGCGACGGGGCCGCTCCGTCTGGCGTCACTTCAGACATGGACACGACGACTCCTCGGGTCAAGATAGGTGTACAGAACATCGATCGCACTGTTGACGAGGACGTAGATGACCGCGATCACGACCACCGCGCCAAGCAGCATCGGCGAATCACCTTGCTGCGCTGCGCGGACGATGAGCGTGCCCATTCCGGGCAACGAGAAGAGCGTCTCGACGATCACGGTGCTGCCGATCATGCCGCCGAGAGCCAGACCCATCATCGTGATGAGCGAGAACGACGACGGGCGGAGCGCGTCACTGAAAAGCACTCGCAGCGTGGGCATTCCCTTCGCCTTCGAAGCGAGGATGTAATCCTCACGGAGCGTCGTCACCAGATCGGATCGGAGAACGCGAGTGAACATCGCCATCTCGAGGAGGCTGATGGTGATCGCCGGGAGTATTGCGTGTGAGAGGTTTCCGGAGAGGCTGTCCCCGATGCGCACCCACTGTGATCGCGGGAACCAGCCGAGCCAATTGACGGTGACCATGATCAGCAACAGACCGGCGAGGAAGCTCGGGACGGAAAGAACACCGAACGTCGCGGCGCTGATGACGCGGTCGATGACGCCGCCTTCGTGGTGCGCCGACCAGAGTGCGAGCGGCACGGCGACGACGAGTGCGATGACCAGACCCATCACGGCCAACTGAACGCTGACGGGCAGTGCCGAGCCGATCGCAGTCAGAACGTCCTGCTGCGGAGGAACAAGCGAATTACCGAGGTCGCCCTGGAGAGCGCTGGTCAGCCAGTCCCAATAGCGAACCAGGAGTGGATCGTTGAGCCCGAGCTGCTGCCGAACTTCCTCGTACTCGGCGGGCGTTCGGCCTTCACCGAGAACGGAGACAGCAGGATCGCCGGGGATCAGTGATGCCAGCACGAAGGTTCCGAAGCTGACGATCAGGATCACAATGACGAGCTGGCCCAATTTCTTACCTATTGCGCCGATGTTCATCGATTTCGTCTCCTTCGGACAGCGAGCTCGCAATACACAGCAGTTCCTCTGATTTCAGGTCTTGGTTCAAGCTCTCCAGGACTTCAGGCTCTCTAGGACTTCCAAGCTCCGTCGAAGAGCACGATTCCGTCGAGGCTCTGCTCGAGACCGTGAACGTTCTGGTTCCAGACGTCGAGTGCGGCGACGTTGCCCCACACCTGCCACGGGACGGTCTCGTTGGCGCGCTCCTGAATCTGTGCCAGGACTGCCTTCTTGTCGTCGTCGGTGGTTGCGACGCCCAACTTGTCCAGGAGAGCGTCCATTTCGGCGTCGGAGTAGCCGGTGGCGTTGTTACGGCCGCCGGACTTGATGCCCGTGTACAGACGCTCGTAGGGATCGGCCTCGGCGAGGCTCAGTGCTGCGGTGCTCATGTCGTAGTCGTGATCGGCATACATCCGCTTGACCAGATCACCTGCACCGGTGACGTATTCGATCTGAGCGTCGAATCCGACAGCGTTGAGCATTGCCTGGATGGCCAGAGCCGTTGCCTGGGCGGACGGTTCCTGGATGGAGAGGAAGGTGATCTTTCCGTCGTAGCCGTCGGCCTTGGCCTGATCGAGCAGTTCCTTCGCCTTGGCGGGATCGACGCCGATCGGTGCGACGTCGTTGTGCCAGCGCGAGGTGTCCTGGAAGATCTCCTGGCCGGGCAGTCCCTTGCCGTTGTTGACGCGGGTGTTGAGCGTCTCCGGATCGACGGCAAGCGCCATCGCCTGGCGGACACGAACATCCGAGCCCGGGCGACCCGGGGCCATGTTCACGTTCGCGATGTAGCCGAGCGACGGGATGTCGACGAAGCCGGGGTAACCCGACTCGATCAGATCCAGGATCGGGGTGAGCGTACGCATGTACGCGGCATCGATGCCGCCGGTCTTGAGTGCTTCGGCGGTGGGCTGAGCGCCGACGATGCTGATCAGCTTGAGCTTGTCGATGTTCGGCGCGCCGTCGTAGTAGTCGGGGCGAGCAGCCAAGAGCAGTTCCTCGTTGGGAGCGAACTTCTCGAGAGTGAACGCGCCCGCACCGATCGGGGTGAACTGGTCACCCTGCTGCGCGCTCGGGGCGACGATCATGCCGGGTCCGGTAGCGAGCATCGACTGGATGCCCGTCCACGGATCAACGAGGTTGAAGACGACAGTCGTCGCGTCGGGGGTGTCGATCGAGGCAACCTTGGAAGCCCACAGGCTCGACTGCGGTCCCTTGTTGGTGACGTAGCGGTTGATACTGTCCGCCACTGCCTTGGAATCGAAAGCTGTTCCGTCGCTGAATTTCACACCGTCGCGGAGCTTCAGCGTCCAGGTCTTGCTGTCCGAACTCGCTTCGAGCGACTGGGCGAGCTTGGGCTCGAACTTCTGCCCGATGGGGTCGTAGCGCATGAGCACGTCGTAGATGGCGCTGAGCTCGCTGCCACCGGTGGCGCCGGCAACCTGAGCCTTCGCGGGATCGAGAGTCGTGACCGCCGAGTAGCCGCTGAACGTCAGCGTGCCGCCCTTGGTGGGAGTGCCGGGGTCGGCCTGCTCGTTGACCATGCCGATCTTCAGCGAGGAACCGGAATCAGCAGATTCGCCGCCGCCATTGCTCGAGCCGTTGTCGGCGCACGACGCCAGGAACATACTTGCGGTGATCGCCAGCGCAGCCGCAGCCAATCTGCGACTTCCGCGGCGGGAACTACGACTCATTCGAATGCCTCCAAGGCGGGGTAAGACCGTGACGTGATGTTGAACACGAAACAGTCTGTGACGGGAGGCACAGAAAATTGGATCGAGTCTCGCTCAGTGGAATCGGTTAAGTTGCAGGCCTCAACGGCCAGGTAAACCGACCCTGGCCAGCGATTACCCTCACCGACATCAGACCAGCCGGTCTAGTCCCGGTCGAGCGTGGCTTCCTCGAGATCGAGCTCTCGAAGTACCTTGCGAAGAACCTCGTCGTCGATCCGGCCGGCATCGCGCTCGGCGATGAACACACCTCGCTCGGCATCGATCATCTCGAGGCGCAGCGAGCGGAAGGCGTTCGACGGGCTCTCCCCCAGATCCTCGTCGCTGCGTCCCAGTCGCTCCCACGCCGAGTTCGCGCGGTGGGTGTTCCAGCTTCGCAAAATGTCCGCGGCGCGATTGCGGACCTGAGGGACGTCGTCGGCGTCTGCTCCGACCAATTCGTCCAGGCGCGCCGCAGCAGCGCGTGCAGCCTTGTCCTGAGCCGCCGCCTCGGCGCGTGCGTCGGACTGCTCCTCGTCTCCTTGCACACCGAGGACACGGATGACCCACGGCAACGTCAGGCCGTGCAGCAGCAGCGTGCCGACCACGACGACAAACGTCAGGAACAGGATCAGCGAACGGCCTGGGAAGTCTTCACCACTGTTGACCGTCAACGGAATGGCGAAGGCAGCAGCCAGCGACACGACCCCTCGCATACCGGCCCACGACACGACGAACACTGCCCGCGCCGAAATCTCCGGCTCCCTCGCTCGGATACGGGGCGACAGCCAACGCGGTACGTACGTGAACGGGAACACCCAGGCGATCCGCACCACCACGACGGTCACGAGCACAGCAATCGACGCCCAGACGACGATCGAGGTGCTGTACCCCTGCAATCCGTTGACAACACTGGGCAATTGGAGCCCGATCAACAGGAAGACGAAGGACTCCAGGATCAGGTCGACGGCCTTCCACACTGCCGTGTCCTGCAAGCGCGTCGCATAACTCGCGCGCGTGGAGCGCTGGCCGAGGAACAATCCGGCCACGACGACCGCGATGACGCCCGACGCGTGGACCTCTTCAGCAGCCAGGTAGGTGAAGAACGGCACCACCAATCCGATTCCACTCTCCATCACCGGATCCTGGAGTTTGCCGCGAACCTTCGAGATGACAAAGCCCACCGCGAGGCCGATCACCGTTCCACCGACCGCTGCGACGAGGAAGGTCTCGAAGCCGCCGATCAGTGTCGCACCGGTACCCACCGCCGCCGCGAGAGCGACCTTGTAGGCAGTCAGAGCGGTGGCGTCGTTGAGCAGGCTCTCCCCGCCCAGCAGGGTCATGATTCGGCGCGGCAGACCGAGCTTGCGTCCGATTGCGCTCGCGGACACCGCGTCCGGCGGCGCCACGATGGCGCCGAGAACCAGTGCGGCCGCAATCGAGAACTCCGGCACGATCAGGTAGGCGACAAAGCCCACCGCTGCCGTCGTCGCCAGGGGCAGCCCCACTGCGAGAAATCCGATCGGACGCAGATTGGACCGCAGTGCCAGGTATGAACTGTCCAGCGCCGCCGAGTACAGAAGTGGAGGCAACACGACGAACAGGACGAGGTCCGGATCGAGCTCCAACTCCGGAACACCGGGTATCTGGCAGGCGATCAAACCGACCAGGACAAGGATCAGCGGCGAAGACAATCCGAACCTTCGCGCGACCGCCGCCACCAGCAACGCCGCTACTACAACCCCCAGTAATATGCCGTTCACTCTGGCAGCATGCAGTATGGAAGGCGATGAAGAAAATCCTGAAGCGAGCAGCAACTCGCACACAGCAGCCCGCACCCGCTCCGACCGGTTGCGAGGAACTAACCAATGCACCCGAAACGGACCCGGCGGCGCTGACGCCCGGCGTCTGCCAGGAGTGCGCCGAGTTGGGCGAGGATAACTGGTCTCACCTGCGCATGTGCCTGTCCTGCGGCCACGTCGGGTGCTGCGATTCCAGCCCCCATCAGCACGCGACCAACCACTACCGCGACACCGCGCACCCGGTCATGCGCTCGCACGAGCCCGGCGAATCCTGGCGCTGGTGCTACGTCCACGATCTGATGGATTGAGCGCGCACGACTCGCAGTGTGCTGCGCATAGTGCCCACCTCGCACGGCGCACAGGCCTCGGTGTTGCGCACATTGCTCAATCCACTGGGTAGCTATTGCCCAATCTGTATGCCGATGATGGACTTTGACGCAGAATCTGCACAACAGATCGACAGGTGCGGCTGGACTTTGCCGCGCCGAACGGTTCGGCCTCAGGAAGTCCTGCCAAACATCACAACCACATCGTCGGCCCCATGATCTGGGGTACAGGCGGTGTGGCGATCGATGTCAACTATCGAAGGCAGGACCGGCCGTGAACAGCCCCAGCATCAACCAGAACGCTCCCGAGCCACTGGCGGAGATCGAGAAGCGTGTTCTGTGGTTGTCGACCGCGATGATCCATCACGCCAACCGTGTCCGTCCGAATCCCAGTGGGCTCAAAGTCGGCGGCCACCAGGCCTCGTGCGCGTCGATGGTCTCGATCATGACGTCGCTGTGGTTCGGCCAACTTCGTTCCGGCGACCGGGTTTCCGTCAAGCCGCACGCGGCTCCGGTGCTCCACGGCATCAACTATCTGCTCGGTGAACTCGACGAGTCGTACCTGACAACGCTGCGCGAGTTCGGGGGCCTGCAGAGCTACCCGAGTCGATCAAAAGATCCCGATCCGGTGGACTATTCGACCGGATCTGTGGGAATCGGTGCGACGGCTCCAATCTGGGGCGCCATCGCACGCCGATACGTCGACGCCTCCCTCGGCGGCGCCGGAACCGGGCGTCAGTACTCCCTTGTCGGTGATGCCGAACTCGACGAGGGCGCTGTGTGGGAAGCAGTTCTCGATCATTCGGTCGCCGAACTGGGTGAGATCGTGTGGATCGTCGACCTCAACCGCCAATCGCTCGATCGGGTGGTGCCGAACATCGCGGCAACCCGCCTGGAACGCATGTTCTCGGGCGCCGGCTGGCAGGTCATCACCGTGAAATTCGGCGCGCTCCTGGAATCACTGTTCACCCGGCCGGGCGGCACAGCGTTGCGCGAACGAATCCTGGACATGCCGAATCCGGAGTACCAGCGTCTGCTGCGATGCACGGCCGACGAGGTCCGTCTGAGGCTGCCTGGCGACGCGGCGGACGCCGACGCGATCACGTCGCTGATCAACGACCTCGACGACGCCACGGTGCTCGAGGCCATCCGCAATCTCGGTGGCCACGACCTCGACGCTCTGCGAGAGGCGTACGCGCAGATCGACGACACCCGTCCCACCGTGATCATCGCGTACACGATCAAGGGCCGGGGCCTGCCGACGCAGGGCCATCCGCAGAACCACTCGTCGCTACTCACCACCGAGCAGTACGAGATTCTGGCGGCGGAACTCGGCATGGATCCGTCGAAGCCCTGGGAACGGTTCGAGGCGGACGGCCCGTCTGGCCGCATCTGCGCCGAAACCGCTGAGCGCCTGGCTCGCCCGAAGGTGGAGCATCTGATGCCCCCGGCAGTTCCGAAAGACATCGGCCGTACCCCCTCCGGCACATCCACCACTCAGGCAGCTCTCGGTCGGGTGCTACTCGACCTGAGCCGAGAGGCGCCGGACGCCGCGAAACGTGTTGTCACACTGAGCCCGGACGTCAGTTCCACCACCAACCTGGCAGGGTGGCTGAACAAGGTCGGGGTCTGGTCCCCCAACGAGCGGCACAACTGGTTTGCCGACGACGCCGAAACGATCATGCACTGGCGTGAGAAGCCCACCGGTCAGCACATGGAACTCGGTATCGCCGAGACCAACCTGGTCGGACTGATGGGCGAACTCGGTGCAACCTGGAGTCGCTGGGGCCAGCCACTCTTCCCCATCGGCGTGATGTACGACCCCTTCATCGAGCGGGCTCTCGAACCGTGGTCGTACGGCATCTACGCCGGTGGACAGTCGATCATGGTCGGCACTCCGTCGGGCGTCACCCTGGCAGCCGAAGGTGGTGCGCACCAGTCGATCAAGACCCCGTCCATCGGACTCGAACAGCCGGGATGCGTCAGTTTCGAACCGGCATTCGCCGTCGACGTGGAGTGGACGCTCCTCGACAGCATCGGACGCCTCGGCCGACCAGACGGCAGCTCGTCGTATCTGCGTCTGTCGACCCGTCCGGTCGATCAGGCCTTGGCCGCGGTGCCGACCGATCCGGCTGCGCGAGAACGCCGTCGACGTCAGGTGGTGGCCGGCGCGTACACGCTGCGGCACAACCCTGATCCGGCCATCACCCTGGTCGGTATGGGTGCCACCGTCACCGAAACACTTGTCGCAGCCGAAAGACTGGGCGAGCAAGGCATTTCCGCCGACGTCGTGTGCGTGACCAGCCCCGGATTGCTCTTCGAAGCGCTCCAGTCTCGGCGCGGTCTCGCGGACGGTCCGTCGTGGATCCTGGATCAGGTCTTTCCGAGTAGCCGGTCCGCGCCGATGGTCACCGTTCTCGACGGGCACCCGCACACCCTCGCGTTCCTGACGGGAATCAACAACGTTCCGGGTGCTGCGCTCGGAGTGAGCCGGTTCGGTCAGGTCGGTTCACTCGAAGACGTCTACCGGTACCACGGCCTCGACTCCGACAGCATCGTTCGCGCCGCCCTCGATCTCACTTCTTGATCGGTCACACTCTCTGATGCCGAGAAGCGTCCCCGCGGGGACGCTTCTCGGGTCTGGTCAGTTCTTTAGTTCTTCAGAGGCCTTCAGTTCTTCCAGGCCTTGTCGAAGAACATGATTCCGTCCAGGCTCTGCTGAATGCCGTGGACGTTCTGCCCCCACACACCGAGCCACGGGGTGTTGCCGTAAACCTGCCACGGCACAACCTCATTGGCGCGCTCCTGGATCTTGGCGAGCACCTCGATCTTCGCGTCGTTCGACGTCGCTACACCCAACTGGTCGAGCAGCGAATCGATCTCCGGATCGGAGAAGCTCGTGGCGTTGTTTCGTCCACCGGACTTGAGGTTCGAGTAGAGACGCTCGAACGGATCGGCTTCCGCAAGGTTGGCCGAACCTGTTGCCATGTCGAAGTCGCGGTCGGCGTACAAACGCTTGACGACGTCGGCAACCGAGTTGACGTACTCGATCTGGAAATCGAAACCGACGGCGTTGGCCATCGACTGCAACGCCAGAGCCATCGCCTGCGCCGAATTCTCCTGCAGCGTCAGGTATGTGATCTTGCCGTCGAAACCGTCGGCCTTGGCCTCGTCGAGAAGCTGCTTCGCCTTGGCGGTGTCTACGCCGATCGGAGCGACGTCGTTGTGCCAGCGAGAGGTGTCCTGGAAGATGACCTGGCCGGGTAGACCCTTACCTTCGTTGAGTCGGTTGTCGATAGCGACGGGATCGGTCGCGAGCGCCAATGCCTGACGCACCCGCACGTCGGCACCGGGACGACCGGGAGCCGTGTTGACGAGCGAGAGGTACGACAGCGACGGAATGTCGACGAAGCCCGGGTAGCCGGAGTCGATCAGATCCAGGACGTTCGGAAGCGAACGCATGTACGCGACGTCGGTGCCGCCGTTCTTGAGGGATTCGGTGGTGGACTGTGAACCGACGATGCTGATCAACCGCAGCTTGTCCACGTTCGGGGCACCGTCGAAGTAGTCTTCCCGAGCGTCGAGGATCAATTCCTCGTTGGGAGCGAACTTCGCGAGGGTGAACGCACCCGCGCCGATCGGGGTGAACTGATCGCCCTGCTGGGCGCTCGGCGCGACGATCATGCCGGGTCCGGTGGAGAGCAGTGACTCGATACCGGTCCACGGGTCGACAAGATTGAAGACGACCGTCGACGCGTCCGGGGTGTCGACCGACGCAACCTTCGACGCGTACAGGCTCGACTGCGGCCCCTTGTTGGTGACGTAGCGATTGAGGCTCGCCGAAACGGCCGCCGAATCCACCGGCGTCCCGTCGCTGAACTTCACACCGTCGCGCAGTTCGAGAGTCCACGTCTTGAAGTCGGAACTCGGTTCCATCGACTCCGCGAGTTTCGGAACAAATTCCTTCGACGCCGGGTCGTAGCGCAGCAGGGTGTCGTAGATGGCGCCCAGCTCCGAACCGGCGACCGAACCGGCGATCTGCGTCTTCGCAGGGTCGAGATTCGTGACAGCGGAGTACCCGCTGAACGTGAGCGTGCCGCCCTTGACCGCGTCACCCTCGCCGGACTGCTCGTTGACCGGGCCGATGGACAACCCTGAACCGGAATCCGGTGCGTCGCCGCTCCCACCTCCGTTCCCGCTGTCAGCGCACGACGAGACGAACAGGCCGGCGGAGACAGCCAGCGCGACGGCGGCAACCTTGCGGTGACCGCGCCGAGAACTGCGACTCATTCAAAACCTCCAGGTCAGAAACTGTGATGTGAAGCATTGTCGAGACAGTTTGTGATGTAAGGCACAGGTATTAGTCGCAGGTCCCGCTCAGTGGAATGCAGCGAGAAGATTGTTCAGTTTTCGAGCGACATTTGCAGGTCAGGCCGTTAGCGAAGGTCAGGAATTCATTCCGATTCGAGTGTCCTCAACGGGTGAATCGCCGGAGCAGCGTCGAGGAGTGGGCAGCCGCGGCCAGTGCAGCCTGCAGATGTGCGGACTCGAACGACTCGTACGACACGAAGCCCCCTCATCGGATACCTTTCGCAGAGGGGAAGTCAGCTAGAGACACACGCCGCAAACGTACACACGAAAAGGGCAACCAATGGGGCTACTGAAGGACGTCACCGGCTGGCGACGCGGCACGAAGTTGCAGCGTCGACTACGCGACCTCACCGGCACGCTCGTAGTTGTCACCGGTGCAGGCAGCGGCATCGGGCGTGAAACGGCCCTCGCCTTCGCGGCCCAGGGAGCTATCGTCGTCGTCTCCGACATCAACCTCGAAAGCGCGCAGGACACTGCGGCGCTCATCAACACACCCACTCAGGCCAGCGGAGCCGAAGCGGTGTTCGGTGGCGGTTCGCACGCCTACCAGGTCGACGTGTCCGACGAACAGGCCGTGATTCGATTCGCGGAGACAGTCGCGGCGCATCACGGCGTGCCGGACATCGTCGTCAACAACGCTGGAATCGGGTTCTCCGGGACATTCGCCGACACCGAGCAGCGCCAGTTCGAGCGCGTCATGGACATCAACTTCTGGGGAGTTGTCTACGGCTGCCGGGCATTCACCCCGATGATGATCGACCGGGGAACCGGCGGACACGTGGTCAACCTGTCCTCGGCTGCCGCCTACACACCCCAGAAGGCCCTCACCGCGTATTCGACAAGCAAGGCAGCGGTATTCATGCTCTCGGATTGCCTACGGGCAGAGCTGCTTCCACACGGCATCGGCGTCAGCACCATCTGCCCCGGCCTCGTGCACACGAACATCCTCAAGACCACCGAGTTCGCCGGGACCACCGCCGAGGAACAACTCGAGAATCAAACCAAGGTCGACAACTTCTACCGCAAACGCAACTTCACCCCCGACCGGGTGGCCAGTGCGATCGTGAAAGCAGTTCGCACGAACAAGGCCGTGGTGCCCGTGACCGTCGAAGCCAAGCTCGGACGCACGATCAGCCGGTTGTCTCCCGGGTCGATGCGCGTCGGAGCTCGGTTCGAGATCTAGGTCAGCTGCCGAAGCTCAGGCTGCCCGTGAAACCCTGCTGCACATCGGCTTCCGAACGGGGAAGAACCTCGTAGGTGCTGGCGTATTGGCCACTGAAACCGGTGACGGTGATCGGGCGTCCGACTGCAATGGCGTCGACGTCGATTCCGGTCTGGGTGTTGACGAAGATGACGGTGTTTCCGTCGACGCCGGACACCAGGATCTTGTGACCGTACGGCAGATCGTCGACGACGGGTCCGCTCACGATCCCGGACACCGTCACGAGACGACCTTCGCTGCCCTCACCGATTGCATTGAGGGGCAATCGCGCCGCGCTGATCTGGGTGGTCGTGCCGATTACCTCGACGGCAGTCGGGCGGACGACGAGCAGGCCTTCCTGATCCGCGAGGACTC
This sequence comes from Rhodococcus sp. 5A-K4, assembly GCF_046097995.1. NCBI lineage: Bacteria > Bacillati > Actinomycetota > Actinomycetes > Mycobacteriales > Nocardiaceae > Rhodococcus > Rhodococcus sp. 5A-K4. The sequence continues at coordinate 275,952 of NZ_JBJURM010000004.1, forward strand.
CGGTGACCTGAACCTGATCGCCGAGAGCAATCCCGGAGTTGTTCGGATCGCTGATGTAAATGCCCGAATTGCCGCTCTGGAGACCAAAGCCCTTGTCGTAGAAGCTGGATTCGAACACTCCGGACGGCGTAGTCGCGGTTCCCACGACGGTGACCGTCGTTCCGATGGCCTGCGCACGGGCTGCCGCGATGGAGTCCGCGGACACCTCACCGACAACTGCTGCCGGCTCCGCCGTTGCTGCGGTGCCGACAAACATGGTGGCCGCGGCTGCAACTGCCAGCGCCGTCACACCCCGACGCAGGACCGGACCGGCAAGAACGCTGTCTCGAAACATGTTTGAGGACTCCCCTGTGATTTCGTGGCCGCGCAGGTCCTCCTGATGGAGTGCCGCCTTCGCCCACCCTGAGGCACAGGTTATTACAGGTCGGACGCCGCAGCGGTGGTGACATTCCGTCACCACCGCTGCGTCTAGGCTTCCGATTTTTCAGGAACCGGAGCTTCCGGACGAACCGCTCGAGCCACTGGAACCGCTGGATCCTGTTCCGCCACCGAGAGCGTCGAGAGGATCGCTACCGGTGAGCCCTCCCGGGTACAGGTAGGCGTCGGAGATCGTGCTGAGCGAGGTGCCGGAAGTGGCCGGCACCTTTGCTCGCCAGTTGACGATCGGATTCAGCACTCCGAACGGTCCGCAACCACTGGCAGCGGGCAGCGCGAAGCCGGTGGCCTCGTTCCCGACCGGGCTCACCTTCAGCGCAGTCGACGGAAGCACCGTGTAGGTAGGGACCACCGACGGGTCAGGCGCGAGACGAAGATTCACCGGCGCCGCCTCGGAACCCAGGTAGCAGTTGTCACCGAGGAACGCGTTGTTGATCTTCATCCGCACCGGGATGCTCAGATCCATGTCGGTGATGATTCCGTTGAGAGTCGGCGCAGCCGTTGCCTCCACTTCGGCCGTTACTGCGGCCAGGCCGAAGAGATTGCCGAACGGAAGATCGATTCCCAGAACGCCGCCGGGAACCGTCAGCGGCTTGGAGTAGACACCGTTGTGTCCGTCGTCGCGCGGGAGAAGAACGGTGGACTCACCTTCACCGGAGCCGGCCTCGGCGGCGATGATCATGTCGCCTTTTCCGATCGGGAGGTTGAAGCCGTTGTTGTCGAAGGTTCCGCTCTGAACCACCACCGACACACAGGATTCGGCAGTAGCCGGACACACTGCGGCGCCCGGTACCGAATTGTCGACCGGGTCCTGAGCCGAGGCCATCGGCGCTGCAAAAGCCAGCACTGCACCTGCGGTACCTGCAATAACGGCCACGCGCGTGCCGAGACGTCTGTTGCCGTTCTTGTGAGATTTCTGCACTGATTTCTCCCTGCCGTTTATGTGATGGGGGACGAAACTCGCAGTCATTGCTTGTGTTTCGACCGCCGCCGACAAGGTCTTGCGGTGTGCTCCTACTCACAAGTAACAACTGAACAGATGTATATCACAGGACTTCGACTTAAAAACAGGGCAAAAGGGAGTTTCCTTAAAACGGACAAACTAAGCGGTACGGTGTGTAACACTCACGGGTGATGAACACGAACAGACTGGTCCTCTGCGTCGCGGCAGCGGGCCTACTCCTCAGCGGCTGCAGCAGCCAATCCGACAGCGACGCAGCGGAATCCACTTCTGCTGCCACCAGCACCACGGTGGCGGCAACGTCGAGTTCGACTGCTCCCAGTTCGCTCCCCGAATTGCCGACCAGCCCACTCGCCGAACCTGCGGAAGCAGCGCCGAGCGTCGTCGAATCGACGCCCCCGCAGCTGTCGCTTCCGGTAGCGCCACAGGTAGCGCCACCGGCAAACTCACCGATCGACGCCCGGTCACCGGACGAGATCGTCGCGAACGCAGGCGAGAAGGGACAGCGGTACATCGCTGCACTACGTCTGGCCGGGATCCCGCCCGCCGGAATGGATTCCGCAGAGATCCTCTACGCCGACGGCACCTGCAAGGCTCTGGCCGACGGCATGCCGCGGTCCGAGGTGCTGGCGGAGTTCAACTCCGTCGGCGAGGTGTACTCACAGATCACGCCGATGTCTTCGCAGCGGATCGCCGAGATCTACGTCGACACCGCGGAGCAGACGTACTGCTGATCAGGCTTTGCCGGCCAACCAGTTGTGCAGCCAGGATGTAGCCGAATTGCCTGCGCCGTCAACAACGTAACGCGTGTAGTCGGTGTGAACCTGCGAGCCGTAGAAGGCGACCAGTTGATCGACGCGCCGCGAGTTCGCGCCTGGATCGAGCTGAGCCATCAGTGCGGGGAGTCCGCCTGCAGTGACCAGATCGTTGACGATCACGGCGGCCTCGTCGCGCAGCGAGAGAGCGTTTGCCGGAGTGGGGTCGGAAACCTGAGCCATGAACCCGGCCAGACGCATCACGAAATCGTCCTTGGGCGTCGAGCAGTACAGATCACCGACGGCGCACAGCGTCACCGTTTTGCCTGACAGCCAACCGAATCCACCGATGCGAGCGCCGCTGGCTCCGTTGCCTCCGACAGCGGGTCCGATCAGGACGTCGGACTCGGAGCGGCGGGGATCGGACAGGAGGCCGACGCCCTCGACGCGAGTCGGGGGAACAACGCCGATGCCGGTTCCGATCTCGGCTGCGAGATCGCCTGCCGCGTCGGCGCCCTGGCTGTATCCGACGATCGCGAAGCGAGTGTCACCGCACGAGGCGGCCATCGCGGCGATCATGCCGCGGGCGTTGTCGACAGCCTGCTGCTTCGACTTGGCGTAGACGTTGGACTCCCACGGGAAGGCCGTTGCCGAGTACGTGACGTAATCGGTGCGTACGGAACCGGGAAGGCCGTTGGTGACCGGGGCAAGCATGCCGGCACCGGGAGAAGTACCCGAAGGCTCCCAGGTTCCCGGAATGGCCACGACGTACAGACCGGGGCAGGGATCAGCCGACGCCACGGGAGAACTGACAACCGGTACCACCACTGCCGCAGCTAGTGCCGACAACACCGCAACGAGACGCCTCGCACGCATGAAACTCCCCTGATTTAACTTAAGCAACCCATACACCACTATCGATGCTCCGGAATCATACTGTCTGGGCGTTGTGTCTGTCCGATGCACGATTGATGAAGGTTTGTTACAGATCGTGCGAACTACTTGCAGAAACAAAGCCGCACCCCACCGAATGCGATGGGGTGCGGCTTTGTAAGAGCCTCTAGCGCTGCGGAGCCGCTGTCGGGTGGATCGGTGACGGAAGGGCGGTGACACCCTCGAGGTAGGTGTCCACAGCGGCTGCTGCGGAACGTCCCTCGGCGATGGCCCAGACGATCAGGGACTGACCGCGGCCCATGTCACCGGCCACGAACACGCCGTCGACGTTGGTGTTCCACTTCGACGTGCGGGCGACGTTGCCGCGCTCGTTCAAGTCGACACCGAGATCGGTGAGCAGACCCGGCTTCTCGGGACCGACGAAGCCCATGGCCAGGAGCACGAGATCGGCTTCGAGCTCGAAGTCCGAGCCCTCAACCTTCTCGAAACGACCCGACTTCATCTCGACCTCGTGAGCCTTGAGTCCGGTGACCTTGCCGTTTTCACCGACGAAGTTCTCGGTGTTGACGGAGAACAGACGCTCGCCGCCTTCCTCGTGAGCCGAAGCCACGCGGAACATGAGCGGGTACGTCGGCCACGGAGTCTGCTCGGCACGAGTCTCCGGCGGACGCGGCATGATCTCGAACTGGTGCACGCTGGCTGCGCCCTGACGGTGCGAGGTACCGAGGCAGTCCGCGCCGGTGTCGCCGCCGCCGATGATGACAACCTTCTTGCCCTCAGCAGTGATGGTGGGAGCGTCGAGGTCACCCAACTGCACGCGGTTGGCGATCGGCAGGAACTCCATCGCCTGGTGGATGCCGTCCAGTTCGCGGCCTGGGATCGGCAGATCGCGAGCTGCGGTGGCGCCGCCGGCCAGAACCACTGCGTCGAACTGCTCGCGCAGCTCGTCCGCGGTGATGTCCACGCCGACATTGACGTTGGTCTTGAAGACGGTGCCTTCGGCTTCCATCTGCTCGAGACGGCGGTCGATGTGCCGCTTCTCCATCTTGAACTCGGGGATGCCGTAGCGCAGCAGGCCGCCGATGCGGTCTGCCCGCTCGAAGACCGTCACTGCGTGACCGGCGCGGGTCAGCTGCTGCGCTGCAGCCAGACCGGCCGGACCACTGCCGACAACTGCGACCCTCTTGTTGGTGGCGTGCGCGGCGCGAACCGGCTTGACCCACCCTTCGTCGAAGGCTTTGTCGATGATCTCGACCTCGACCTGCTTGATGGTGACCGGATCCTGGTTGATGCCCAGGACACAGGACGCCTCACAGGGTGCGGGGCACAGACGACCGGTGAACTCCGGGAAGTTGTTGGTCGCGTGCAGACGCTCGATGGCGTCGTGCCAGTGGTCCTTGAAGACCAGATCGTTCCACTCGGGAATCAAGTTTCCGAGAGGGCAACCGTTGTGGCAGAAAGGAATTCCGCAGTCCATGCAACGGCTGGCCTGGGTCTGGAGGGTTTCCTTCGGGAACTCCTCGTAGACCTCTTTCCAGTCGAGCAGGCGCAACGGCACCGGCCGGCGAACCGGAAGTTCGCGCGACGTGTGCTTCAGGAAGCCGCTTGGATCACCCACGAGCTGCCTCCATAACTGCCTCGTCCACGTTCTTGCCATCCTTCTCTGCGGCCGCGATGGCCAAAAGAACCTTCTTGTAGTCGCGGGGCATCACCTTTGCGAAGTGACCCACCTGCTGCGACCAGTCGCCGAGGATGCGCGTGGCAACCTCGGAGCCGGTTTCGTCGCGATGACGTTCGATGACGCTCTTCAACCAGGTGAAGTCGTCGCCCGAAAGATCCTCGAGGTCCACCAGTTCGGTGTTGAGGTTCTTCTCGAATGCCTTGTCGGGGTTGTAGATGTACGCGACGCCACCGGACATGCCGGCGCCGAAGTTACGTCCGGTGGCTCCGAGGATGACCACCTTTCCACCCGTCATGTACTCGCAACCATGATCGCCCACACCCTCGACGACGGCAGTGGCGCCGGAGTTACGGACTGCGAAGCGTTCGCCGACGACACCGCGAAGCAGAGCCTCGCCGCTGGTGGCGCCGAACAGGATGACGTTGCCACCGATGATGTTGTCCTCGGCGACAAAGCCTTCCGCTGCATCGAGCGGCGGGCGTACGACGATCCGTCCACCCGAGAGGCCCTTGCCGACGAAGTCGTTGGCGTCGCCGTGCAGGCGCAGGGTCATACCGCTGGGCACGAAAGCACCGAAGCTGTTACCGGCGGAACCGGTGAACGTGATGTCGATGGTGCCCTCGGGCAAGCCCTCTCCACCGAACGCCTTGGTGACCTCGTGGCCGAGCATGGTGCCGACCGTGCGGTTGACGTTGGTGATCGCGGACTCGAACGAGACCGCCTCACCCTTGTCGAGTGCGTTGCGGGCCGAGACGATCAACTGCTGATCGAGTGCCTTGTCCAGACCGTGATCCTGCGTTCCGGTGCAGTGGACGTCCTGGTCCATGAACGCGGACTCGACCTGGGTCAGGATCGGCGACAGATCGAGATTGCCTGCCTTGCTTCCCTTCCAGTGATCGAGAGCGCGCGTGGTGTCCAGCATGTCGACCTGGCCGACTGCTTCGAGCAGCGTGCGGAAACCGAGTTCCGCGAGAAGCTCGCGAACCTCTTCGGCGATGAATATGAAGAAGTTCTCGACGAATTCCGGCTTGCCACTGAAACGCTGACGCAGCAACGGGTTCTGCGTCGCGACACCGACGGGGCAGGTGTCGAGGTGGCAGACGCGCATCATGATGCAGCCCGAGACCACCAGCGGTGCGGTGGCGAAACCGAACTCCTCGCCACCGAGCAGGGCAGCGACGACGACGTCGCGACCCGTCTTGAGCTGGCCGTCGACCTGCACGACGATGCGGTCACGAAGACCGTTGAGCAGCAACGTCTGCTGGGTCTCGGCGAGGCCGAGCTCCCACGGTGCGCCCGCGTGCTTGACGGAGGTCAGCGGGGTGGCACCGGTGCCACCGTCGTGACCGGAGATCAGAACGACGTCGGCATGTGCCTTGGAGACACCGGCCGCGACGGTTCCGACGCCGACCTCGGAGACCAGCTTCACGTGGATGCGGGCCTGCGGGTTGGCGTTCTTCAGGTCGTGGATCAGCTGAGCGAGATCCTCGATCGAGTAGATGTCGTGGTGCGGCGGCGGCGAAATCAGCCCGACGCCAGGCGTGGAGTGCCGAACCTCGGCCACCCACGGGTACACCTTGTGAGCCGGAAGCTGGCCGCCCTCACCGGGCTTGGCTCCCTGCGCCATCTTGATCTGGATGTCGGTGCAGTTGCTCAGGTAGTGCGAGGTGACACCGAAGCGTCCCGACGCGACCTGCTTGATGGCACTGCGACGCAGATCGCCGTTCTCGTCCGGCGTGAAGCGCGACGGATGTTCGCCGCCCTCACCGGAATTGGAGCGGGCGCCCAGACGGTTCATCGCGATGGCGAGAGTCTCGTGAGCCTCGGCGGAGATGGAGCCGTAGCTCATCGCACCCGTCGAGAAACGCTTGACGATCTCGCTGGCCGGCTCGACCTCGTCGATCGAGATCGACGGCCGCTTGCCGATGTTGAAGTCGAACAGACCACGCAGAGCGGCAAGGCGCTCCGACTGGTCGTTGACCATTGTCGTGTACTCCTTGAACACCTCGTACTGACCTGTGCGAGTTGCGTGCTGGAGCTTGAAGACCGTGTCCGGGTTGAACAGGTGGTACTCGCCTTCACGACGCCACTGGTACTCGCCGCCGACCTCGAGCTCGCGGTGAGCGCGCTCTTCGGGGCGATCGAGGTACGCGATGCGGTGACGTGCTTCGACGTCGGCTGCGATCTGGTCGAGGCCGATGCCACCGAGCTGCGACTGCAGACCGGTGAAGTACTCGTCCGTCAGCTCCTGCGAGAGGCCGATGACCTGGAACAGCTGAGCACCGGTGTACGACGCGAGCGTCGAGATGCCCATCTTGGACATCACCTTCAGGACACCCTTGCCGGCTGCCTTGATGTAGTTCGCGATGCCCTTCTCGAGGGTCAGGCCCTCGAGTTCCTTGTTCTGCAGGAACTCGTCGATGGTCTCGAAAGCCATGTACGGGTTGACCGCTGCGGCACCGAAGCCGATGAGGAGCGCCATGTGGTGCACCTCGCGGGCGTCGCCGGCCTCGACGATGAGGCCGACCTTGGTGCGCGACTTCTCACGAACCAGGTGGTGGTGCACGGCTGAGGTGAGGAGCAGCGACGGGATCGGCGCGTAGTCCTCGGTGGACTCACGGTCCGAGAGCACGACGATGCGGGCGCCACCCTCGATTGCCTGCGAGACCTGGTACTTGATGCCCTCGAGCGCACGACGGATACCGTCGCCGCCTTCCTTGACGGGGTACAGGCCGCGGATCACAACGCTGCGGAAGCCCGGGAATTCGCCGTCGTCGTTGACGTGAACGAGCTTCGACAGGTCGTCGTTGTGCAGGATCGGCTGCGGGAGCGCAATCTGCTTGCAGGAGTCCGCATTCGGGTGCAGCAGGTCGCCCTCGGGGCCGATGGTCGCGCCGAGGCTGGTGACAACCTCTTCACGAATCGCGTCGAGAGGTGGGTTGGTGACCTGAGCGAAGAGCTGCGAGAAGTAGTCGAACAGCATCCGCGGACGTGACGAGAGCACGGCGATCGGAGTGTCGGTACCCATCGAGCCCAGTGCCTCGGCACCGGAGAGTGCCATCGGCTTGACCAGCAGGTTGACCTCTTCGCTGGTGAAACCGAAGAGCTGCTGACGCAGCACGACGCGCTCGTGCGACATGTATGTGTACGGGCGGTCCGGCAGGTCGTCCATGTGGATCAGACCTTCGTCGATCCACTGCTGGTACGGGTGCTCGGCAGCGAGTTCGGACTTGAGTTCATCGTCGCTGATGACCCGGCCCTGCGCGGTGTCCACGAGGAACATGCGGCCGGGCTGGAGGCGGACCTTACGGACCACGGTGGACGGATCGATCGGCAGAACGCCGACCTCCGACGCCATGACGACGAGGCCGTCTTCGGTGATCCACAGACGCGACGGACGCAGACCGTTGCGGTCCAGCACGGCGCCGATGACGGTGCCGTCGGTGAAGCACACCGACGCCGGTCCGTCCCAGGGCTCCATGAGAGCCGAGTGGTACTCGTAGAACGCCCGACGAGCGGGGTCCATGCTCTCGTGCTTCTCCCAGGCTTCCGGGATCATCATCAGAACTGCGTGCGGCAGGCTGCGGCCGGCGAGGTGCAGCATCTCGAGCACCTCGTCGAAACGAGCGGTGTCACTGGCGCCCTGGGTGCAGATCGGGAAGATCTTGTCCAGGTTCTCGCGGCCACCGAAGACGTCGCTGTCGATGAGGGACTCGCGAGCGCGCATCCAGTTTTCGTTGCCGGTGACGGTGTTGATCTCACCGTTGTGAGCGACCCGGCGGAACGGGTGCGCCAGCGGCCACGACGGGAACGTGTTTGTGGAGAAGCGCGAGTGGACCAGGCCCAGTGCGCTCTCGACACGATCGTCCTGCAGGTCGAGGTAGAAACCCTTGAGCTGCGGGGTGGTGAGCATGCCCTTGTAGACGAACGTCTGGCCGGACAGGCTGGGGAAGTACACGGTCTCGCTACCCGGGCCACCCTTGCCGGCGCCTTCTGAGCCGAGTTCGTGCTCAGTGCGCTTACGCACAACGTATGCACGACGCTCGAGATCCATGCCGGTGTACTTGTCACCCTCGGAGCCGATGAAGATCTGACGGAACGTCGGCATCGCGTCGCGCGCCAATGCGCCCAGCGATGAGTCGTCGGTTCCGACCTCGCGCCAGCCGAGAACCTTCAGGCCCTCTTCGACGACGATCTTCTCGACTGCAGCAGCAGCCTCGTGTGCATCGGCATCGCCCTGCGGGAGGAATGCGATACCGGTTGCGTACGCGCCTTCGGCGGGCAGCGCGAAGTCCACGACAGCTCGGAAGAACTTGTCGGGAACCTGCAGCAGAATGCCCGCACCGTCACCCGTGTTGGGTTCTGATCCGGCAGCGCCGCGATGCTCGAGGTTGACCAGAGCGGTGATCGCCTTTTCGACGATGTCCCTGCTGCGGCGACCATGCATGTCGACAACAAATGCGACTCCACAGGAGTCGTGCTCATTGGACGGGTGATAGAGGCCCTGGGGGCCTGGAAGTTGCTTCATACCCAGCCTTCGTATGCCATAAAGATGCACCGACGACCAGCAGCGCTGATGGCCATCAACTTGCAATGCAAGTCCTTCAAAGCACCGACACGACGATGTGTTCGGTACCACCGAAGTAGCCGCCCTGCGCAGACGCGATGGTGTGCGTTCTGGCACCCGGCGACGTGAGTCTTCGGTCGGTTGAAACTTTTGTGAGTCAACCGTGTAACGAAAACGATAATTCAGAACCCCGGCACGGGCGCAACTAAGGTAGCCCTATAATTGCTCTGAACTGCGGCGATGCAGGGAGCCAGAAGGCCCCTCGACAGATTTCGGAGCTGCGTCTGTGCAGAGAAGTTCCGATTCACAGGATACCGAATCCGCAGGAAACAGGCGCGATGGGCGATGAATGCAACAACTGGCCGCAGCGATAAGAATCAGCTGCGGCCAGTGCGCCTCGAACTGTAACAAAAGTTGATCGATCAACCAAGGTCTAGGCCTGAATTGTTTGCTCGCAGAATGCCATCGCTGTAATTTCCGTAGGCTCACACCTGAGAAGACGGGTGGCGAAGCGCAAATGACAACAGCAGTAGTGGTGGGCAGTGGCCCCAACGGTCTCGCGGCGGCGATCGAACTCGCCCGCGCCGGAATCGACGTTCATGTCATCGAGGGTGCGGACAAGATCGGCGGCGGTACCCGCAGTAGCGAATACATTGTCGACGGACTCGTCCACGACGATTGCTCCGCCTTCCATCCCACGGCCTTGGCCTCTCCCTACTTCAAGGCCCTCGACCGCGAATTCGGGCTCGCCAAGCATGGCCTGACGTGGCTGTGGCCCGAGATCGATCTGGTCCATCCACTCGACGACGGCACCGCCGGGGTTCTCTGGCGTGACATCAACCGGACCGCTGACGGATTGGGTGCCGACGGTAAGAGGTGGCTCGACGTCTTCGGATACCTCGCCGAGAACTTCGACGAGTTGGTGCAGGACGTCTTCCAGCCGATCGTGCACGTTCCGAAGCACCCGCTGATGCTCGCCCGTTTCGGGACGGGCGCTCTGCTTCCCGCGACGGGTTTCGCTCGGATGTTCAAGACCCCACAAGCGCGGGCGCTGTTCGGTGGCGTCGCGGCGCACATGTTCGGGCCGTTGGACCTTCCCCTGTCCAGCGCTGTCGCGTCAATGCTGACCGCGGCCGCTCATGCTCACGGTTGGCCTGTCGCGCAAGGTGGTTCGGGCTCAATTGCAGCCGCCCTCGCCTCGATCCTGCGCAGCCTCGGTGGCACCATCGAAACCGGGAACTGGGTCACCAACTACTCCCAGATCGCCGGTTACGACATCGTGATGCTCGACATCGCCCCCGACGCGGCCGGTCGTCTGCTCGACGGCCGGCAGCCCGACCGCATTGCCCGGGCCTACCGCAAATTCCGCTACGGCACCGCCGCCTACAAGGTCGACTACGCCGTGCGTGGTGATTCCGACGGAAGCGTCGTGCCGTGGACGAATCCGCATGCCCGCAAGGCCGGCACCCTGCATCTGTCCGGGACGATTTCGCAAACTGCTGCTGTCGAACGCCAGACCGTGCAGGGTCAGATGCCGGACAAGCCCTTCATTCTGTTGGGTCAGCAGTTCTTGGCCGACCCCTCCCGTTCCGTCGGAGACATCCACCCAGTGTGGGCGTATGCGCATGTGCCGCATGGATATCCGGGCGACGCGACCGATGCGATTACGAGTCAGATCGAACGCTTTGCGCCGGGATTCCGGGACCGGATCGTGGGCGTCCACGTGCGCAATGTGCCGCAGATGCAGGCCTACAACCCCAACTACGTGGGTGGCGACATCTCCGCTGGGGCGAACACTGCGCGGCAGATCATCGCGCGCCCCCGGTTCGGGCTCGACTCCTATGCCACCGGCGCCCCGGGCGTCTACCTCTGCTCGTCCGCGACTCCCCCGGGCGGCGGGGTCCACGGGATGGGTGGGTTCAATGCGGCGCGGGCGGCGCTGAAGGCGCGGGGTTGAGGCGTCCCCGATGGGGACGACATTTCGGACATACGTGAACCAATCGTCACTATCCAAGGAAAACGGAGAACTTCTGTCGGACACGCCCGAAACACAAATACGGGCCGTAATTCGAGCACGCCTGCGCTCGCATCACGCCCCAGAATGGGGCGTCACGCGGCACTGGTGGCAGCGACGATAAAGAGCACCAGCCAGAAAGCGACAAACAAATAGCCGAGGATCAGTCCTGCGATAGCCATACCGCGGCCATTCTCACCTGTGCGCTTGATCTGGCTCAGCGCGATATGACCGAAAATGATCCCTAGTACACCGGCGAGGAATCCGAAGATGAGTGCAAGAATCGCAAAGGTATTGGTGGTCTGTGATCGAACGGGTGAGCCGTAGACCGGTTGTCCTTCAGCGGTATAACCGACGATCGGTGCCAACAGTGGACCTGTGGGCGTTGCGGTGGGTTGTTTCGACGACCGTACGGCAGCGAGAATTGCGCCAACGATCAACGCGAGTAGACCCACGAAGTTCACGATTCCGAAGACCACTTGGATCGCTGTTACATCGGTCGCGCGATTCACTGCACCGAGCAGCAGGTTGACACAAAAGGCCATCAGCAGCCAATGCCACCACGCAATCCCGTTGGTCCGGTATATGACGAGTGCAATGCCGACGGCCCCGAGGACAGCGGCCACGCCGATGACGAACCATCCTGGCGCTGAGTCTTTGATAAAAAGTACGTGCAGAAATGCACCGAAGAAGTTGGCGAGGAAGATACCCAAGCCGATCCAAAATATCGGCAATCCCAGCAGTGGCCGAGTAGGTGGGACCGTGGTGACTCGCCCAGGAGTCGCCGGTGGCAACGGCATAGATGCTGATGGCGGATAGTATTCGGACATTGGGACATCTTGCTACAAAGCGCAAAACAAGACAATACCGACCTACCGGTTCACCGCCTCCCTAAACATCCTCACCGCCGTCCCCCGCCCTACCACTCGGCAATTCTAGGAGCCCGCTCGCTGCCTGGGGCGGGTAAGCGCGGGCCCGCGTTTTCAGTCCACCGGGTCGGGATGCCAAATGTTGACGCCATCGCCCAGTCGGACGTGCATTCTTCAGCTCCGCGACACTAGTTCCGAGGAAGCGGGCTTCCAGCTCCGGATCCGCCGGGCCGGAAACCCGCCAGGCACCGCCGAGTCCACTCTGTTCCCAACCCGAAGCCCGATACACCGCTCGGACGTTGTCCGCAGCAACGAAGAAGATCGGGACGTCCGGTGTGTTGCGAACAGCCGGGCCGGCGCGCCACCAGCCTCGGCCTTCTTCGTAAACTCGCTCCTTGGAGTTATCTGGGTTCAGAGCCGTATTAACGATGAGAATAACGCAGCGCAGTTCGATCTCTGGTGCCGCAGAGGCGGCATAGCGTCGGATCAGCTCCGGTAGCGGGGGCCCCGCTCCGTCGTGGTGTGACCGCTCGCAATGGTCACCAACACGGCCTCATCCGTCGGCGCTTCTGTCAGGCGGAGCGCATCGATCAAGGTTTGCTCGATGGCATATGCGCTCTTGTCAGCTGTCGCCTCGGGCTCGATCCGGTGCCTAAGGATGATGTTTTCGACTATCCTGCCAGACTGATAGATATCTCGAATACGTTGGTTCTTTGCCGATTTCACTGTGAAGGATTCACTTTCGATTCCGTCTTTGACGAATTCAGCTGCTCCCATCGCGGACCAGACGTGACCGTAGACGCGATCTCCGACTCCCTTTCCTACGTAAAGACGGAGCGATCTCGTGGGTCGATCAGCGCATAAACGTAGCAACACTCCAACTCGCAACCACCCCATGACCACAGCACCCCCTCGGACCAACCGATGACGATGCATGCACGAATGGGTCGGCGTGCCAGTCGGAGCTTCCCGCATTCTCGGCTGCCTCCTCTTCGCCCTCGTCATCACCTGGTGGGCAGCCTGAAAGAAACTTCTCTGTCGAATAGTTAATCCCAGCAGATTTTTCGACATAGATTACCGACGCGAGTTCTCGACAGCTCGACCTCCGATCAAGCTGGGGATACGCATGGTTCACAGAAGCGTCGAATATCGATCGAATCTCGACTGGCCGTTGCGGATTCCGATTCCCTCGCAATCAACCATCCCCAACGGGGCAGAGCGCAATCGCTGGGACTATGGGCGCGACTGCACTGTTTCCACAGTGAATTTTCATCTGGATTCGACCGTCGGCTAGTTCCAGAAATTGTCTTCGCCGCGGTCCGGCGCTCGGCGAAGATCCGTTGGGACGCTTCCGAGCCCGCTGAGCGGTACGCGGGCGACCGACGCTGCCGGGCCGGATCGCTCGGTCGCTCAAGGCCACGCACTCGCTGCCTCTTAGCGCCGGATTCGGCGGATCTGCTCCTCGACCCCCGCGATTCAGGGAATAGTGTTTCGAATTCTTCTCCGTTCGATAGGATATCTCCGACAGAGAAGCTCTATCAGTTGAGCTGCACGTTTTCGAGATACTTTGAATGACCAGCGACAATAGCGGAGACGTCGTGGTCGTGGATTCGGTGGTAGTCGGTGCGGAAACCAACGAATCCGACCGCCGTTTGTCCGGCTTGGGCGGTCTTATAGGCGTACTTGAGCACACCATCGTTCGATGAGTGGTAGTTGTGCACGGCGCCGGTGACTGCTTTGTTGAGAAGTCGCCAGTCACCACCCGACCCGACTGCAGCGCCTAGCAAATGGACCGTGTCGATCTTCGGTCCGCTCCTCGCCGTCGCAAGGGTCTGGGCTGCTGTGGCTGCAACGCGGGCACCAAGGCTATGCCCGACAAGCACGTAACGTTTTGCATCGGTTCTCGCCAATAGTCCTGCCAGAGCCACGCCCGTCCGGTCTGCCTTGACTTTTGCAGTGTGCCAAGGGTTTTTGGCAACGGCTGCTATCACCAGCGCGGGTGCCAACGGTCCCAGCTTCTTCGCGCCCGCCCTTCCCGCCTTTGCAGCCAGCCCCTTGACTCCGAGCGCGGCTGCAGGTTGTCCACCCAGCGCCTTGGCCATTGCCACTAAGTCTCCGAGATCATTGCTCCCCCAGTGAACTCGATAGATCGGCGAATCCGGGTAGCGTCGTGCGACAAAATCCTTCCAGTCCTTGCGTGTGTCCGCTCCCTCGCTGAACAGTCCATTCGCGACGATCACGGCTGTGCCGGACCCCGCCTTGATCAGTTCGATCGAGAACGACTTGTCAGCACCGATGTAAGCCGTTGTCACGGAACTGCCCAATGCGCCGCCGAGGGCTCCACCGACAGCTGCGACGACTGCTGTCCCGCCAGCCATGCCCAGCCCACCCGCAGCGATCGAGCCACCACCAAGCAAGGCCAACCCGTAACTGCTCGCTGCGGCCCCCGTGTAGCCACCCCCTGCGATGCTCAGGCTACCTATTGCACCGCCAATCGCCGGAGCAGCGAAAAATGCGCCGGTCGCAAGGGCGCCCGCGGAGAGAACGGAAATCGCTGCTACACGTGAGCCTAGTGCGAGGTTGCGACGTTCGAAATCGAGGAATTCGTGGTAGTCCTCCAGCGCCCCGAAGCTTGCCGACGCCTTTTCGAACCCGGGGATCTCATGCCTGTGCTCGGCGCAGTACCGCGGCACCAGCACAGCTGCGAAACCTCGCGTGGCCATGTTCGTGCACCCGGGACCTGCGCATCCCAGTGTCGGCGATCCGCACGATTCGCATAGGTACGCCGGCATCGTGCCGAATCCTTGCGTCAAGCAGCGGTGGTCGCTTCGGGTGAAACATGCTGAGCACCAGGAATTCTTCGACACGGTACCTAATTTGTCGATCAGTTCGGCGATGCCAGCCGCAGTCTTACGGTGCGCACTCGCCTGCTCACGATGACTTTTCCGCTCGGCACCCTCCGGTAGCGTGCGGTCTAAATGATCGTGCTTGGCGAATGCCCATGCGTTGTGGACTAGGGCAGGGTTGGTGCCCAACGCGTCGTCACCGAGAACGCGAGGCTCCAGATCGCCGAGCGCACCGTTGCAGCGCATCGTCAGCCCTCCCGGGCTGCGAACCTCGCATTCGAACTCTGTGTTGCCGAGTGAACGAAATACGACTTCAGCGGACCTTGCCACTACTTTGCCTTCCTTAAATTTTCTTCGATCAGCTTGAAAGCGGTTTTCATAAAATGTGTTCAACGCGATCCGGCAGCTTTGCTCGCCGAGCACGCTGCCACGGTGGACACCATCGGACTACTACCGCATATAGTTTCCCGAGTCGCCCCACCTGAAAGGCGCATCGAGTCAAGACGGTTCAGACGTTGCCGCACATAGCATGACACTATGTGCGGTCACTCCTTAGCGCCGGATCGGGCGGATTTGCTCCTCGCTCCCGGGTAACGGGCACCGATTAGTCGGACATTACGCGATAGAACATTGCTCGGGAGATGCCGAGCATTTTGGTGATCGTCGCAACGGACTCTCCGGTCTCGCGCATGCGACCGAGCCACCCCCGCCTGTTCGCTCGTGAGCGCCTTCGGTCGGCCGGTCTGCTTACCACGCGCCTTCGCCGCCTCGCGAGCAACAGCTGCGCGTTCATGGATCAACTCTCGCTCGAGTTCTGCGAGCGACGCGAGCACGCCGGCGACCATGCGGCCGGCGGACGTCGAGGTATCGATGCCTTCCCGGAGGGCGCGGACGTAGATGCCACGCTTGCGGGGTGCGTCGAGGGTGTTGATCGTGTCGACAAGGGAGCGGCCCAGTCGATCGAGGGCTGGCACGAGGAGGGTGTCGCCTTCGCGGACGTAGTCGAGAGCAGCAGCGAGACCGGGACGATCCGCGTGAGTGCCGGACATGATGTCGCCGAAGATGCGGTCCACGCCGGCGGCCTTGAATGCGTCGTGTTGTCCGTTGAGGGTCTGGTGTCCGGTGCTGACGCGGGCGTAACCGACGAGGTGTCCGGTGCGGGTCACTGTGCTCATAATCCGGACAGTCTCACAAGTTGGCGAATTGAACAACGGTGAGACGTTGGTTTTAGTACGTACTTGTGAGACGCAGTGAGCTGGTCCAACATCCGATCCCCGCGCACGAGCGAGCGGGTGTCTCAATTCCAAGGTTTTGGAACGCTCCGCTGGAGTGACAATAGAGGCAGCGTCGGACCCGGCACGTACGCTCCGCCGCATGGTTCCTGATCTGATGAAGCTGATCGAGATGATGAGTTTCGAGCACGAATGGCTGTCAGAGAAATTCGTCGCGGAGTCACAGCAATTAGCCGTGAATGAGAAGGGCCGGAAACATCATTACGTGCCGCAGATGTATTTGCGTAGATGGGCGCTGGACGGGAAGGTACAGCCCACACAGGTCGATACACAGCAGGTTCATCGGCCGCAGCCTCCGAAAGAAGTTGCGTACCAGAATAACTTCTACAGTCTCCCTCCTGCCGGCAGTGCGATGGACCTACCGCTCAAGTGGCTCGAGACCCATCTCGGCCGCATCGAGGCTGACTGTGCACTTCGACTGGACGAGCTGGAGGCATGGGGCTCTGGGTTAGTGTCGGATGACTCGTTGAAGCGAGATCTATCGGTATTCCTCGGACTTCAGGTCACTCGGACTCCCAGCAATCGTCAACGCTCCCTTCTATTGGTCAACGGCCCGGACGCGGCGAAGCGGATGTTTCTGAGAAAGATGAACCCGCGGTTGAGCATTTCCGAGATCGAGCAGTCCCTGCGGAATCGGCACGCTGATCCGAAACAGGAAGTCCTGGATCTGATGATTAAGGATGTCCGCAACGTTGTCGCCGATTCTCTCTATCAACGCGAATGGGCGTTATTCCGCACCGATTCTCCCGTCATCACATGCGATGACCCGGTCATATTTGTGTCTGGACCACCGCTGACCAGGAAATATTCTGTAGGTGCCTTGATGAGCGCTGTAGTGCTCTATCCGGTTAACCCATATTGCGTCCTGGCGATGCTCAGGCCCGGTCTTCGGCATCGTGGACCCTACCGGCTCGACAAATCGGAAACGCACAGCGTCAATACTGAAACGGTAGGGGCTGCCGCCAAGACAACGTTCGAACGCCCTGGTGACGGCATAGCAGCGCACATCGCGGTGCCACCACGGCCTCCGCAGATTGAACTCGACGATGAGACGGTGAAAAGACTGGATACCGAAGCTGCTTTGCAATTGCTATTACGTGCGGCCAGCCCGCGTAGTCGGTGGGCTGATGTCGAAACCGCGCCGGCCTGGCCCGTACCGCGCTGGTACAGCGGGTAAATGCACGTCGGGTACGTGAATCGGTTGTCGCACGGCTCCTATGCCCTCCGTCAACAGTTTTAGGGAGATCGATTTGAGCTGCTGCTCGAATGCGTCGACGTCACCGAACGGCCGGGAACCCTCGGGGGCGGGATGCCGGCACCCTGGTACACCGAACAAGCCGCGATCGTTTACCGCAAACAGAAGAACTTCGTCGCCGAAGTCCGCATCCTGCAACGGTGGATCGACGCAGCCCGCCGCAACGGCTGTGCTGTGCAATCACGACTGTGTGTGGTGGCCATCAACTTGTCCGGTCATGACGACGATCAGCTGATCTTCGAGACGCTCAACGATCGAGGCGCACCACTGCTCAAGGCTGACCTGATCAAGAACTGGATCTTCCAGCAGCGCGAGAAGATTCGCGCAGAGACTGATACCTGGCCGGATCAGTTCTGGAACGACTTCGACGATGACTGGTGGCGGGAGGAGACCTCCCAGGGCCGGCATATGCGCTCGCGTATCGACACGTTCCTGCAGTACTGGCTGACCATGCGCACCCGCGACGAGGTCCTCACCGACGACGTGTTCCGCACGTTCACCGAGTACGCGGCAGACCGTATGTCGGCACCCGCTGCGGCCGAAGGGTTCCTCGCCGCGCTCCTGCGCGACGCCGAAAAGTTCAGGTCGATGGCCGATAACCCAGCCGACACCGAGGTGGGGCGGTTCCACCAGCGTGTGGTCCAAGAGTTCGAGATGGCGGCCACGATGCCGCTGTTGATGTGGATCATCTCCGACAACCACAACGTGCCCGATGCGCAAGTGCAGCAGGCGCTGTCGGCGCTCAAGAGTTGGGTGATCCGCCGGACATTGCTGCGGCGCAACATGAAGGACGTCAACAAGACGATGGTGTCGATCCTCGGGATGCTCGACGAGAGCTCCACCGACACTATCGGCAGCATCGTTGCCGGATTCCTCGCCGTCCAGAAGTCCGAAGCCCGACGTTGGCCGACCGACGAGGAGATGGTCGCTGAAGTCCCGAACCTGCGGATGTACGGCAATCCGGCAGGGACGCCTTCGAGTGGTGCTTGAAGGCGTCGAGCACCACCTTCGCACCGAGTACAACGAGGACGTCAGTATCGGACACACGTTGCAGATCGAGCATGTGATGCCACAGAAGTGGCACACCCACTGGGACACCGGCCTCGACGAGGGCGTTGCCGCCGATCGCGATCGTTTGGTCAACACGCTCGGCAACCTGACGCTGGTCACCCAGAAGCTCAACGGTTCGTTGTCGCATCGCCCCTGGACTGATGAAGAGGCGGCGGTATCCGCGCCCACAGGCAAAGAGGCCGGCCGTGGCAAGCGATCACTGCTCAGCAAGTTCAGCGTTCTGCGCGTGAACACGCAGATCATCGACGAGTATGGCAATCGGTGGACCGACCAGGACATTCGATCGCGTTCGATGGAATTGACGAAGCGGATCTGTCAGGTATGGGTCGGCCCGGACAAGGCATGGCCGACAGGCTTATCCGTGCACGTCGATAGTTCTCCGACGGCGTAGCGTCAAGCGGTTGGTACAACGCCTTGCGCCGGGATGAGGGCGGCTGTCAAGCATCGTGGCAGGGGTGATTGAGCTCGTGAAGTATCCGGATCGGGGATCGGCAGACGCCGATCCCCGCGCAGCGGGCTGCCTGACATAAGGGACGGTTATCGGACCCGGAAGTTCAGCAATGCGAGCCCCCGCCCTCGAAAACAGTTGTACGACAATGGGACATCAGGCGAACCCCTGCACTGGTGGGTGGGACCACAGATCCGGCCGTCGGCCGAGGCGGTCCTCATTGACCTCGCCAACCGGTTCCTCAAAATGCCGCTGGTGCCATACCCTTCACAGCCGCCGCACACGGTAGGCAAACCACGATCAAAGCGGTGACTACAAAACACATCATTGTGAAAGCCTGCACCGGCGCTCCGTCGACAACCCCGTCCGATAGCTCTATAAGCGCGGAACACTTCGTGCGAACCACCCCGCCATGGGGTGAATGTCCGTTATCTTCCTCGATAGTGGTTGCAATCTCCTGGCTGCTTGGCATCCCGCGCACGGATGCTGTCACCACGAAAGGGAGCACATCTGTGAATGGACCCGCAACGCCTGCTCGTTTGTCCCGAACCACCGCAGCCCTCGGTGTCGGCGCACTCGCTGCCGCGATCACCTTCGGCAGTGCAGTCGGTACTGCATCAGCCGATAGTCCGGTCGTCGACTTCGGCAGTATCTCTTTCTCGGTGACCAACGGTCCCGACAACACCATCTACGACATCAACGCCGTCATCAATCTCCCACCCGGCACACTGCCGCCAGGGATGATGAACCCTCAGATCACTGCGCCCGCCGCGGCCACTCAACCAGTCGGCAACCCGTTTGCGGGCACCGCATTGGACTTCGTTCTGAGCTTCATTCAGGCTGCGGCCAGATAGCCGACAACAAAAAACGAGGCCACCAACTCTTGTGAGTTCGTGGCCTCGTCTTGTGGTGGGCGAAGGGGGACTTGAACCCCCACGTCCCGAAGGACACTGGCACCTGAAGCCAGCGCGTCTGCCATTCCGCCACTCGCCCGAGCAACGCCGAAACATTATCACGACAAACTTTGAAAGTTCTATTCGTGCAGATCAGGGCACGAATAGATGAACACCGAGCACCCGAAAGCCCAGAACCGATACCATGCTGAAACAGCGGCCAGGTACTGCCGAAGCGACATTTGACAGTACCGTGGAACCTGTACAGCAGTTTGGACGACACGCGACAAGGCAGTGCCGGCGCTACTTGCCGAGCATTTTGCTGTCGTAGATGCGAGGCGAGAGGAGGGCCCGATGGGCATCGTGCAGCGTTTCGAACGAAAGCTCCAAGGAGCTGTCGGCGACGCATTCGCGCGGGTCTTCGGTGGTGGTGTTGTGCCGCAGGAAGTAGAGGCGGCGCTCCAGCAGGAGGCACGTGACCGCGTCGAGCACCTCGGCGGCGGAATCCTTCTCGCCCCCAACAACTACGTGATCACCATCAACAACTCCGATCACGAAGAGTTGGCAGCAGATCGCGAACTGACGACAAAAGCTTTCAGCCGACACCTGCAGGATTTCATCCGCGATCAGGGTTGGCAGACGTACGGCGACATCTCGGTCACATTCGAGCCTTCGCCTACGCTCCACACCGGTCAGTTCCGCACCCGCGGAACCGTCGACCCGGATGGTGACGCCGAGCAGGCATCGCCGCCGTCGCATGTTCCGCAGGTTTCGTCGCGGCCTCCACAACGGCCGCCTCAGCGACCCGCACCGATTGTTCCCCCTGTTTCCAATCCAGTCCCGTCACAACCAGGAGCCGGCCCCATGACGCAGAACTCAGGCTACGAACCAAGCCGCGAACCGGCGGGTCGCCAGCCCGAACCGCAGCAGCCGGCACGGAACGGGTACTCCCACGACGACGGCGGTTACGCCGCTCCGCAAGGCCAGGAAGCGCCGTACCAGAACGGTTACGACCGCGGCGACGGTTACCGCACGGGCGACGACCAGCAGGGCTACAACCAGCAGCAGGGTGGCTACGACCAGCAGGCGTACCCGAACCAGCAGCAGCCGTACGAGCAGGCCGGCTACGACCAGCAGAGCTATGACCAGCAGGGCTACGGTCAGCAGGCGTACCAGGGTGGGTACGACCAGCAGGGCTACCAGCAGGGCGGCTACGACCAGCAGGGTTACCAGCAGCCCTACAACGGCCAGTCCTACGATCAGCCGGGCTACGACCAGCAGAGCTACCAGCAGGGCGGCTACGACCAGCAGGCGTACACACAGCAGCCGTACGAGCAGGCCGGCTACGAGCAGGGCGGCAACTTCGAGCAGACGCAGGCCTACCCGCAGCAGGGCTACGCCCAGCCGCAGGGCGGTTACGCACCGACGGCCCAGAGCCTGACGGCAACCCTGCAGCTCGAGGACGGCAGCGGACGCCACTTCCAGCTTCGCGACGGCAGCAATGTCATCGGCCGCGGCCAGGAAGCTCAGTTCCGCCTCCCGGACACCGGCGTCTCACGTCGCCACATCGACATCCGTTGGGACGGCCGCACCGCGATGCTGTCCGATCTGGGATCCACGAACGGCACCACCGTCAACGGAGCACCGGTCCAGGACTGGCAGCTGGCAGACGGCGACATCATTCGCGCAGGTCACTCGGAGATTCTGGTTCGCATTCTCTGAGCTGAGAAACGGACGCCAGGATTTTTCCGATAACAATCGAACATTCGGCGGTCCGTCGGCGCGCCGCCGTCACGCGGCTGTCAGTATCGTGATCTTCGGGGCCCAGAGCCCCCTATGATGCTGCCAGTCGACAATGCTCGAACCCCGCTGCGGCGGGGCTCGAGCCATAGAAGGAGGTGGACAGCCGTGCAGGGCCTGATTCTGCAACTCACACGGGCGGGCTTCCTGCTCCTACTGTGGCTGTTCGTCTGGGCAGTCCTCCGCACTCTCCGCTCCGACATCTATGCCGGCTCCGGGGTCAGGGTTCCGCCGCGGTACACCCGCGCCGGAAAGGTCCTGCCCTCGCTGGGCAAGGCGAAGGTGCCTCGGTACCTGGTGGTCACGCAGGGCGCCCTCGCCGGCACCCGCATCACCCTGGGCTCTCAGCCGGTGATGATCGGTCGCGCTGATGATTCGACGCTCGTTCTCACGGACGATTACGCGTCGACGCGCCATGCGCGGCTCTCGCAGCGCGGCGCCGATTGGTACGTCGAGGATCTCGGTTCGACCAACGGCACCTATCTGGACCGCGCCAAGGTCACCACTGCGGTGCGCGTGCCGCTGGGCACTCCGGTTCGCGTCGGCAAGACGGTAATCGAGCTACGCCCGTGACCCTTGTTCTCCGCTACGCGGCGCGCAGCGACCGCGGTCTCGTGCGCTCCAACAACGAAGATTCCGTGTACGCCGGTGCACGCCTGCTGGCCTTGGCCGACGGCATGGGCGGACACGCGGCCGGTGAGGTCGCGTCGCAGTTGATGATTGCCGCTCTGGCGCATCTCGACGACGACGAGCCCGGCGAGGATCTGCTCGGCAAGCTCGAGGCAGCCACCCGCGAGGGCAACGATTCCATCGCCGATCACGTCGAGGAAGAACCCGAACTCGACGGCATGGGCACCACGCTCACCGCGATCCTCTTCTCCGGCAGCAAGCTCGGCCTCGTGCACATCGGCGACTCGCGCGCCTACCTGCTGCGTGACGATCACCTGACGCAGATCACCCGCGACGACACGTTCGTTCAGTCGCTGGTCGACGAGGGCAGGATCACCGCCGAACAGGCACACACTCACCCGCAGCGATCCCTGATCATGCGGGCGTTGACCGGCAACGAGATCGAGCCGACGCTCACCGTGCGCGAAGCCCGCGCCGGCGATCGTTACCTGCTCTGCTCCGACGGCCTCTCCGACGTGGTCAGCGACGAGACCATCGAGAACACGATGCGCGAGGGCTCGCAGGAGCAGTGCGCCGATCGTCTCATCGAATTGGCGCTGCGCAGCGGCGGTCCCGACAACGTCACCGTCGTCGTCGCCGATGTCATCGACCTCGACTACGGCCAGTCACATCCCATCGTCGCGGGCGCCGCGTCGACGGAAGAGGAAGAGGACGCCCCTCCCCCCAACACCGCTGCCGGCCGCGCCGCTGCCATGCGTCCGCCGCGCGCGACGCCCAAGCGAGTTGTCTCCCAGCCCGAACCGGAACCGAAGAAGAAGCGGAACCGGTTGTGGTGGGTGGTCCTCGCCGTGGTGCTGATCGCGCTGGTCGGCGTCGGCGCAGTGATCGGCCGCGCCGTCATCCGCAACAACTACTACGTCGGCGAAGACAACGGCCGCGTGACGGTGTTGCGCGGAATCCCCGGTTCGGTGCTCGGCTACTCGCTGCAGGACGCGGATCTGGTGGGCTGCGTCGGCGACGACGACGTCCTGACCCTCGTCTCCCCCGACGCGATTCCCAGCAACTGCAACATCCTCGAGGTCACGGATCTGCAGCCGTCTGCGCAGGAGCAGGTGCGCGCCGGGCTGCCGTCCGGCAAGCGTGAAGATGCGCAGAGCCAGATGATCCGTCTCATCGGCGGCGATCTGCTTCCTCGTTGTGAGCCGGTTCCGACAACGACGGCCGCGCCCACTCCCCCGCCTGCACCGGAGACCACTCCGGCTCCTGCGCCGCCCGCTGAGCCGGCCACACCGACTACGGCTGCACCCACGACTACGCCTACGCCGACCGACATTCCCGGTCAGACTTGCAGGACGGTCAACTGATGTCGTCCAACGCAGCTGCGGGGACGGCTTTTCCGAGTCCGCCCGGAGGTTTTGCCCCGGCGCCGGTCCAGTCGACCCGTCGAAACATGGAGCTGCTGCTCCTGGGCTTTGCCGTCATCATCACGACGGTCTCGCTTCTGCTCGTCGAGGCGAGCCAGGAACAGAAGATCACGCTGGACCTCGCCAAGTACGCGCTTGCGTACACGGGCTTGTTCCTGATCGCGCACTTGGCAATTCGACGGTATGCGCCGTACGCCGATCCGCTGCTGCTGCCGATCGTCGCCCTGCTCAACGGCCTGGGGTTGGTGCTCATCCACCGACTCGACCTCGCCGACGAACAGACAGCGCTCTACAACGGCGTCGAGGCACCGTCACCGGATGCGAACCAGCAGGTCATGTGGACAGCACTGGCGATCACCGGTTTCGTGTTGCTGCTCGTGTTCTTGAAGGACTACCGCCTGATGGCGCGGTTCAGCTACACGCTCGGCCTCGCGGGCCTGGTGTTCCTGGCGATTCCCGCGATCCTGCCGGCGAAGTTCTCGAGCGTGAACGGCGCAAAAATCTGGATTCGCCTGCCCGGATTCAGCATTCAGCCAGGTGAGTTCGCGAAGATCCTGCTCATCATCTTCTTCGCGTCAGTGCTCGTCGCCAAGCGCGACCTGTTCACCTCGGCCGGTAAACACTTCCTGGGCATGGACTTTCCGCGTGCCCGCGACCTGGGCCCGATCCTGCTCGCCTGGATCGTCTCGGTGGGTGTGCTCGTCTTCGAAACCGACCTCGGTACGTCGTTGCTGCTCTTCAGCACCGTGCTGGTGATGCTCTACATCGCGACCGAGCGTGTGGGCTGGCTGGTGATCGGCGGCGGACTGCTCGCCATCGGATTCTTCTTCGCCTACAAGATGTTCGGACACGTGCGCGTTCGCGTCGACACCTGGCTGGACCCGCTCGGCGACTACGCCAATACCGGTTATCAGATCTCGCAATCGCTGTTCGGCCTGGCCACCGGTGGTATCGCCGGAACAGGTCTGGGCAGTGGCCGGCCCAACCAGGTGCCGTTCGCGAAGACGGACTTCATCATCGCGACCATCGGCGAAGAGCTCGGCCTGATCGGCCTGGCCGCTGTGCTGATGCTGTTCCTGCTTCTGATCGTGCGCGGCCTGCGTACGGCGTTGGCGGTGCGCGACAGCTTCGGCAAACTGCTGGCCGCCGGTCTGTCGTTCACCATCGCGATCCAGATCTTTGTCGTCGTCGGCGGCGTCACCAAGCTGATCCCGCTGACGGGTCTGACTACACCGTTCATGTCGTACGGCGGCTCGTCGCTGCTCGCGAACTACCTACTGCTGGCCATCCTCGTCCGGATCTCGGACGCGGCACGTGCGCCGGTAGTGACGAAGAAGAAAGGTCCGCCCCCAATCGCTGACGCCAATACCGAGATGATGCCGCGCGTATGAACACTCCACTGCGCCGCGTCGCGATGGCCGTCATGGTGATGGTCGTCGCGCTCCTCGCCAACGCCACGTACGTACAGGTCATCAAGGCTGACGACCTGCGAGCCGACCCGCGCAACTCGCGGGTGCTGCTCGACGAGTACTCACGCCAGCGAGGTCAGATCTCGGCTTCCGGTCAGGTGCTTGCCGCCTCCCGCGCCACCGACGACCGGTACAAGTACCTGCGCGAGTATCCGAATCCGTACCCGTACGCACCGGTCACGGGCTTTTACTCGATGCAGTACGGCAGCGCCGGCCTCGAGCGCACCGAGGACCCGATTCTCAACGGCTCGGACAACCGGCTGTTCAGTCAGCGCTTCTTCGACCTGGTGTCCGGACGCGATCCGCGCGGCGGCAACGTCGTCACGACGCTCAATCCGGCCATGCAGCAGGTGGCGTACGACCAGCTGACCAGCAAGGGTTACACCGGTTCCGTCGTCGCCATCGAGCCGAGCACCGGACGCATCCTGACGATGGTCAGCACGCCGAGCTACGACCCGAACCTGCTTGCCAGCCACGACGGCGCCGAAACCACGAAGGCGTGGGACGAGCTCAATGCCGATCCCAACGATCCGCTGGTCAACCGCGCGATCTCGCAGACCTACCCACCCGGCTCGACGTTCAAGGTGCTCACCACGGCCGCAGCTCTTGGCAACGGTGCGACGCCGGACGACCAGCTGACCGCGGCTCCGCAGATCACGCTGCCCGGCACCAGCACGACCCTCGAGAACTACAACGGCAGCACCTGCGGCCCCAACCCGACGGCGTCGTTGCGCGACGCGTTTGCGCGCTCGTGCAACACGGCTTTCGTCGAACTGGGCATCAAGGACGGCGCGGACGCCATCAAGGACGAGGCCAGCGCTTTCGGCATCGGGCCCAACACTCCGGCGATCCCGCTGCCGGTTGCTGACAGCACCGTCGGCGACATCTCCGACGACGCGGCTCTCGGCCAGACCAGTATCGGCCAGCGCGACGTCGCGGTGACCCCGCTCGAGAATGCAGTGATCGCCGCGACCGTCGCCAACGGCGGTGTGCGGATGCAGCCCAACCTGATCTCGCAGTTGCAGGCACCGGATCTGACCGATCTCAGTACGCCGTCACCGGTGTCGATGGGTCAGGCGATCTCGCCGGCAGTGGCCGCAACGCTGACTGATCTGATGATCGGCTCGGAGAACTTCACCGGCGGCGACGGCAAGATCCCCGGGGTTCAGATCGCGTCCAAGACCGGTACCGCCGAGCACGGCGTGAACCCGCGGGAAACTCCGCCGCACGCCTGGTACATCGCTTTTGCACCGGCGCAGAATCCGACGGTCGCCGTGGCCGTCATCGTCGAGAACGGTGGTGACCGCGGACTTGCCGCTACCGGTGGCTCGGTTGCTGCGCCGATCGGTCGTGCAGTCATCGCAGCCGGAATCCAAGGGGGCTGAACCGTGGCGTTGAACAACGGCGCTTTGATCGCCGATCGTTACCGATTGATCCGTCTCATCGCCACCGGTGGGATGGGTCAGGTGTGGGAAGCCACCGACTCCCGGCTCAACCGTCGCGTCGCCGTCAAGGTACTCAAGTCCGAGTTCTCTTCCGATCCGGAGTTCTTGGAGCGCTTCCGCTTCGAGGCCCGCACCACCGCACAGCTCAACCATCCCGGTATCGCCGGAATCTACGACTACGGCGAGACCCGTGACAGCTCGGGCGATTCCACGGCGTACCTGGTGATGGAACTCGTCAACGGTGAGCCGCTCAACGCCGTCCTGGCACGCGTCGGCCGCCTGGCGGTTCCGCATGCCCTCGACATGCTCGAGCAGACCGGCCGCGCCCTGCAGGTCGCACACGACGCCGGTGTCGTGCACCGCGACGTGAAGCCGGGCAACATCCTCATCACGCCGACGGGCCAGGTGAAGATCACGGACTTCGGCATCGCCAAGGCCGTCGAGAACTCGCCCGTCACGCGTACGGGAATGGTGATGGGCACCGCCCAGTACATCGCGCCCGAGCAGGCTCTCGGTCAGGACGCGACCGCGGCGAGTGACGTGTACTCGCTGGGAATCGTCGGATACGAAGCACTTTCGGGTCGACGCCCGTTCACCGGTGACGGCGCGCTGACCGTCGCGATGAAGCACGTGCAGGAAACCCCGGCGCCGATGCCGGCCGACCTGCCGGCGAACATCCGCGAGCTCATCGACATCACGTTGACCAAGGATCCGGCCGGCCGTTACGCCAGTGGCGGTGAGTTCGCCGACGCCGTTGCAGCCGTTCGGGCAGGGAGGCGTCCACCGCCGCCCGGTCTGCTCGCCACCGGTGCCGCGAGCGCGTTGCCGGCTACGGGTGCCACGCAGGTCATGCCGCCGACGTACGCGGGCCCGGTGACGGGCGCAGCTGTTGCGGACGACGCGGCAGCCGGCGGAATGACCAGTGGGCAGAAGGCCGTCGCATGGGCCGGCGGCGGATTGATCTTGTTGGCGTTGATCATCGGCGGAGTCTGGATCGCGACCGACGGTCCGAGCGACCCGACGCCGCCCGTCGTCACGTCCACGACATTGCCGACCACCACGACGACCAAGCCCACCACGACGACGACTCGGCCGACGACGACGACCACCGAGCCGACAACAACGACGACTCGGCCGACGACAACCACGACCGAGCCGACAACCACCACGACAACTCCGACCACGACAACAACAACTCCGACGACCACAACCACCACCACGACGACAACGACGACCACAACGACCACTGAGCCGTTGGCGGATCCCGGAGACGCTGAAGAACCGCTAGGACAAGACCAATGACGACACCCCGCAATCTCTCCTCCCGCTACGAGCTGGGTGAGATTCTCGGCTTCGGCGGAATGTCCGAGGTTCACCTGGCGCGCGACCTCCGACTCAGCCGCGACGTCGCGATCAAGGTGCTGCGTGCAGACCTCGCGCGCGATCCCACGTTCTACTTGCGGTTCCGTCGTGAGGCGCAGAACGCTGCCGCGCTGAACCATCCGGCGATCGTGGCCGTCTACGACACCGGTGAAGCCGAGACCGACGCCGGACCGCTGCCGTACATCGTCATGGAGTACGTCGACGGCGACACGTTGCGTGACATCGTGCGCAGCACCGGGCCGATGACTCCGCGCAAGGCGATGGAAGTGATCGCGGACGTCTGTGCCGCTTTGGACTTCAGCCACCGCAACGGCATCGTGCACCGCGACGTCAAGCCCGCCAACATCATGATCAACCGTGCCGGCGCCGTGAAGGTGATGGACTTCGGTATCGCCCGTGCCATTTCCGACGCGTCGAGCCCGATGACGCAGACGGCCGCCGTGATCGGCACCGCTCAGTACCTTTCGCCGGAGCAGGCGCGAGGTGAGCAGGTGGACGCACGTTCGGACGTCTACTCGCTCGGTTGTGTGCTGTTCGAAATTCTGACGGGCGAGCCGCCGTTCAAGGGTGATTCACCGGTCGCCGTGGCGTACCAGCATGTTCGTGAGGATCCGCAGACGCCGTCGGAGATCAATCCCGACATTCCGCGCGAGCTGGATTCGATCATTCTCAAGGCGATGAGCAAGAACCCGGCCAACCGCTACCAGAGCGCCGGCGACATGCGCAGCGACTTGGTACGCGTTCTGGGCGGTCAGCGTCCGAGTGCGCCGATGGTGATGAACGACGAGGACCGCACCACCATCCTCGGCGCCGTCGGCTCCGACACCGGGAACTACCGCACTGCTCCTGATCCGGTCGAGCCGGTTCCTGCACGGACAACTCGCGCTGCCGAGCCGCCTGCCAAGAAGAAGGGCGGACGCTACGCCCTGATGGGCATCGCGGCGCTTCTGGTGATCGGACTGGTGACGTTCTTCCTCATTCGGGTGAACTCGCCGAAGGTCGAGATGGTGACCGTTCCGGGTGACCTCACCAACCAGCCCGCTGATGTCGCCGAGGCGACGCTGACCAACGCCGGATTCCAAGTGGAGCGTCAGCAGAAGACGGACAAGGTGATCGCTGCGGGAAACGTCATCACGACGCGTCCGGTTGCCGGGGTGCGCATCGAGAAGGGGAGCACCGTCACCATCGACGTGTCCACCGGCCCCGAGCAGGTCGCGATCCCTCGCCTGACCGGCCTGAGCCAGGACGACGCCGAGAAGAAGCTCAACTCCGTCGGACTCCGACTTGATCCGACCATCGGCAAGGCCGCGTCGACCATTGCCGAGGTCGACAAGATCGTCAATCAGGATCCGGCCGTCGGAGTGTCGGTTGTTCTCGATTCCGCGGTCTCGATCACCGTCGGCACCGGTCCGGAGCAGGTTCGGGTCCCGGATGTGACCGGTCAGCGTGAAGAGGTGGCGAGGCCCAACATCGAAGGTGCCGGGTTCGTCGTCCAGATCACGGAGATCGATTCGGGACTGCCGAAGGGACAGGTCGTTTCGACCGATCCGACCGGCGGCACGTCGGCCACCAAGGGTTCGACCGTGACGCTGCGGGTTTCCAACGGCAACCAGGTCGCGATGCCTGATCTGACCAACAAGACGGTGTCCGAGGCGTTGACCACGCTTCGCGCAGCCGGCTGGGCGGGAACTGCTTCGCAGCTGGTGCAGAACCAGAGCACGACGCTCACCCCGGAGATGGTGGGCAAGATCGTCTCGCAGACGCAGCCTCCGGGCTCGGAGATCTCCAAGGACGCGGTCATCACCGTCAGCGTCGGAGCGCTCGGAATCCCCGGCCGCTAGCAAACTGAAAAAGTGCCTCCCGGAGATTTCCGGGAGGCACTTTTTTGTGGACAGGTGTCAGAGAATTGCGGGCAATGCGCCACCGAGCGCCGACGCGACCTCGGCCTCGAGGGCTGCGACGAGCCCTTCCGGGGGCGCCTCACCGCAGACTGCGAGCCAGTTCGCGAGCATCCGGTGCCCACCCTGAGTGAGTACGGACTCTGGGTGGAACTGGACGCCGTGAATCGGCAGTTCGCGGTGACGCATCGCCATCACGACGCCGCTCTCGGTGTGTGCGGTCACCTCGAGTTCCTCGGGAATGGTGTCCTCGAGAACCGTCAGCGAGTGGTAGCGGGTAGCGGTGAACGGATCGGGCAGCCCGGCCAGGACGCCGACGTCCTTGTGGTGAACCAGACTCGTCTTGCCGTGAAGCAGTTCGGGCGCGCGGTCGACGGTTCCGCCGAAAGCCGCGCCGATCGCCTGATGTCCGAGGCAGACGCCGAGCAGCGGGGTCTTGGTGTCGGCGCAGACCTTCACCAGATCCATCGTCGCTCCCGCGCGCTGCGGAGTTCCGGGGCCAGGGCTCAGGAGAATGCCGTCGAACTGCGCTACTGCACCCTCGAGGTCTGCCGTCAGTTGTGGATCGTCGTTGCGCCAGACCACGGCTTCGGTTCCGAGCTGGCCGAGGTACTGCACCAGGTTGAACACAAAGCTGTCGTAGTTGTCGACGACGAGAATCCTCATGAGAGCAGGGTAAACGCCCGTGCTATCCGCCGGTATAGGCGGGGACCGTGATCTGCGACGGTGTCGCCTGCGTGTACCCGAGGCCGAAGCGGGTCGCGTACTGCTTGTAGATCCGAATGCCCGGTTCGGCAGCGAGTGCCGCCTCGAGGCGCGCAACATCGCCGATCGCGCTCATCACGTACGGCGGGCTGTAGGTACGGCCGTGAAGAAGGAGGGTGTTTCCGATGCACCGCGGCGCCGACGTACTGATGATCCGTTGGTCCTGCATGCCCACCGCTTCGGCCCCGCCGGCCCACAGTGCGTTCAGCACGCTCTGGACGTCCTGCTGATGCACGACGAGGTCGTCCGGGGTGGCGTCGACCGGATACTTGCCTTCGGCGTTGCGCGGGGCGTCCGTCATGGTGACCACGACGCCGGGGCCGGTCATCTCCGTCAGTCCCGCATCGGCGGAGATGTTCTTGATGTCACCGAGAGCGGCGGCCACGCCGGCGTCGGACCGAGCGGCGTCTTCCTGCAACGAATCGAGCTGAGCGGCAAGTTCGTCCCGGTCGGCCGAAACTTTTTCGGCATTGGCCTGGGCGCTGCGGACCAGATCGGAGAGCCTGGTGCTTTCGGTGACCTGAAGCTGGTTTTCCTCGGCGGATCTCTGCGCCGTGGCAACCATCAGACCGGCTACCAGGCAGACGGCAAGTACACCGATGTGCCAGACAGTTCGTGAAGATTCACCCGAAGACACGTGGCTCCTCCCGGATTGTGCAGGTCGGCCGGTGACCAACTGGACACAGCTACGTTAGCGTGTAGGTAACACATGCAGGTCACACCGTAGAGCGAGGACGCCATGCCCAAGTCGAAGGTCCGTAAGAAGAACGACTACACAGTCAACCCAGCAAACCGCACTCCGGTGAAGGTGAAGATGGGTCCATCGAGCACGTTGTACGTCTCCGTGATGCTCGGATTCATGCTTCTCGGCCTGGCGTGGCTGATTGTGTACTACTTGGCCGCGGATTCGATCACGTGGATGAACGACTTGGGAAACTATAACTTCCTCGTCGGCTTCGGCTTCATGGTTGTGGGCCTTGTGATGACCATGAGATGGCGCTGACCAGCGATTATCTGATTCGACTCGGAGCGTGACCGTCTTTCAATTACATGGGTGTCATTCATCCCCATTGTGGATAACTCCTGTGGACAACCTAGGAAGTTATCCACATGCTCGAGGATGAATTTCATCCACAGCCTCGTGACAACGCCACAGAGGTCGTCTCGTGGGCCACTCCGATGGGTGTTGTCTACGCGATGTTCGGCGGCGGAATTGCCCTCGCGATCGCCTCGATAATCGCGCCCACGGAGCCTGCCGGACGCTTCCTGCTCGCCCTCGCGGTGATCGGGCTGTTCGTGATGGGCGGCCTCGCCCTGCGTCAGCGCCCCCGCCTGGCGGTGATCGACAACGCAGGAACCAAGTCGATCGCGGTGCAGCGATTGCGCGCCCGCCACACGTTCACCCGCGAACAGATCGACCGCGTGCGTCTCGTCCGCTACCCGCGTCTGGGTCGACGCGTGCCGATGCTCGAGATCGACATCGTCGACCGGCCCACCGACACGGAGAAGCTGTTGATCTTCGGACGCTGGGATCTCGGTACGACGCCGGAGGACGTCCTGGACGTGCTTACCGTCCACGGTTTGGTGCCGCCCGAGAAGTAGGCGCGGGGTTACCCAGCCAGCGCCGCGAGGTCCGGCTGCACGATGTCGAGAGCCTGCTGCGGCACCGCGACTGCGTCGCTCGACCATCCCCAGATCGAGTACAGCTCACGGCCGGGGTCGGTGTACCCGTCGCGGCCGTGAAGCACCCGGTAGTTGTCGATGCAGATCATCTCGCCGGCTTCGGCACGGAACATCGGCCCGCTGTCTCGCACGTGAATCACGGCCTCACTCCACTGCTTCACCAGCGGCCACTGCGCTTCTTCCGATTCGCCGGCGATCGGCGCGAGGTACGGGTGGTACCGAACCTGGTTGCGTCCACTTGGCACCGTCCGGGCGATCGGCGCAAATGTGTTCTGCGGGAAGTTCGGTTCCGAATGGTCGATGTCTGTGCTCCAACAGAATTCGGCCAGCTCCGCTGTTGCGGGATCGAAGGCGAGCAATCGCGTCAGTTTGACCGCGTCGATGAGAAACGAGTCGCCCCCACTCGGGTACGCCGGGCGCTTGCACCACAGAAACAGGTAATCGGGAGCGTAATCGCCGAAAGCGAAGCCGTCGTTGTGGGCGGTCATCCGCTCGCCGGAGATACCGAACGAGCGCTTGCGCCCGCGTTCGTCCACCGGTTGGGTGTCGACGACAGCGGCTTCGGCATCCTGACTTTTGGCGCTCGCCTCGAACTGGCGGCCGACGCGAATGCACTTCTCACCGAGCAACTTCGACGCGAAAGCAATGGCATCTTCCTCGGTGTGCAGCCCACCGAAGACCGCGGCGCCGTCCAGCGCGATTGCCGCCCGGACGGCCTCGACCGTGTCCACGCGCCGCGGAACAACACTTGCCAGCGTCAAATCGGAAGAGAACATTAATCACTCCATACGTCGAGTTCGCCAAACGGTTCAACTCGAGCGTAGGAACTCGTCATTTCGACGGCGTAACCCCGGAAACCGATTCGGTTACGGAGCCAGCCTTCAGATCACCCAGCCTTTCAAATCACCTTGCCCGGGTTCATGATTCCGTGAGGGTCGAGTGCGCCCTTGATTGCATGATGCATCGCGACGACGGCCGGTGACAGTTCCTGTGCCAGGCCACCCATCTTCAGTAGGCCGACGCCGTGTTCACCGGTGACGGTTCCGCCCAACTCGAGGGCATTGTCGATGATCTCGGCAAAAGCCGCCTGAGCACGCCTCCGCGCCGCTTCGTCGTCATGTGGCGTGATCAGCAGCGGATGCAGGTTGCCGTCACCCGCGTGCGCGATGTTCGCGATGTGCGTGTCGTGACGGGCCGAAATGGCCTCGATCCGTGCCAACATCTCCGGGACCGCTGCCTTGGGGACACAGATGTCCTCGGTGAGCACCGGGCCGAGCCGCTCGAGGGCGGGGTACGCCAGACGCCGGGCGGAGAACAGGGCGTCGGCTTCCTCCTGGTCGGTGGATCTGGCACTCCAGGTTGCCCCGGACCGGTTGAAACAGGCCAACATTCGCTCGGCTTCGGCGTCGCCGATCTCACCAGGTGTGTCGATGCGGCCGAGCAGGACCACCTCGGCGTCGGCCGAGAGGCCCATGTTCTTCCAGGCGTCGACGGCAAGCAGGCACTGTCGATCGATCAACTCGAGGGCCGACGGCGTGAGACCGTCCGCGGCGACGGCTTCGACTGCCTTGCCCGCAGCAACGATGGAGTCGAAGTATCCGACGATGGTGCGCTCGGGATCGCGCTGAGGACGTAGCTTGACGGTCACCTCGGTGATCACCCCGAGAGTGCCTTCGGAGCCGACCATGAGCGCGGAGAGATCAAACCCAGCCACTCCCTTGGCAGTTCGACGCCCGAGCCGAACCAGCTCACCGGTTCCGGTAACCACCTGCATGCCCAGCACGTAGTCCTTGGTGACGCCGTACTTGACGCAACACAGGCCCCCGGCATTGGTCGCGACGTTGCCGCCGATCGTCGACCAGGGTGCGCTCGCCGGATCGGGCGGATACCAGAGGCCGTGCTCGGCGCACGCGTCGCGGAGGTGATCGTTGACCACTCCGGGTTCGACCACGGCCAAACGCTCGAGGGTGTTGATCTCCTTGATGGCGTTCATCGCGTCGAAGGCGATCACGACGCCGCCGGCGACTGCGTTGGCTCCACCCGACAGACCGGTGCCGGCGCCGCGCGTGACGACGGGCGCACCGTGGGCGATGCACGCCTGCACAACTGTCTGTACCTGCTCGGCTGTGCGCGGACGGACCACGGCGACGGGCATCTCGTAGGGAGCCCACTCGGCGTCGTCGTGGATGTAGCTCGCCATGATGTCGGGGTCGGTGATCAGTCGATCCGCATCGATCTGCGAGCCGAGCGCCTCGAGGAGTGTCATGCCTCCACGATAGTGACGGCGGCTACACCACCCCATGTAGATTTACTCCGAGAAACCGGAAACCGTATGGACATTCTCTCCATACTCATCGTTGGCCTGACAAGTTGGCCTGACAAGGGAGTGCGGATGCACGAGAACTGGCTACAGCTTCTCCTGGCCGAGGCATCCACCGAGGAACTGATCGAACACCGCGATCAGTTGGCCGCCGGGTCAGGCCCCGAGGTCGCAGCCGAGATCGAGCGAGAAGCCCGATCCGCACTCCAACTGCGAAGTCTCCTGGCTCAGCGCCGACAACGTGCCACCGAACTGGGCGCGCTCAACGATATCGCGTCACTGCTGACCACGATGCACGATCACCACGCCCTTCTGCAGGAGATCGTGGATCAGGCCAAACGGCTACTCGGCGTAGACCTTTCGTACCTTGCTCTCATTCACGACGACATCTTGATCATCGAAGTCACGAGCGGGGCGTATACGTCGCAACTGCTCGGCCTGACGGTTCCGTTCCGTGAAGGCCTCATCGGTCGCGTGGTCGAGAACTCCTCTCCTGCTTGGTCTCCCGATTACCGCAACGATCCCTCGTTTGCGCACATCGGGCCCGCCGACGACGCAGCGCGAGCCGAGAACATGCGCGGCCTGTTGGCCGTGCCGCTGACATTGAACGGCAAGATCCTGGGTGCCCTCTGCGCGTGCAAGCGTCAGGAGCGTCGATTCGGCAACGAGGAAGTTGCGTTGCTGTCCGCCCTCGCAGCTCATGCCTCGGTAGCCATCGAGAATGCCCGCTCTCTCGAACGCTATCGCGCGACGGTTGCAGAAGTGAATGCAGCGAACACCGAACTTGCCGAGCGCACAGCACTTCTCGAACAGACCCTGACCTGGGACCGATCGCTCACACAAGTTGTCCTGCGCGGCGGCGGTGTTCGCGAACTCGTGGAAGAAACCTCCGCGTCGACGGGTTCACCGGTGTTTTTCGTGACCGGAACGTCGGAGATCCCACCGGGACTGCAACGGGTGAGCGAGAGCGTGCATCGGGTCTTCGACATCTTTGCCGCTGACAGACGCGAGCAGGAGGTGACGCTCATCGTCGGTGAGCAGTTCCTGTTCGCCACCGAAGTACGCAGTGCCGGTGACCAACTCGGAGTTCTGTTCCTACTCTCGCGTCATGAACCCACCGCCGCCATGAGGTTGGCACTCGAAAGGTCAGCCCCGGCCATTGCGCTTGCCCTGGTAGGCGAACGGGCGGCCAGGGAAGCCACTCGCCGAGCACGCGACGCATTTCTGGTCGATCTGATCACCAGGCCAGCGCCGACGCCGGCCGAAGTCACCGGTCAGTTCCGCCTGGCCGGACTCAACCCCGACCGCTCGTACACCGTCGTGGTGGCCCGCCCGGCCGACGCCGTAGACCGTACGCGTCGCAGTATCGAGGAAATTGCATTACCGTCAGGAACTGTTGTTGCCGAGCATGGTTCACGGGTCATCGCTCTGATTCCGGGAATGTCACCAGTAGAGGTTGCGGCGGCGTGGGTGCAGCCGGCGGAGAACCCGACAGTGGGAATCGCCGATCCTGCGGTGGGAGCGGAAGGTCTGGCGCGAGCCTATGTCGAGGCACAACACACCGTCGACGTCCTCGAGACTCTCGGGCGTGCCTCCCACGTGGAACCGGCAAGTTCCCTCGGCATTTACCGAATTCTCCTCAGCCGCACCGGCCGCGAAGAACTCGAAGCGCTGACGCTGCGGTCCCTCGGTCCTCTCCTCGAGGAGGAGCAACGACGCGGCGTTCCGCTCTTGGACACCCTCGCGTCGTACCTGTCACACAATTGCAAGCATTCTGCGACCGCCGCCGCGCTCGCGATTCACGCCAACACTCTGTATCAACGCCTCGAATCGATCGACCGGTTGATCGGCACCCAGTGGCGTCAGCCGGACCAGGCGCTCGATCTTGCGCTCCTGATCCGGCTGCGTGCCAGTGCGGGGAAACTCGGTCAGATCTGAGCGGTCTTGCTCGATCGCTTGGCCAGCGCCACCACAAGAATTGCGGCACAGAGCATCACGGCGCCCACCACCCACAGGCCTGCCTTGGCATTTCCGGTCACATCGGTGAGCCAGCCGGTGAGGTACGGAGCACCGAAGCCCGACGCATTGCCGATCGAGTTGATCATGGCGATACCCGCGGCCGCGCTGGCACCCGTCAGGAACGTGGTGGGCAGGTACCAGAAGACGGGGAGCGCACAGAGGACACCGACAGCGGTGAGCGAGACCGCGATCATGACGGTGAACGGCGAATCCAGATACAGCGCAATCGGAATGGATACCGCACCCAGGAGCGTCGGGGCAGCAACGTGCCACATTCGTTCACCGGTCTTGTCGGAATGGCGGCTCCACAGCACCATCGCGACAGCGCCGATCGCGTAGGGGACGGCCACGATCAGGCCTGTCTCGACGAGCGAGAAATCGGTGTTGAACGTCTGCTTGAATCCCGCGACGATGCTGGGCAGGAAGAAGCTCAAAGCGTAAAGGCCGTACGTGATTCCGAAGTAGACCAGACCGAAACCGATGACGCGGGGATCACGCAGGGTTTTGCCGGCCGACTGGTGACCGGCGTCGCCGAGTTCTTTCTCCTCGTCGGCCATTGACTTCATCAGCCAGGTGCGCTCCTCGAGGGTCAACCACTTCGCGTCGGCGGGACGGTCGGTGAGGTAGAACCAGACGACAAACGCCAAGATCACGGCGGGCAGACCCTCGATCAGGTACATCACGCGCCATCCGGCCAACCCGAACAGGCCGTCGCCGTACTGGATGATGGCAGCCGAGAGCGGGGCACCGAGCGCCGACGAGAGCGGAAGTGTCAGCAGGAACAAGCCCATCAGGCGTACGCGGTACTTCTTCGGGAACCAGAAGGTCAGGTAGAGAAGAACTCCGGGGAAGAAGCCGGCCTCGGCGATTCCCAGCAGAATGCGGAGGAAATAGAGGCTGCCCACGTTGGGCACGAATGCCAGCGCAGCGGCGAGGATGCCCCAGGTGAGCATGATCCGCGCGATCCACAGCCGGGCGCCGAAGCGGTGCAGGGCCAGGTTGCTCGGCACCTCGAACAGCAGATAGCCGACAAAGAAGAGACCGGAGGCAAGGCCGAACATCGTCTCGGTCATCCCGAGGTCGGCGCTCATGGTGAGCTTCGCGAAGGCGATGTTCGTACGATCCAGATAGTTCACGAAATAGAGCAGGATCAGGAAGGGAATCAGCCGGCGCGCTACCTTCTTCACCACGCGAGATTCGATCTCGCTCGGCGCAACCCCACCGTCAGTGGTGGTGCTATCGGTGGAGGTCATGGCAGGGGTACTCCTCGGAAAAGGTCAGCGTTGCTATCTACGAAGTGACTCAAGCCACAGTAGAAGCACCACCGAGCCCAACCTATGTGGACAATCTCTACAGAAGCCGTCCCTGCATGTGCATTTACTC
Organism: Rhodococcus sp. 5A-K4; assembly: GCF_046097995.1. NCBI lineage: Bacteria > Bacillati > Actinomycetota > Actinomycetes > Mycobacteriales > Nocardiaceae > Rhodococcus > Rhodococcus sp. 5A-K4. The sequence goes on from NZ_JBJURM010000004.1 coordinate 314,152, forward strand.
CCAACGATCCGGCGAATGACCCGCAGCAGCCTGACGAACGTCCCTGAACAGTCGAAGGCGACAAACCCGCCTGAGCTGGGGGTTTAGCGCTACGAGCACCGAGTCACTGGCTAGTGTTATCGGCGAAATAGCCAGAGCAAGTGCGGGCGCACCGCGTGACTTGAAGGACAGAACATGACGAAGATGGTTCGGACCACGATGACCCGCCGGTCCTCCACCGCAGTCGCTGCCACCATCGCGGCGGTCGCACTATTCGCCTCCGCCTGCGGCAGCGACTCCGACAAGACCGACTCCGACAAGAGCGCTGCCGGCGCCTCGTCCGCTACATCCTCGGCCACCGTCGGAGGGAAGACGCTCGACGCCAAATTCGAGACGAAGTGCGCAAAGGACGGCGGCACGACAGTTATGACACTGCTCGACGCGGAAAATGCCACCTACGGCATGTTGACCGTCTCAGCCATCATCGATGAATCCGGCACGGTTCAGACTGCTGGAATCGCCGGAAGCGAGGGTGGATCGAACGGTCTGCCGTACACCGCCGGATTCGCGCCGGGTCTGCCTGGCGGATCTGCCAGTGCCAAGCAGGACGGCAATACCTTCGTGGTGACGGGCGAGGGAATCGGCGCCCGGGACAAGGGCAACCCGATGGAGACGTCGAGCTTCGAGATCACGTTCGCCTGCGAGTCCATCATCGGCGGCTGATCCATAGAACGGCTGGGCCCTAGGATTCTTGCTAGCTGATTCCCAGCTGTTCGCGCAGTTGGACGACGCGGAGCACGATGACTCCCAACGTCACCACGGTGACGGCACCAAAAGCGATCCAGCCGATCCGCACTGCTTTCACGCGGTTCTCACCGGCGCCCAACCACTGTGGGGCGTACAGGAATGCAGCGGCCGTTGCGGCACCTGCCACCAGACCTCCCGCGTGACCCCAGAACGAGATCCCGGGCAGCGAAATGCTGATGATCACATTGATCGCGATCACCGAGATGATCGGGACCGGGCTTCGACGCAAACGCAGTAGAAGGACGGCCTGTGCGCCCATGATGCCGAAGATTGCACCCGACGCTCCAGCGGTCCAGGACAGGGCCGTGAGCGAGGAGAACACCGGCTGGAACGCCATCACCGAGGCGGAACCGCCGAGGAGCGAAACCAGGTAGATGCCGATGTACCGGGAGCGGCCCATCACGATTTCGGTGTCGCGCCCCAGGATGTAGAGGGCGTACATGTTGACCGCGAGGTGCAAGATGCCGAAGTGCAAGAACCCGGAGCCGATGAGCCGGAACCAGTCACCGCTGGCGACCAGACCCGGATTGAGTGCCCAGTTCGCGAAGATCGACGAGCCGACCTGATTGTTCATGATGCTTCGCGACTGCGCGAAGGTGGCGAGGAACGCCAGGACGTTGAGCCCCATCAAGGTGTACGTCACGATCGGGACCGCGCGGGCGGGGCTCACGGTGTTTCCGGCGACGCCCCGAACGGGGCGGACATCGCGTTGGCCGGCAGCTACACAGTCAACGCATTGGTATCCCACCGCCGCCTCGCGGAGGCAGTCCGGGCACGCCGGACGTCCACAACGATTGCAGGAAAGTGCGGTGGGTCGATCTGGATGGCGGACGCACCGCGGTTGGGGCGGGATGCCCTCACTCGCACCGCCGCCCCAACCGGGGTTCGTCATCTGCTTGTTTTACCTGTTCAGGAGATGGTGATGCTGTTGATCACGACGGGCTCGACCGGACGATCGCCACGATCGACGGCGGTGGAGGAGATAGCGTCGACAACCTTCTTGGAATCGTCGTCGAGAACCTCACCGAAGATGGTGTGGCGACGGTTCAGGTGCGGCGTCGGGCCGGTGGTGATGAAGAACTGCGAGCCGTTGGTTCCCGGGCCTGCGTTGGCCATGGCCAGCAGGTAGGAGCGGTCGAACTGCAGTTCCGGGTGGAACTCGTCACCGAACTTGTAGCCCGGGCCGCCGGTGCCGGTTCCGGTGGGGTCGCCACCCTGGATCATGAAGCCGTCGATGACGCGGTGGAAGATGGCACCGTCGTAGAACGGGCCGGTCTTGGTGCCGGCGGCGTTTGCGGTGGTGTACTCCTTCGAGCCGTCGGCGAGGCCGACGAAGTTCTCGACGGTCTTCGGCGCATGGTTGCCGAACAGAGCGATCTTGATGTCGCCGCGGTTCGTGTGCAGCGTTGCGGTTGCGGTCTGATGAGTTGAAGTCACACCACCATCGTGCCATTGCCGGCGTTCTCGCGGATGTGAGCCTGCCAATTCCGTGCGACGGGGCATGCGTCACTGCAGTTCGATGTCGGCGGCAACGACCGGATCGGAAATGTCGATTCCGTCCGCAGCTGCGCGTTGGTACAGCCGGTACAGAGCATGATCGAACTCGTCGCGCGTTCGCCCCGCCGACCAGTACGGCAATGCGACAATCCGGGACGACGGTAGGCCGTTTTCGATCGCTTGGTTGCGCAAGCGGGCGACACAGCTTTTCTCTCCGCCGATCCACAACATTGTCGATTCTGTCTGCGCCTTGGTCCGATCGACTATGTCCACCCACTCGATATCAGGGAATCCGTGCTCGCCTGACGGACCCGTGAAACTGTGTATTCGGACTTGTTCGGCGAGTTTCGTCAAGGATCCGACAGCAGGGCGCGCAGATCTGTCGCCGACTGCAACGACGTCAGTGACGCCCGGAACAAGGACGAGTTCGTGTTTGAATCCGATCACCCCAACGCGACTGCCTACGCCCGTCCGGTTGAGCCACCAATCCGGTTTCCCGAGATCTATGACATCGAACGTGATCCTACGATCGCCAGGATTGAAATCGATTGCTGTGTAGGAACGCCCGATCGGACGCCGGGGGTCGGCCTCCCAACTGGGAACCGCGAGTTTGTCCGACCCCAAGGTGGGGAGCATCATCTCGTCCGCCGGCTCCCGAGGCACGAACAACTTGAACACCGGCGCCGCCCCACGAACGCTCAGGTTTCCGAACTCGCTCGACTGCAACACAACTCGAACGGTGTCGTCCGTTCGCTGTTCAACCTCAGCAATCGAGGCAACGGTCATGACCATGCCCGCAGGTAACCGGGATTCTCTCGCCCTGTCCACGCTCGACTAACCCAACTGTCCCAACGCGGTACCCAGGTTTCCCGGCAGCCACGTCTTTCCAAGTACACCCGCATTGTTGATCGCCTCACCCTGCGCATCACTGAGCCATACGACGCGGGATTTCAGATTCGACTCCCAGAAAGGCGATTGTTCGAGGTTCGCGATGGAATCCCGTGGTGACGGCATCAGAAGTACCGCTTCACCGTCGACGTCACCCGCGGTCTCACCCGAATACGTCACCGGAGTTCCCGTCGATTCCACCGCGGCTTGGTCCTCCGCCGGCTTCATTCCGAAGAGGCGCAGTATGTTTCCGCCTGATCCCAACGAAATCTGCTCCTTGTAGTAGAGCCCGAATGAGTACGGCCGCTTCGCAAGTCCTGGGTTCGACTCAGCCACACCCGTAAATTCGTCGACTGCCGAGGTGATCAACTCGCCACCCTGCTCGGATTTGCCCATCGCATCCGCGACCTGCTGAACGCCGACTCTCCAATCGTTGTCTGCGTCCTGCATGTCAAATATCAAAGTGGGAGCGATCGTTCGGAGCCGCTCCAACGTGGCGGGCTCGGTGAAAACCGGCCAGGCAGGCGCGATGATGAGATCCGGTTCGACCGCAAGCATCCGCTCGAAATTCACTTGCCCTGCATAGATGTCAGCCAAGGACTCGTCGAGCGCTTCGTTTCCCACGTAGTCCGCCAGATAGGGAAGCTTGTCGATGTTGGTCACGCTCGCGGCCACGGGGTGCGATCCCAGCGCCACGACGTTCTCGAACGCCGGGTTCCCCAAGGTCACGATCCGTTCAGGTGCCGACTCGATGATCACGTCTCCGGATTCCGTGCTCACGGTCACCGGATAGCTTCCGCTCGCTGCGGGACTTCCGTCAGCGTCCGGGTTCGTGTTCGGTGACGAACATCCAGCGAGCGCGAGCACTAACGCGGCCCCGGCCGCGCCGAGGAATCTTGGCCTCCACCTGTGTCTATTCATAATTGCCACAGTAGCAATAATTAATGTGGGTTGCCTTACCTTCCTATCCCGGAAGGGCATCAGTGATCCGAAATGTGAGTCCAAGAAGCGTCAGGAGTTGGAACGACCGTAGGAACGAGGCCGGAATCGATCATCTTTTCGGCACCGACAAGGAAGGCGTCGAGCGTCCAGGAAACAACAGCCGAGAGAGTCTCAGGCTTCGGATACTGCGAATCCGGGTAACGATTGCGCGCCGGTGTATGCAGTGCCGCCGACATGATCAGTGTCCGAGAGCCGAGCAAATGTGCTGTTGCACGGTCAAATTCAGGCTTCCGTAGAAGTACCTCATTCATGATTCGCTCGAACTGCGCCAGAGTGCCCTCTTCGTAAGGCCCTCGAAGCACGTAGTCCTCGAGCCCAGGCGTGGCAGTCACGAGTTCAGCGAACCGCTGACCTAGCGTCCGAAGGTAGTCCTGCCAGGACTTCGAATCCGAATCCAATTGCAGACGTCCGAAAGCTCTCGCACACGCCAACGAGTAGAGACGATCGGTCGAGTCGACGTGATGGCGAATCGTCGCAGCGGAAACGCCCAGGACCTGTGCGACCTCCGCCCGCGTCAGGCGGTCCAAACCCACCCGTTCCGCTGCATCGAGAATCTCCTCTGTCGACGTAATCGCAGGTCGGCCTGGGCTTCGACGGGACCGTGCAGGGGAGGTCGACATTCATCCATCGTAAGTCCGATCTGCGACCGACCTACCCCGGTACAGCCCTTGTGGCAAAGTGAAGTCATGACACGAGTGACCGAGTCCCTCAGCACGCAGTTGCCCGACACCTTCGATCACGCGCGCGCCCGCGTCGAGGACACCTTCGACGAGACTGCCGCCTACCTCGAAGAGACAGCGGCTCGTATCAAGGAATCCGAGGCAGCCGACAACGCTCGCCGTATCGCCGCGGTGGTCGCCACATCGGTCGCTCGCGGCGCCGGGCAGGTCGGGTCGTTCCTGGGTCGTCAGGGCAAGGTCCTCGCCAAGAAGGGCGTCGAGCGCGCAAAGGCTATCCCCACGAAGTCCGCGGAACGCACCGAGAAGCCTCGCGGCCGCAAGCGCGTCGCCGTGTTCGTCATCACCGGTGTCGCGGTGATCGGTGGCGCGGTGTTCTTCAAGAGCCGCCGACGCGAGCATCCGCCGGTCGCTTCCGCACCCCCTCGGCTCGAAGAGAACTCGGCCGAGAAGACCGCTTAGTCGACACACGAAAAGCCCCGGAACAGATTGTGTTCCGGGGCTTTTCGATGTTCACGTTCAGCAGTTGGACGGTGCCGGGACGTTGTTGAAGCGATCGATCATGTACCCGACGGATTCGGGTGTACCCACCAGGTACGGCGTCGCATGATTGATTGCCATGCCCGGAATGATCGGGGGCAGTTCGTTGACGGAGAACTGCACCGTCGCGCCCTTGCCGCACCAGTCACGGGCCAGTTGCTGTCCCTGGCCGAACGGAACGATGTCATCGGAGCGGCCATGCTGAATGAGCACGGGCGACTCCGGCGTCAGCTTGCCGATCTTCTGCTCGTCGAGGATTGCCTGCGCCATGGGTAGACGCGCAAGAACTGCGGAGAGTGATTCACCGGAATTGGTGAAGCTCGACGACTGCTGGAAGCCGAACTGCAATCCACTTTCGGCGACGCACTGGTTCTTGGTGGCGGCCAACATCTGTCGGCCGCGATCGTTGATCTCGGCGTCGAGCAGCGGCTGAACCTCGGGGTACTGCGCAAGGATCCCGTTGAGCGCGTAGCCGATCACTCCGGTGAGGAACGTGCCGTCGACCTGCTGCAGCGTCGCCGCCAGATCGGCGGGCGGTGCACCTGCGTACGTGCCCTTGAGGTCAAGCTCGGGAGCATACGACGGCTTCAATTCCGTTGCGGCAGCGGCAGCTCCACCACCTTGCGAGTAACCCCACAGTCCGACGGGGCCGTCGGCGGGAATGCTCGTGTTCGGGAGCTGCTGAGCCGCACGCACCGAGTCCAGAACCGCGTGCGCTTCGGCTTCACGGTTGACGTAGGTGTGGTCGCCAGGAGTTCCGAGGCCTTCGTAATCGGTGACTACGACGGCGATGCCGTTGAGCAGCAACGTGTTCACCCAGATGGACTCGTAGCCGACCATGACGTCCGTCGGGAACTGGTACTCGATACCGGTGTTGAACAGTTTGGACGGTGCGCATTGATCGCCCTGCCCATGCGTTCCTACCGCTGCGGCAACCAGTGGACGCGCCCCCTGCCCGGTCCACGGGTTCGACGGTTCGAGGTAGGTCCCCGTCACGGCAACGGGAGCACCCTTGGCGTCCTCGCTTCGGTACATGATCTTGGTGGCGGTTGCCGGCCACGCACCGTTCGATCCGGGCACGCTCAGCAGCAGTGGTGACGGCTCACTCTTGATGAGATCTCCGTTGGCACCTGCCGGAAGCTCCGACGGCGGCGTGTAGAAATCCGCCGGCTCCGCCATTGCGGCAGGGGCCGTCACAGCACCCATGACCAGTGCCGCGACGGAAACCCCGGCCGCCCACCATGCTCTGCTCTTCACGTTTCGATCTCCCCACGCTCGCTTGCGCTGTGGCTTGGCACACAGCGACCGCAGAGTAACACATACCTCACGTAACACTTTTTCGTGAGGTTTTCGCCTTAACA